>JBJTQX010000081.1:0-34721 GCA_046075855.1 Actinomycetes bacterium
GACGCCGTCGGCCTTCACCGGATCCTCCGGGCCGACGACGACGACCATGACCTCGGGTGCCCGGGTGCGCAGGCGGCGGGCCGCGTCGAACACCTCGCGGTACCCCTTCTCCCAGACGAGCCGACCGACGACCCCGCACACGACCGCGTCGTCGGCCACGCCGAGCTCGGCGCGCACTGCGGCCCGCACCTCGGGCGTCGGCGGGGTGAACCGTTCGAGGTCGACGCCGTTGCCGAGCAACCGCACCTTGCGCGACGGGATGCCGATGCGGAGGAGCGTGTCGATGTCCTCGGGGTTCTGGACGAGTTCCGCGTCCGAGCCGCGCGCCGCGATGCGTTCGAGGTTGTAGACGACGGTGCGCTTGCGCCAGGAGTCCTCCGGGAGCGCGTAGAGCCCGTGCACGGTGTTCACGACGGCCGGTACGCGCGCGGCCCGGGCCGCGAGACGTCCGTACACGCCCGGCTTCGGGTTGTGCGTGTGCACGATCGCCGGGCGCTCGGCGCGGAACAGGCGGTAGAGCTCGGCGAGCGCGGCTGCGTCGTGGTGCGGGGCCATCGCGCGGGTCGCGTGCGTGAGCGGGTGGTGCTCGATGCCCCAGGATTCGAGTTCGGACACGAACGGACCCGGGGCGGACGCGCCGATGACCTCGTACCCGGCGTCGCGGAACGCGCGCAGCTGCGGACCGAGGAGCAGCGACAGGCTGATGTCCGCGGTCGTGACGTGGATGAGGCGCGGTCGGCTCACGTGGTCGCCCCTCGGTAGCGGACCCGGTTCACGGTGTCGCGCAGACGGTTCTCGAGGCCGAGGCCGCCGTCGACCTTGCGCCGGAACCACGTCATGCCGTCGCCCGCCTGGATCGGGGAGCGCGCGAGTGCGAGGGGGTCGGTCGCGCCGTACGGGTTGCGCCGCGTGCCGGCGAGCGCGGCCGAGGTGAACCGGGCGCGCACGAGCGCGTCGACCGGGGCTGAGGGCGGGACCGCCTTCGGGTACGCGAAGTGGCGGGGTGTCGTGCCGGTCTCCGTGGCGATGCGATCGATCGACCGGTCGAGCTCGTCGGTGGCCGCGGCCGCGGGCAATCGGTCGAGGAGGGCGTGGGTGTGCGTGTGCGAGCCGTACGTGACGACCCCGGACGTCAACGCGTCGCGCGCCGCGGCCCAGGACATCGGCGTGCCGTCGTACGGGAACGCGTCACCGTCGTCGAGGAACCCGGTCGCGAGGTACATGAGCGCGGGCACCCCGTGGCGCTTGAGGATCGGGACCGCGACGTCCGCGAAGTCCGCGGTGCCGTCGTCGAACGTGATGACGACCGGATCGCGGTCGGGGCGCGGTGCCGAACCGTCGAGGATCGCGAGCGCGCTGTCAAGGTCGACGACCCGACCCGAGGCCGCGAGTTCGGCCATCTGCGCGTCGAAGGTCGCGGCGTCGAGGTCCATCTCGACCGCGGCGCGTCGGCCGACGTGGTGGTAGATGAGGACGGTCACCCCGGCGGGCGGCCGCCGCACGGTGTCGTACGCGGCGCCCCCGACCTTGACCGCGCGTCCGGCCGCACGGCGGAGGCCTGACGACACGCGATGCATGGGGCTGGTGGGCATGCATGGCCTTTCGGGCTTGGTCCGGACGGGCCGACTGCGTGGGTAGTGTACGGAACCCACGCAGGAGGGAAATCCATTGCTCGTGCTCCGTCGGAACGTCTCCCGTTTCGTGATCCTCTTCCCGGGCCGTACCGGCAGCACGTACCTCATCAGCGCCATCGACCGGCACCCCGACGTCGAGGCGAAGGGCGAGATGCTCGACGGTCTGCGTGAGGCGGGCGTCGACGCGCAGCGCGCGTGGCTGGAGAAGTACCTGCGTGCGCCGTTCATCGGCGACCACCGCGCGGTCGGCTTCAAGACGAAGCTGCGCGACGTCCTCGACGTCGACCACTTCACGTCGACCATCGCGAAGTACGACGCCCGGATCATCGTGCTCGACCGCCGCAACGACGTGAAGCACGCGGTGAGCCGCATCACGGCCCGGGTGCTCCGTGACCGCACCGGTCGCTGGAACCGGTACGAGGGCGTCGAGGAGGTCGGGCTCGTCGAGGTCGACCCCGACGACTTCGCGTCCCGCCTCGTGTCGGTCGAGGAGGAGAAGCAGACGATCCGCGACTACGTCGCATCGATCGGCCGCCCGACCCTCGACATCGACTACGAGGACGTCCTCGCCGACCCGCAGGGTTCGTTCTCGAAGGTGTTGGAGTGGATCGGCGTGCGCCCGATGGCGGTCGAGGGCGAGACGCTCAAGAACACGCCCGAGGACCTGCGCCTCGTGGTCGCGAACTTCGACGACCTGCGGTCCCGCTACGTGGGCACCCGGTACGAGTCGATGTTCGACGAGGGCCGCACCGCCTGACCCCGTCGGCCGTCGTCGGACCGATCGGTCCGCGGGTCAGAACAGTTCGATGTCGCCGAGGCTGAGCGACCACGCGTCGAGCGGGGGCGTCGGCGTCTCGGTGACGCTGCGCCACGTGAGGATCGGACCCTGGCCCGGCAGCGGGAGCAGGCCGTCGCGGTCGGTGCCGAGGCGCAGCAGGTAATCGGCGTCGAGGTGCCTGCGCACGGCTCGCACGAGCGCCCGACGCGCGCTCGGCGCGTCCTCGGGTGCGATCACCTCGCAGAGAGCGGCCTCACGCGCGTCGCCACGGGCGCGGACGCGCAGGATCGCGACGCCGTCGGCGAGCCCGCCGCGCCCGACGACCGCGCGGTACGCGAGGAGCGGGGTCGAGAAACGCCACTGCAGCGAGCGCGCCGTGTGGTTCGTGCGCAGGGTGCCGGGCCGCGGACGTGACGCGAGCAACGCGTCGAGCGTGGCCGCGTCCGCGAGGACCTCGGCCGCGGGCGAACCGACCGTGCTCTCGGAGGACCACCGCTCGGCCGGCGTGCGGGAGCGCAGCATGCGCACGGCCGAGGCGATCGTGCGCGGGCGGAACGACGTGGGCGGCCGGCCGACGACCTCCCAACCCATCTTGAGATAGCCGGGGCGGCTCTGCTCGTTCGGGGTGTTGAACACGAACCCGACCGGCTCGTCGCCCCGCGGCGTGGGCAGCCCGCTCGCCCGGAGCTCGTCGATGCCGTGGAGTGTGAGCCGCGGGAAGATGCCCCGCCCCTGGTACTCGGGGTGCGTCGCGGTGTCGACGGCGCGCACGGCCTGCACGATGTCGTCGCCCCGGGTGAACTCCCACCGCATGAGCGCACGGAACCCGGCGATGCGATCGCCGTCGCACGCGACCCACGCGGGCGACGCGCCGAACGCGTTCTCCTCGTGCTTCCACGCATAGAGGGTCCCGTAGCGGGGGTCGTCCTCCCGGCCGAGCGAGGCGGCGAGGAGGCGGATGACCGCGTCGCGGTCGGCCGCGGTGGTGCGGCGCAGCACGAGTCCGTCGTCGCTCATGCCGCACCCCCGGCGTCCGGTGATCCGGTGATGGTCACGTAGATCTCCTCGAGGCGGCGCGCGGTCCCGGTGATGTCGTAGCGATCGCCGGCCGCCGCCGCGCCCGCCGCGAGGCGTGCCCGTAGCGCGGGCTCGGTGACGACGCGGGTGATCGCGGCGGCGAGCGCCTCGGGGTCGCGCGCCGGGACGAGCAGACCCTCGACGTCGTCGGTGATCGCCTCGGGGATGCCGCCGACCGCGGTGGACACGACGGGCAGCCCGAGGGCGAGCGCCTCCATGATCGCGACCGGGAGCCCCTCGTTGTTCGAGGCCATTACGAACGCGTCGCAGGCGCCCATCACCGCGACCGCGTCGGCGCGCCGGCCGGTGAGGATCACGTGGTCGCCGAGGTCGAGGGACGCGTGGAGGGCACGGGTCTCCTCCTCCTGCGGGCCCTGGCCGACGGCGACGATGCGGACCGGGACGCCGCGATCCGTGAGCAGGCGCGCTGCGGCGAGCAGGTTCGGGTAGTCCTTCTGCGCCCGGAAGTTCGCGACCGTGCCGACGACCACCTCGTCCGCGCCGATGCCGAGTTCCGTGCGGATCGGGCCCCGGAGCGCGCGTTGCGCGCGCACGCCCGCCAAGTCGATGCCGTGGATCACGGTCTCGGTGCGGTTCCGCACGCAGGACGGGAGGGTGTCGCGCACGATCTCGGAGACGGCGACGTCGGCGTCGTCGAACCCGTAGGTGGCGCCGTTGAGCCATCGGGTCGGCCGCGAGAACGAGGTCCACGTGTTGTGGACCGTGTACACGAGCCGCGGACGGATGCGCCGCGGAAGGCTGCGCACGACGAGGCGCGCGATGCCCGCGGGGTACGGCGACTGCGCGTGGAGCACGTCGACCGGCGACTCGACGAGCATCCGACGCAGGCGGGCCGCCCACCGCACGTCGCGCTCGTTCCGCACGTCGAGGCAGGTGCACGGCACGTCGAGCGCCTCGAGGTCACCGACGAGCGCGTCCTTCCAGGGGAGCAGGTACGCGGTGCGGAGCGACACCACCTCGCGGTCGTGCGCCCCGGCCGCGGCGACCATGAGTCGCTCCGCGCCGCCGGGCCCGAGCCCCTTCACCAGCCAGAGTACCCGGACCGACCCGGTCCGCCCGTCTGCGGCGTGGTCGTCGCGCGTCATGCGGGGCCGTAGGCTCGCGCCGTGGCATCGGGAGGGGCGCACCGCCTGCGGTTGCTCATGCGGATGGGATGGTACGCGCCGGTCGCGGCCGTCCCGCGCGGTCCCGCGCTCGCCCGCTCGGAGGCCGACGTCGAGCGCTGGATCGAGGTCCTCGCCCCGCCGGTGTCCCGGAAGTGGGCCCGCCTCGCGCTCATCGCTGAGCGGCCCGAGTTCCGCAGCCTCTACTACTACCGACTCCGGCGCGCCGGCGGCTGGCGGGCCGCGAAGGCCGCGGTGCTCGGCGTCATCTGGCCCGGTGAGCGCACGCTGCACCTCGCGTGCTCCGACATCGGCGGCGGCCTCTTCATCCAGCACGGGTTCGCGACGATCATCGCCGCGCGGTCACTCGGCGAACGGTGCTGGGTCAACCAGCAGGTGACGATCGGGTTCGTGCGGCCGGACGATCGCCCGGTGCTCGGTGACGGCGTCGCCGTGTACGCGGGCGCCAAGGTGCTCGGTGACGTCACGCTCGGCGACGGTGCGGTCGTCGGCGCGAACGCGGTCGTGCTCGAGGAGGTGCCCGCGGGTTGGACGGCGGTCGGCATCCCGGCTCGGCTGCTCCCGCCGAAGACCGATCGGGTCTAGGTCTCGGGGACGAGGTCGAACGGGAACGCGGCGAGCGTCCCGTCGATGACCGTGCGCTCCTCGGCGCTCAGTCGTTCCCGCCACTTGTCCGGTTGCTCGGCGGTGGCCCGCTGCGTGCGGAACGGGCGGTCCGTCGCGGTCGCGGCCTCGTCGGTGTCGGTGAGGTCGGACTCCACGACGAACGCGTCGGCGCGTGCGCCCCACTCGAGGCCGAGGTCGGTGGCGAGCGCTCGGAACCGCGCCGAGGAGTCGATGCAGAGGTACTCGTGCGTCGTGCGGACCCACTCGGGGTGCGCCGCCGCGGTCTCTCGCAGTGCGCAGGTGAGGATCCCGTAGAAGAAGGTCTGGAGTGCGAGGTGCGGCGAGCCGGGGGCGGGGCGGGCCACGCCCCACCGCTCGGCCGCCCAGGTCGCGACGCGGTCGAACTCGCGGCCCTCGCGCACGAACCTGAGGTCCCGCCACGAGGACAGCACGTTGTACGGGTGCCGCTCGACGAGGAGGACCCGCGCGTCCGCGTGGTGCTGCACGATCCACTCGGCGGAGAGACAGCCCTGCACCGACTTCACGACGACGTGGCGGGCGTCGGGATCGGCGACCGGCGGCACCGCGAGGGCGCGTACCGCGCGCAGGCGGGCCGGGACGTCGTGGGTCGCGCGTGCGGCCCGGCGGGCCTCGACCGGCGTGCGGGCGTACAGGAACCGGGCGGCGCGGTCCCGGACGGTGTCGGCGGGGCGCCCGCCCGCGAACGCGCCGCGCCAGAGCCGCTCGTAGTCGGGGGCGGTCGATCCGGGGGCGATCGTCGGGTGCTCGCCGTGGGCGAGCATGATCCCGAACGCGTACGGCTCGGCGAACCCGTCCGGTTCGTTGACGTACGCGGTGCCCTCGGTGGCGCCGAGCGCCCGCCCGCTCCAGGTCGTGCCGGAACGCGGCACGCCGAGGACGAGGACCCGAGCCATGCGCCCACGTTAGGCCCGATCACCGGCGTTCGGGACCGCCGGTGCGGCAGGTATCTTCGTGCTGTCCGTTCCCTCGCCGACCAAGGACGTCGATGCGCATCCTCTTCGTCTCGGGCGTGTCGGTCGGCGGCTCGTGGATGAGCACGAACGAGCTCGCGGACGCCCTCGCCGCGCGTGGCCACGAGGTCGGGGTCCTCGGCGAGGCGGTCGACCGCACCGGACGCTGGATGCTCGAGCACCGGCTCACGAACGGCGCGGTCCGGTTCGCCGGCTCGCCGGTCGCCGGTCCGCTCCGGGCCGCGGCCGCCCGCATCGGCCGGCGTCCGCACCGCGCCACCCGCGGGTCGATCACGACCTGGTCGTCGGTGCTCGTCCAGAACTCGCTCCCCGCGGTGCTCGCCGAGTTCCGGCCCGAGGTCGTCGTCGCGTCGAGCATCGGGCGCATGGCCTGGCGCTCGACGCGGGACCAGCTCGCCGCGCTCGGCGTCCCGAGCGTCCTGTACATGCGCGAGGAGACGGCGATCGGCCACCTCGCGATCTCCGACGCGCCGCCCGATCTCCTCGTCGCGAACTCGGCTCGCAACGAGGTGGCGGCCGCGGAGCTCGGCTTCACCGCCCACTTCGTGCCCTCGGTCATCGACCTCTCCCGGGCCCGGGTCGAGAGCACCCGTGAGGTGGTCCTCTTCATCAACCCGGTCGAGGTGTCGGGCCGGGACGTCGCGGTCGGCATCGCGCGCGCCTGCCCCGATCTGCGATTCGCGTTCAGCGAGTCCTGGCCGCTGTCGGCCGAGGAGCGGGCGTGGCTCGACACCGCGTGCGCGGGCCTCGCCAACATCGAGCGGCGCGCGCGGGTCGACGACTTGCGGGTCCTCTACGGCGACGCGAAGGTGCTGCTCGTGCCGTACCGGACGAACGGCCGTCCTCGGGTGATCCTCGAGGCCGGCATCAACGGCATCCCGGTCCTCGCCACCGATCTGCCCGCGCTCACCGAGGCGGTCGGCCCCGGTGGGGTGGCGGTCCCCGTCGACGCCGGACCGGGCGAGTGGGCCCAGCACCTGCGCGACCTGCTCGAGCCCGCGCGATACGACGCACTCGTCGCGGCCGCGCGCGAGCACGCCACCCGCGACGAGGTCGATCCCGATGTCATCGTCGGGCGGTTCGAGGAACTTGTCCGACCGCTCGTCGCCGGGGCCCGGGGAGCGGCATGACCGCGTCGGACACCACGGTCATCAGCGTGCTCATCGCTGCGCGCGACGCCGCGGCCACGATCGGCGAGCAGCTCGATGCGCTCGTCGACCAGTCGTTCACCGCGCCGTGGGAGATCATCGTCGTCGACGATGGTTCGAGCGACGCGACGGCGAGCATCATCGACGCCCGCGCCACGGTGACCCCGTGGATCCGTCGGGTCGCCGGACCCGCGCGCGGCGTGGCGGCCGCGCGCAACGCCGCACTGGACGCGGCGCGGGCGCCGTACCTCGCGATGGTCGACGCCGACGACGTCGTCGCCCCCGGGTGGCTCGCGGCGATGGCGGCCGCGCTCGACGACGCACCCATCGTCGCCGGCGCCCTCGACATCGACGCGCTCAACCCCGAGTGGGTGCGCGGCACGCGCGGGCGCGGCATCTCCGCCGGTCCGGGGTCGTTCGCGGGCCTCGTGTCGTTCGCGAACTCGTGCAACCTCGGCGTGCGGCGTGAGGTCGTCGACCGCATCGGTGGGTTCGATGAATCGCTGACGGCCGGGGAGGACATCGAGTTCTCGCACCGCGCTGCGCTCGCCGGGTTCGACGTCGTGTACGCCAACGCCGCGGTCGTCCGGTACCGGTACCGCACGACGCTCGGCGGGTTGTGGCGTCAGGCCGTGGCCTACGGGCGTTCCCGCACGACGCTCGAGGCGCGCCTGCGGGGCTCGGGGCTCGTGGTGCCCGATCCGTCGCTCGGTCGGAGCTGGCTCGGCCTCGTGCGCCGCAGCCCCCAGGCGTTCTCGCGGGCCGGTCGGGCGAACCTCGTGTTCGCGGCGGGCGGGCTCTGGGGTCGCAGCCGGGAGGCCGCGTGACCGATCTCTCGATCGTCATGCCGATCCGCGACGTCGAGGCGACGCTCGTCGAGGCGGTCGACGCCGTGCTCTCGCAGCAGTGGGACGGCGAGTGGGAGGTGCTGCTCGTCGACAACCGCTCGACCGATCGCACGCTCGAGCTCGCGCGTGATTACGAACGCCGGGTGCCGCGGGTGCGCGTGGTGCTCGCCCACGATCGTGACGGCCTCGCGTACGCGCGGCACGCGGGCATCGACGCGGCCACCGCGCCGCGCGTGCTCATCTGCGACGGCGACGACGTCGTCGTCGAGGGCTGGCTCGCTGCGATGGCCGCCGCACTCGACGAGGATCGGGTCGTCACCGGACCCTGCGATCCCGGTCCGCTCAACCCGGCGTGGCTCGCCGCGTCGCGCGGCGTCTACCCGCCGGACCGTCCGCTCGAGTGGCACGGCATCTTCCCGATCGCGTCGGGCGGCAACCTCGGGATCCACCGCGACGTGTTCGACGAGATCGGCCCGTTCCGCGACGACTTCATCGGCGCGGAGGACCACGAGTTCTCGCTGCGCCTCGCCGCGGCCGGCATCCACCCGGGCTTCGCGCCGGACGCCCGGCTGCTCTACCGGATGCGGGCCGAGCCGCGCGCGCTCTGGCGCCAGGGCCTGGGGTACGGCCGGAACCGACCGCGCCTGCGACGCGAGGTCGTGCGCGCCGGGTTCCACCCACCCGGGCGGTTCAGCGGCGTGAAGTCCTGGGCCCGCCTCGTGACGAGCCTCCCGGCCCTGCGCACGGCGCCGGGTCGGGCGCAGTGGTGCTGGATCGCCGGGGTGCGCTGGGGCCACGTGCTCGGCAGCCTGCGGGACCGGACGGTGTTCCTGTGAGGATCTACTGGTACTGGCCGTACCTGCGGCGCGAGGAGCTCGCGCTGGGCGGTGGGGTCGTGCGCCGCGGCGATCGTCTCGTGGTGCACGCGACCCCGCGTCGCGAGGACCCCGTCGTGTCCGACCACGAGGGCGTCGAACTCCTGCCGTTCCTGCCCGGGGTCGACGAGCGTACGGCCGAGGGCACGGTGCGGTGGGCCGCGTCGCGTGCGGGCACGTACCTCGGACGCATGCAGGCGCGGAGCCGCGCGGTGCGCGAGCAGGCTCCGGACATCGCGCACGTCATCTACCTCAACCCGTTCATCGACGCGCTCTCGCTCCCGTCGCTCGGGCGGCACGTGCCGCTCGTGTCCTCGGTGCACGACGTCGTGCCGCACCAGCGCCGCATGCCCGCGTCGGTGCAGCGCCGTGCGCTCGAGCGCGAGTACGCCGCGGCGGGCGCGCTCGTCGTGCACCACGACTGGGTGCGGCGTCGGCTCCTCGAGGAGTTCGAGATCGACCCCGCCCGCATCCACCAGGTCCCCGCCCAGGTGATCCCGGCCCCGGCGGTTGCCACCACCGGCCCCGACGGCCCGCCCGAGGTCCTCTTCTTCGGCACGTTCCGGCGCAACAAGGGGATCGACGTGCTCCTGGAGGCGATCAACCGGATCCCGCCCGAGATCGAGTGCCGGTTCGTCATCGCGGGTCGTGGCTTCGACGACGTCGAGGCCGAGGTGCGCCGCGCCGCCGAGCGCGACCCGCGCGTCGTCGCGGAGATCGGGTACGCCACCGCGCTGCGCAAGGCCGAGCTGTACGCGCGCGCGCACGTGAACGTGCTGCCGTACACCTCGTTTGAGTCGCAGAGCGGGGTGCTCCAGGACGCCTACGCCAACCGGGTGCCGCTCATCGTGAGCGACGTCGGCGCACTCGGTGAGATCGTGCGTGGGGAGGGTTCAGGGTGGGTCGTCCCGCCCCGCGACGCCGATGCGCTCGCGACGGCGATCGTCACGTCGATCATCGACACCTCGGCGCGCGGCGGGTTCGAGGCGTCCATGGCCCGCATCGCGGAGGAGCGATCCCCGGCGAACGCCGGCAAGCGCCTGCGGGAGGTCTACGAGACGGTGCTCGCCTCGCCCCAGTGACGGCGGCGCGCCCGCCGGAGGTGGCGGTGCGCGGTGCTCGACCGGAGGAACTGCTTCACGCGTCGCCGGAGCGGGACGCCCTCGCTCCCCGCGCCGAGCCACGTGAGGCCGCCGTAGTGGTGGTAGTGGGTCTGCCACGCCTCGGGCATCTCCGCCCACGCGAGTCCGGCCCGTTCGAGTTCACGGAAGTACGCGGCCCCAACGTCGTACGCGACCTTGCCGCCGAACGCGTCGGGGTCGACCACGTCCTCGTACTGGAACGACGCGTCGACGTGGCCCCGTACCTGCTCGAGGTCGAGGAGCATGAGCCAGGGCGTCGGCCTCGGCGCGAGGCGGCGGATCGCACCCGTGCGCGGGTGGGTGAAGGTCGCGGGCGGCCGTTGCATGCGCCCGCACACGAGTGCGGCCTCGGCGACCCGGGCCGTCGTGACCATGTCGACGAGCCAGTCGGCGGCGCGGTACTCGACGTCGGAGTCCGAGAACACGAGATACCGCGTCGGGCAGGCAGCGACCCACCGGTCGAGCCAGTCGGCGTGGGGTCGGCCGTCGGGGGCGACCTCGAGCTCGAGCCAACCGTCGGCCTCCATCGCCCGCAGCATCTCGAGCGACCCGTCGGTGGATCCGCAGTCGCCGACGACGAGGCGGAACGACATGCCCGCGTGCTCGCGCATCGATCGGATGCAGAGTTCGGTGACCGCGCGGGTGTTGAGGCTCGCGACGTGGACCGTGACCTCGGGGCCGCTCACTTCTTGGGCCCGACTCCCAGCACGCGCTTGACCCCGCGGATCGGACGGGCGATGCCGCGGTTGTACGCGGTCCCGAAGACCGAGGCCGCCTCCTCCCCCTTGGTGAGCGGGGTCTCGTGGATGAGTTCGGGCTTCGTACGGGCCGCGACGACCTCGAGCCAGCGCTCCTTCGGGATCGACGGGTCGAGGAACGAGAGGTGCTCGTAGAGGTACTCGCCGTCGCTCGCGAACCGCGGGAAGAGCAGGAGCGTGTGCGGCACGTCGTGCTTGGCGAGGGTGTACATGAGTTGGTACTGGAGCACGGCGAGCGCCTCGCGCTGCTTCGTCGCCCGCACCGTGCCGAACAGGCCGCCGGGCACGTGGAGGTTCGAGCCGTAGTTCGTGGCCCGCACCCGGCTCGCCGTCGCGATGTCGAGGTCACGCATCGGGATGATCACGTGCTCGACGACCGCGCTGCCCTCGGTGAGGATGCCGTCGAGGCGGCGGGAGAGCTCGGGGCTCTTCACGATGCGCGGCGCGTCGGGGGCGAGGATGTCGCGCTCCATGCCGCCCTTCGTCTTCGCGCGGGGCTCGGCGCCCGGCGTGAAGCCCGTGTCCATCCCGAGGTCGGTGAGGATCCCGACGAGGAGCGTCGTGCCCGCCCGGCCGGTGCCGGTGATGACGATGCGAGGGTCGAGCGGATTCATCGGCGTCATGTTAGGTCCGGCTCCTGGCGCTCCGGTCCACGCCCCGGGGGTGGTCCGAACGGGTCGGGCCGGGTGTCGCCTTCGTGGTACGGACGGAGCAGGTAGTCGAGCACCCGCTTGCGGGACCGCAGGATGCGCAGGCCACGATGCTCGACGAGCCACCGCTCCCGACGCATCGCGCGGAACTCGGCTCGGGCCGCGATGAGCTCGGTGGAGAGCGGGTCCGGCGCGGCCAGATCGGGCGGGACGAACGCGTCGTGCACGCCCTCGATCGACGCGAGCGCGGTGAAGAGCGCGCGCTGCGACGGCGTCGCGCTCGGGTGCTCGAACGCGGTCGCCGCACGGTGGTGGCGCTCGTCGGCCCGCAGTTCCATGTCGGTGGTCGCCGGATCGTTCGGGAGGTGCACACCCCAGGTCGCGAGGGTCGCGACGAGATCGGCCGTCACCTCGACCGGGCGTTCGACGAGATCGGAGTACGACACCACGACGGTGCGCAGGCCGGCCGCGTCGCGCAGCGCGTCCGCGTTGTACCGCTCCCACAGCGCGAACGACAGACCGGCACCGAGCCGGTTGCGCGTTGCGAGCGACTGCCACACCTCCTCGGGATGGCGGTGGATGAGCACGACGACCGGATCGCCCCCGAGCAGCGGACGCCAGAACGGCATCTCGAGGCAGAGGCGCGGGTCCTTCCAGACCATGACGTCGGGATCGCCGTACGCCGCGAGGCCCTCGCGCGCGCTCGGCTCGACGGCCCGCACCGCGGGCGTCTGCTCCCACCCGTCGGGCATGACGCCGGGCGCGTCCCAGTGGCCGTCGAACGCGGCGAGCACCGCGTCGAGCGGGCCGCGCATGCGCTGGCTCTCCCAGTACTGGCCGAGGTCGGCCTGCGGCCCGATCTCGGCGCCGAGGAGGTTGAGCGCGCGGGTGATCGCGGACGTGCCGCTGCGGTGCATGCCGAGGATGACGATCGCGGTCACGTGGGCGTCCGGGTGAATGCGAGCATCTGCTGGCCACGCGGGTGGCCCCAGTCGCCGATGTCAGTGACCGTCAACGGAAGGTTCTCGCAGAGCCGGACGAAGTCCTGCGGTGAGTAGTGGTAGTGGTTCCGGTCCGCGAACGTTCGGACGGCGGCGCGGCCGTCGGCGCACGGCTGCATGATCGGCTCGAGCCGCTCGGGGCCGTCCGGCCCCCGGAAGAACGTCGCGTAGAAGACGCCACCCTCGGCGAGTTGGCCGCTGACGTTCGCGAGAGCACGCCAGATGGAGTTGAGCGGAAGGTGTGTGAACACCGACTGCGCGATCGCGACGTCGAACGGCTGGCCGAAGTCGACGTCGAACGTCTCGGTGACGCGCAGGCGAGCGCCCTTGTCGGTGAGCCCATCCTCGACGAGCTGTCGCTCGGCACCGGCGATCATGTCGGCGTCGATGTCGACGCCGCAGTACCGCCCTGCATCCAGGTAGCGCACGAAGTGGCGCCCGCCACGGAGCACACCACACCCGAGGTCGAGCAGGTACTGGTCGGTCCGCAGGCCGTGCCCGACGAGGAAGTCGAACTGGTGGTTCCCCATCACCTCCCACAGTCCGCCCACCGAGGCGCGCAGTTCCCGCTGGGTCAACGGGGGCGCCGTCGCGGCGGCGAGCTGCTCGAGGCCGGCCGAGACGCGCCGTCGGGAACGTCGGATGATCATGTCGAAGCGGCTCATGCAGACCCCCATGGTTGTCGTCGCGGTCCGGTGAACCGCAGTGCGAAATCATCGTCGACTCGGAGCTGTTCGAAGACCTCATCGGCGAGAGCCCGGTCGGCGGCGGCGCCCGCGGCCACCTCGCGCTCGTACCGGCGCATCGCGGCCCGGTAGCGGACCGAGCGTTCGGCCCGCCCGAGGATCGGGACGCCCGCGGGGATGACCGTGCCACGGGCCGCGGTCCGCGCGCGCTCGCGGGCATCGGTCGTCGTGACCCGCGCGACGGGATCCCGGAACCCCGCGCCATGGTGGTACACGACGTCGCCGTAGACCGCGAACCAGAGCGGATGCAGGTCGACGCGGTTCGTGCGCAGCAGCGGGCGCCACTCGTCGCCACGCGCCTCGAGGATGCCGAGGAGGTTCCCCCCGGTGTCGCTCACCGTCTCGCCGGCCGCGTTCACCCACGTGTGGCCCCGCCGCCAGTCGCCGCCGATCTCGATCCAGTAGCCGACCGTCGTGAGGCAGCAGCACGGATGGGGCTGGGGGTCGCCGAGGTTCTCGTCACGGCGGACCGCGGCGAGGGGCAGACTGCCGAGCAGCGACGCGTCGATGCGGGCGATCGGGAACGCGTCACCGTCGACGAACAGGATGAGGTCGTCGGGCGCGGCCACCGCCGCGATTCGCTCGGCGAGTTCGTTCAACTTCTCCGGGTGCGAGCCCTCCAGCTCGAGCGCGACGTCGAACGCGGCGGCGTCGGCCGCGGGGATGCCGTCGACCGCGGCCCAGGTGCGATGTTCGGGCAGGTGCCGCCGCAGGAACCGGATCTGGGGCTCGACCCACTTCGGGTCGCGCCAGTGGACGCTGGCGACGTAGATCACGGCAGCGTGCGCTCGATCGCGGTCCCGCGCGCCCCGAGACGCGCGAGGAGGGTGGCGCGACGCCGACGCCGCGCGACCCGGCGGTCGAAGCGTCGGCGTTCGGAGGCGGTGCCGGCCCAAACGTGGTCGGGCACGTACCCGAGGTCGACGAGCAGATCGCCCGCGACGGTGTCGAACGTGAGGCGGTCGTCGACCGACCACTGGTCGCGCCACCCGCCGGAGCCGCCCGACCCGAAGAAGCCCTCGGGCTCGTTGCGGTCCCGTGCGGCCTCGGCGAACGCCCCACCGATCACGATCGAGCCGTCGCCCGCGGCCATGCGGTCGAGCGTGAACGAGTCGAGGAGTTCGCCGCACTCGGCCGGGGTGGTCGGTATCCGGCAGTGCTCGAACACTCGCTGGAGCGCGGCCGGCCCGTCGGCCCGGAGGTCCTCGTACCGGAGTTCGAGGTACGGCGAGGCGTCCGCGCACCGGCGCGCGCCGACGACGTGGTCGCGCCAGACCTCCGCAGCGCGGGTGACCGTTCGGGGCGCCCACCACGCGCCCCACGAGCGTCCGGCCGCGAGGAGTGAGGCCGCGGCGTCACGGCCGTCGCGCACGAGGTGCACGACGACGGCGTCCGGGGCGAATGCGGCGATGGCGTCGGCGCAGGTGCTGTGCGCCGGCGTCTTCTCGACGACGACGCTCGCGCCCGGCTTCAGGGCGGCGGCGCGCTCGACGACCGTGTCGACCATGCTGCGGCCGAGCCCGAGGAACTCGTCGTCGGTGAGGACGGAGTGCAGGCCCTTGTACCGGCGACGCTCGATGCCCTCGGAGCCACCGCGGACCTCGCGCGTCCAGGAGTCGTGGAGCGGCTGGAGGAACCGGCTGAAGAGGTCGGTCTCCTGCGGGGTCGCGACCATCGGGTGCGCGCCGAGCATCGTCTGCAGCCACGTCGTGCCCGAGCGCGGCGCGCCGACGAGCAGGACGAGGCGGGCCCGGTCGCTCACGAGGTGGCTCCTGCCGCGGCCGGCGCCGCCGCGTCCGACGACGGCGCACCACCGGCGTGGGTGCCGAGTGCGAGCGCCCACGCGCCGCGCAGCGCGTACCGCGCCCGCAGCCCGAACCGCACGCCGGGATCGCGCAGCGAGTGGAGGAGGAAGGGCAGCGCGAGTCGGCGCCCGCCCCGGCGCGCGACCTGGATACCGATCTCGTACTCATCCTGCGGGCGCCCGGTGGCACCGAGGCGCCAGAGGCTCGGGAGGTGTCGCTCGAGGACCGCGAGGTGCGCCTGCCACTGCCGGGCCCGGGCGCGGCTCACGCTGCCCGCGCGCACGCGGTAGTACGCGAGGGGTTCGGGGACGAGTGCAGCCCGCGAGCCGGCGAGCAGGAACCGGGTCCAGAGTTCGTAGTCCTCGGTGCCCCACAGGCTCTCGTCGAGGCGCGCCCCCGCGCGTTCGAAGAGCGTGCGCTCGAACACGACGGACACGAAGAGGAAGTTCCGCTTCGCGATCTCGGCGAGCTGGTCGGCGGGCGCCGGGAACGGGAACCGCTGGTAGTCGGTGTAGTAGCGCCGTTCGGTCGGGGTGTCCTCGTCGATCAGGTACGCGTCGGTGGTGACGAATCCGATGGCCGGGTCGGAGCGCAGGAGGGTGACGCACGCGTCGAGGCGCTCGGGGAGCCAGAGGTCGTCGGCGTCGAGGAGGGCGATGATCTCGCCCCGCACCGCCGCGAACCCCGTGTTGCGCGCGCCGGCGGGGCCGCGGTTGTCCTGCTCGAGGACGCGCACCGGGTCGCCGAACGACCGGGCGAGCGCGACCGTGCCGTCGGAGGAGCCGTCGTCGACGACGATGATCTCGATCGGTCGGTAGGTCTGCGCGAGCACCGACTCGATCGTGGCGCCGAGGTACGCCTCGGCGTTGTAGGCCGGGATCACGACGGACACGAGGGGCCGCGCGGTCTCGGTCGTCAAGGCGTTCTGCCCCCCGTGCTCCACGATGCGGGGACGTAGACGGGGGAGAGGCGCACGATGGCCCGGGGCGTCGGGTCGAGGCGGCGACCGCCCTCGACGAGCAGGGGGCCGATCGGCTGCCACGGCGTGACCTCGACGCGGGTCCTCGGCTCGTATGCACCGAACCAGACGAAGTACGAGCCCGCCGGGAGCGGGATGCGTTCGAAGTCAACGACGATCGGCGTGTCGCCCTCGACGAGGCGCACCTGGTGACGCACCGCGAAGATCGGGGTCGCCGGGCCCTGGCTGATGCCGAGGAACAGGTTGACGTGCTGCTCCTTCGCGGCGGTGAGGGTGAAACTGATGGCACAGGGCTGGTCGGTGCCGAGCGCACCACCGAAGGGAGCGGTCGCCCGCACGTCGGCGATGCGGAGGTCACCGCCGAGTTCGATCTTCGCGGCCGCCTCGGCCTCGATCGCCGTGCGGTACCCGGCGAGCACGTCGTCGACGGGACCGTCGGCCTTCATCGCGCCGTCCGCCAACCAGATCGCGCGGCTCGCGGTGGCGCCGACCGCAGCGAGGTCGTGCGACACGAGCAGCAGGGTCGTGCCGCCCTGCAGCACCGTGCGCATGCGGTCGAGGCACTTCTGCTGGAACAACTGGTCACCGACGGCGAGCACCTCGTCGACGACGAGCACGCTCGGCTCGAGGAACGCGGCGATCGCGAAGCCGAGTCGGGTGCGCATGCCCGACGAGTAGAACTTCACCTGCCGATTGATGGCGTCCTCGAGCTCGGCGAACGCCACGATCTCGTCGTACTTGCGCGCGATGTCGGCCTTGCTGAGGCCGAGCAGCGTGCCGAAGACGCTGATGTTCTCTTTGCCCGTGAGTTCGGGGTGGATGCCACTCGACACCTCGATGAGCGCACCGATGCGACCTTCGACCGCCACGCGGCCCGAGTGGGGGAACATCATCCCGGAGATGATCTTCAGCAGGGTCGACTTGCCGGCACCGTTCGATCCGACGAAGCCGACCGATTCCCCCGGCTCGATGCGGAAGTCGATGTCGCGCAGCACCCAGCGCCAGGGGTTCTCACCGGTACGTCGCGTGACGCGGCGGCCGACCCGACCGATGTGATCGCGCAGGAGCCGCCGCCCGCGGTCGCGGCGGAATCGCTTCCAGACGTGGCTGATCTCGACGGTGCCCTCAGGAGACATCCGCGAATCCGGTCTCGAGGCGCTTGAAGAGCACGAAGGCACCGAACAGGTACGCGACGGAGGCCACTGCGGCCGCGAGCGTGTATTCGAGGTTCGGCGGCTTGTCGTAGAAGAGGCAGTTGCGCAGCCCCTCGACGACGCCGGCGACCGGGTTGAGCAGCATGGTGAGCGTGCGGAACCGGGCGGGGAGCGTCGAGATCGGGTACAGGATCGGCGTGAGGAACAGGCCGAGCTGCAGGAGCAGCGGGAGGCCCGACCGCAGGTCGCGCACGTACACGGTGGTCGCGGAGATCGCGAGCGAGATCGCGATGGTGAACACGATGAGGATCACGATGAGGAGCGGCGCCCAGTAGATGGTCGCCGACGGCCACCGCCCGAACCACAGGAACAGGATCGGCAACAGCGCGGCGGACGCGATCGCGTCGACGCCGGAGGACGCGACCTGCGAGAGCGGGAACACCTCGCGCGGGGCGTACACCTTGTTGAGCAACGGGTTGCCGACGAGGCTCGCGCTCGCGCTCGAGACCGAACTCGAGAAGAACGACCAACAGGTGAGGCCGACGTAGAGGAAGAGCGGACGCGGCACGCCCCCGGTGGCGAAGGTCGATCCGCTCACCCGGTTGAGCAGGAACGTGAAGACGACCATCTGGGCGAGCGGCGCGAGCACGGCCCACGCGAGGCCGAACACCTGTTGGCTGTA
Source organism: Actinomycetes bacterium (assembly GCA_046075855.1). Lineage (GTDB taxonomy): Bacteria > Actinomycetota > Acidimicrobiia > IMCC26256 > IMCC26256 > IMCC26256. Next base: position 18,042 of record JBJTQX010000081.1, read on the forward strand.
CTGCGACCGCACCTGACGGACGACGAGGCCGCCGATGATGTGGCGGGACTGGGCGAGTTCGCGTGTGGCCCGGCGGAACTCGAACGCGCGGCGGTACCGGAGCTCCGGGGGCGGGGAGTCGGGGGGCGGTGGGCGGAAGTTCGTCGTCATCTCTTCGGCGTCTCGGGGTGGCGGGGTCGGACTCGGGCCGGCGGACCGTGCCGGGGATGACGGATCGTGATCGCACCGGGCCCGACGGCCCGGCGCCGGAGCATCGTAGACCCGGCCGCACCCGCCGCCGACCGCCGCCTTCGGCCTCCGGGATCAGGGTGCGGCGGTGGTCCCGGTCCGCACGAGCGGGGTCGCCCCGGGGGGCGGGACGCAGGGTCGGGACGACCGCACGGCCACGATCCGCGCGTCCGGGCGGAGCGGCGCGACGTACCGGATGCTCGCGATCGCGGGCGCGACGTTCGCCGGGGTGTCGGGGCCGCGCACGCGCAGGTTCACGCAGTGCGCCACGACCCGGACGACCCTGCCGTCGGGGAGCACCCAGTCGCGCCCCCGCGCCGGCGCGCCGATGACGTGCCGGCCGCGGTGGTAGTTCACCCACTCGAACCCGCCACCGATCTGGCCCGCCCGCAGGTGCTCGGTGCGCTCGATGCGCTGGGCGAGCCGCCAGCGACCGCCGTCGAACGACGCGGAGTCGACCGCGGCGTTGAGGCCGATGACGGCGAGGAGCGCGAGGGCGACCCCCGCCGCCGCGGTGCGGGCGACGGAACGATCGGTGGGGGCCGACCGGGCGAGGAGCAGGGCGGCGACCGCGATCGCGGGCAGCGAGTACCGGTCGTGGACCTGGACCCCGGTGACCATCGCGAGGCCGTACGCGAGCACGAACCCGAACACGGTGAGGCCGAGGAGGCTCGTCACCGGATCGACGTCGAACTCGCATCGACGCACGCGGTCGACCAGGCGCACGACGGTCGGGACCGTCGCGACGATGAGGAGCACCGCGCCGATGCACCCGACGGCGACCATCGTGTACCAGATCGGATCGGGGACGACGCTCGGACGGCGTCCGGGCAGCACCGCGATCGAGAGCGCACCGTCACGGATCACGTAGTTGCCGACGAACTGCGAGAACGGGTTGCGGGTGAGGGCGATCGCCTCCCACCCGGCGGCGGTCACGATCGCGACCACGGTGAGCGTGCGGCCCGCGACCCAGGCCCGGCGCAGGATGCGGATCGGGCCGGCCCAGCACAGGACGGGGGCGAGCAGGAGGCCCGCGAGCCGGAAGTACCCGGCGCCCTTGATGACGGTGGTGCGCACCGAGCGCGGCGACGGGATGCGGGGCGAGAGGGTCTTGGCGTCCGGCACGGAATACCACCACGCGAAGAACGCGACGACGAACAGCGTCCCGAGGAGCACCGCGAAGACGCCGACGACCGCACGGCGGCGGTCGGGTTCGGCGCGCAGTGCGATCGCACCGGCGATCACGATCGCCACGACCGGCACGATCGCGTACTGCCGGATCGTCACGCTGAAGATCGCGATGACGAACGCGACGACGAGCAGCGGCATCGAGACGGGTCGGCGCTGGATCGCGACCGTGGCGAGCAGCATCGCGAGGGTCGAGACCGCGAAGGCGGGCACGTCGGTCATGTACGTGGTCGAGAGGATGAGCCAGAGCGGGCTCACCGCGATCGTCACCGCGACGAACGTGGTGACGCCCCACGAGAGGCCGAGGCGGCGTCCGAGCACCGCAAGGGCCACGAGTCCGCCGAGCCCGATGACTGCGGTCTCGGCCTGCACGAGCGCGATCGCGTTCCCGCGGGCGACCACGATCGGGGCCGCGAGGAGCAGTTGCCCGACGAGCGACATCGACACCCAGCCGTTGAACGCAAGGTGCCCGGTGTCGACCCAACGGAACAGGGTGAGGAGGTAGGACCAGTCGTCGCCCCGGGCCGCGCCGAGCGCGCCGTAGTGCCGCGCGACGACGAGGGGGAGCACGAACCCGACGAGCGTGAGGAGGAGGATCGCGAGGGCGGCGCGTGCGGGGTGCGACGCGGGGGAGCGCGGATCGGGTGCGTCCACCGATTCGACTGCGGTCACCCGAGCTCCTGACGTCGAGTCCCGGCCATCGGCGGTGGCACGACGCGGCCGGACGGGTGTCGAATCTACCGGTCGTCCGAGGGGCGCAGGACCGCGGCGGGAGCCGCCTATCCTTGGGTCCCCGACCGCACGGACGCTCGCCGGGGCGCCCGCACCGGTCGGAACGAGCCCATGACCGACACCGCGCCCTTCACCATCATCATCGGCTGTCCCCGTTCGGGGACCACCCTCCTGCGTGCGATGCTCGATTCGCATCCGCTGCTCGCGGTCCCACCTGAGTCGTACTTCCTCGTGCCGGTGCTGCGGGAGGCCGCGTCGTACCGGACGGCCGACGGCATCGATCGCCCGGCGATCATGCGCGACATCGCCGCCAACGTGTCGTGGCCGTCCTGGCAGGTCGACCCGTCGGTGCTCGACGGGATCGCGGCCGACGAGTCGCTCACGACCGTCCCCGCGACCCTGCGCGCCGTGTACGACCGGTACGCCGCGCTGCACGGCAAGGTGCGGGCGATCGACAAGACGCCGCGCCACACCGAGCACGTCGCGCTCATCGATCGGTCGTACCCCGACTGCCGGTTCGTGCACCTCGTGCGCGACGGCCGGGACGTCGTCCCCTCGCTGCAGTCCATGCCGTACTTCCCCGCGCGCTTCGCGGACGCCACCCTCTACTGGCGCGACCGGGTGCTGTCGGGCCGCGAGGCGCGCACCGTCGTCGGGCCGGCCCGCTACCACGAGCTCCGGTACGAGGACCTCGTCACGGATCCGGAGCGCCACCTCGAGGCGCTGTGTCGGTTCCTCGCGGTCGAGTACGCGCCCGAGATGCTCGACTACACGAGTCGGGCGGAGTCGGTGATCTCGGGCACGGTCGGGGGTGCGGCGCACGAGAACATCCGGCGGGCGCCGACCCGCACGCGGGACTGGCACACCGACATGGATCGCCGGGACGTCGCCCGGTTCGAGGCGCTCGCGGGGGACGCGCTTGCCATCTTCGGGTACGACCGCGGCCCGTCGCCATCGGTCCCGGTGCGCCTCGAGGCGATGGCCCGCCACGGCGTGGACACGCTCGGGAAACGCTCACGGATCCTGCGCGCGCGGGTCCGTCGACGCCTCCCTGGGGCCTAGTGCCCATCCCCGGGCCCGCGGTCTGACACGCACCGTGGCCGGGGTACGGTCTCCCCGTAGCCAAAGGGCGCAGACGTCACTACACTGCGTGAGATTCGAGGCTGCGGAGCGTGGGCTCCGACCAGCCGGGGGGAAGTTCAGGGATCGTGCGACCGGTCGACTACTTGCGGATCGTGCGGCGGCGCTGGTGGGTGCTGCTCGTCACGACCGTCATCGCGATGTCCTTCGCGTTCGTCACGCGCCCGTCGTCGGCCGCGAGCGTGCAGGCCGCGCAGCCGAACCTGAAGTACCGCGCGACCACGACCCTCATCTCCAACCCGACCGGTGGCGGCGGGTCGACCTCGGGCCGCGACTACGACCGCCTCGCGCTCCTCATCACGACCGGTGAGGTCCCGAACCGGGTCGCCGACGCGCTCGACCAGGTGCGCTGGCCCGAGGTGCAGCGCAACGGCAAGGGCAGCGCCTGTACGACCACGGGCGGCGGCGCGGCCGGCGCCCCGAAGAAGTCCGGTGACTGTGCGCCGAACAGCGGCAAGCGGGTCTCGCCGGGCGCCGAGGGCGTCACGCTCGGATACGGCGGGCAGATCCGCGTCACTGCGACCCCGGACCCCGCGACCGGCTCGCTCGCGATCACCGCGCAGTCCGGGTCGGCGAAGGGTGCCGCGAAGGTCGCCAACCTCTTCGCCACCACGCTCGTCACCTACGTCAACGACCTCAACAACGAGCGCTACGCGACGCAGGTGTACGTCAACCAGGTCGCCAAGGGCGCGGCGCAGAAGCAGATCCAGCGCCTCGACGCGCAGATCGCGTTGGGCAGCACGAGCCTCTCCGAGGCCGACGCACTCGGCATCGCCCGCGAGGCGCAGCTCCGCAAGCTCGCGGCGGCGGACACCGCGATCGCGAACCTCGAGGAGAGCGGTCCCGCGCGGAGCGACCTCCGCACGCTCGAGGCCGCCGACCCGAAGCAGGTCACGATCATCGTCACCGCGGGCCAGGGCGTCGCGAGCGAGTCGCAGCGCATGCTCTTCGGTGCCGCGATCGGCTTCTTCATCGGCCTCGCGATCCTCATCCTCATCGAGATGCTGAGCAGCCGCATCCGTGACGTGCCGGGTACCGAGGGCGCGGCGCGCATGCCGGTCATCGCCGAGATCCCCGTCGTGCGCATGGAGCGCGGCGAGAAGTTCCGCGTCGCGACGATGCTCGATCCCACCTCGCTCATGTCCGAGGCGTACCGCTCGTTGCGCACCTCGCTCGTCGCGATGTGGCAGCGGCACCCGAAGCACTACCGCCCGGGCGTCGACGCCGAGGCGCCCGCGCTGCGCATGCTCCTCGTGACCTCGCCGGGTCCGGCCGAGGGCAAGTCGATCTCCGCGGTGAACCTCGCGGCCGCGTTCGCCGAGAACGGCCAGTCCGTGCTCGTCATCGACGCCGACTTCCGGCGCCCGCAGCTGCACAAGTACTTCCAGGGTTTGCCGACCCCGAACATCCTCGACCTCGCGCCGAACGCCACCGCGGCCGACTGCGAGGCGATCATGCAGGAGTCGGGCATCTCGAACGTGCGCTTCATCGCCAGCGCCCCGACCCGCACCGACCCGGGTCACGCGATCTCGGCCGCCAAGCTCGCCGCGACCCTCGGCAAGGAGATCGTCGACATCGTCGTCATCGACTCGCCGCCGATCCTCCTCGCGAACGACGCCGCCGAACTCTCGACCTTCGCGGACGCGACCGTGATGATGGCCCGGGCCGGCTGGACCCGTCGCGGCGGCGTCGTGGCCGCGGCCGACCTCCTGCGCCGTCTCGAGGCCACGGTCGTCGGCATCGTCCTCGTGGGCGCCGAGCACGGCGCCCGGGCCGGGTACTACGGCTACTACGGGTACTACGGCTACGGCTACGGGTACGCGCACCCGGGCGAGGTGCCCAAGCTGCAGCGCATGTTCCCGTGGCGCACCCCGAAGCCCGCGCCGATGGTGCGCCGGCGTCCGGACGAGGACCAGGTGCCGGTGGGCGCCGTCGAGCGACCCGGCGAGGGATTCGTCGAGGGCGAGCTCGACCTGACGTCCGAGGACTGACCGGGGCGCGCGAGGCTGCGCCGTGGCCCGCACCGCTCGACTCGTCCGCTCACCCGCCACGTTGTGGCGCACCGGCCCGTTCGGCACGGTGTTGCTCGCGCCCGGCGACGCCGAGCCCCAGGCCCTTGACGCGACCGCGGCCGTCGTGTGGGCCGCGCTCGCCGAGCCCGCGTCCGCCATCGAACTCGCCCGCGACCTGGCCGTGGCGTTCGACGCCGACGAGTCGATCGTCGCCGCGGACCTCGCCCCGCTGCTCGACGCGTGGCTCGCGAGCGGCGCGGTGGAGGAACGATGAGCACGGCGCGCGCGCACGGTGGTGCGGTCGCGGCGCACGGGCTCCCCGGCGCGCCGCCGATCCCGGCTGCGCCGATCGATGCCGCGGGGTGGGCGGCGCTGTCGCGGGTGCTCGTCACCGAACGGATCACGCCGATCGCGTCGTACGCCGTCGCGGACGGCGCGTTCGCCACGACCGACGCGCAGGCCGCGGAACTCCGGGAGGCGCACGAACGCGCGATGAGCCTCGCGCTCGTGCTCGATCGTCGGCTGCTCGGCGCGGGTGACCTCGGCGCCGCGGGCATCGACGTGCGGGCGCTCAAGGGGCCCGCGGTCGCGCGCCTCGACTACCCGGACCCCTCGTGGCGCGGGTACGGCGACGTCGATCTGCTCGTCCCGGGTGCGTCGTTCGACGAGGCCGGGCGCATCCTCATCGAGCACGGGGCGACCCGACGCTTCGCCGAGGTGCGTCCGGGCTTCGACGCACGGTTCGGCAAGGCCGTGACCTTCGTCGACGAGGGTGGCATCCAGGTCGACCTGCACCGCACCTTCGCGACCGGACCGTTCGGCCTGCGCATCGACCTCGACGCGCTGTACGCCGACCGCGAGGTGGTCGAGGTCGGCGGCCGGTCGGTCGCGACCCTCGGACGTCGCCATCGCTTCCTGCACGCGTGCTTCCACGCCGCGCTCGGCGACCAGGTGCCGCGCCTGCTCGCACTCCGCGACGTCGCCCAGCTCGTGCTCGCGACCGACCTCGACCTCGACGCGGCCCGGGCCGAGGCCCGGACCTGGGGTGCCGAGGCGGTCGTGGCCCGGGCCCTGGCCCTCGCCTGGGCGGACCTCGGCCTCGCACCCCATCCGGTGGCCGACTGGGCGGGCGCGTACACGCCCTCGGCCCGGGATGCCCGAGCCCTCGCGGCGTACACCTCGAGTGATCGCTCCTACGCCTCGCAGGTGGCGGCGGGCGTGTCCGCGGTGCCCGGATTCACTGGCAAACTTGCCTACGTGCGCGCCCTCCTCCTGCCCGACCGCCGGCACATCGCCGGCCGCGACGGGACCTACCGCGCGCGTGTGCGCCGGGCACTCGCCGCGCGGCGCGTGAGCCGGGACGGTGCCGCGTGACCGCGCTCCCGCCCTCCTCGCGGCCGGGGCCGGACCCCGTCACGCTCCCGATCGCGACCGACCTCGAGGAGCGCGAGCGCACGAAGCGGCCCGCACTCTTCCGCGGGCTGATGATGTCGGGTGCCGGTGCCGTGATGGTCGCACTCGTGATGGGCGCGCTCAACGCGTCGATCGAGTGGGTGCTCGCCGCGATCCATATGTGCGTGCTCGGTGGGATCACCTACCTCATCGCCCGCCGCCTCGAGTACTTCGATGGGGACCCCGACACGTTCTCGCTCGTCATGGCCGGCTTCTCGATGAAGTTGTGGGGCTCGCTCCTGCGGATGATCCTCACGACGGTCTTCTACTCGGGTGTCGCGGACGCCACCGAGTACGACGAGTGGGGCCGGTGGCTCGCGCCGCAGTACCGGTACCTCGACTTCTCCGCCGATGCGGGCAACTTCAGCGGGACCGGCTTCCTCCGGTCGGTCACGGGCGTCATCTACGCGATCTTCGGCTCGTCGAAACCGGGCGGGTACGTGATCTTCGGCTGGCTCGCGTTCATCGGCGCGCTGCTGCTCTGGCGCGGGTTCAAGCGCACCGTGCCCGAGGGCAGCCACCGTCGTTACGCGTACCTGGTGTTCTTCCTCCCCTCGATGATCTACTGGCCGTCGGCGCTCGGGAAGGACGCGTTCTCGGTGTTCTGCCTCGGCCTCGTCGGCTACGGCGTGGCCCGGGTGATGTCCCGCGGCTGGGTCTTCGGTGTCCCGATCGCCGCGCTCGGACTCGCGGGCGTCATGTACCTCCGACCGCACGTCGCGCTCGTGTGCTTCGTGGGCATGGTGCTCGCGGCCGCGCTCGGGAAGTCGCGCAATCCGTCGGCGCGCACGCCGATCGCCCGCACGGTGGTGTTCGGCATGCTGTTCCTCGTCGGTACGGTCGTCATCGGCCAGACCCAGGAGTTCTTCGGGGTGTCCTCGCTCACCCAGGAGACCGTCAACTCGACCCTCGCGAACGCGGAGGGTCGCACCGAGGATGCGGGTTCCACGTTCCAGGCCGTGTCGGTGACCGACAACCCCGCGAACTTCCCGCTCGCCACGCTCACCGTGCTCTTCCGACCGTTCCCGTTCGAGGTGCACAACGTCCAGTCGTTGCTGACCGCGGGGGAGGGCGTGTTCCTCATCTACCTCTGTTGGCAGTCCCGCCGGCGCTGGGCGAACCTCTGGCACGAGATGCGGTACTCGCCATACGTCTCGTTCTGCATGGGCATCGTGCTCGCGTTCATCTACGCGTTCTCCGCGTTCTCGAACTTCGGCATCCTTGCGAGGCAACGCTCACAGGTCATGCCGTTCTTCCTCGTCTTCCTCTGCATCGCGGAGCGCGAGCGCAAGACGAAGGTCGAGCACAAGCCCCTCGAGCCGAGCACGCTCGTGACGCCGGTCGAGAGTCCGTACGCGGAGGAGGCGGTGCCGGACCCGTACGCCGCGCACCGTGAACAGCAGCGCGCGATCGACGACCCCTACGCGCGCTTCCCCGATCTCATGGAGCCGCGCCGCAAGCGTTGGCGTCGTGGCTGACGCGGTCCGCGCCGTCCTCGACGCGGCACCGTTCGCCGCGCGCTCGCGTCGCATCCGACTCCTCGGGTTCGACGTCGAGGTGCGCAGCGACGTCGACACGGTGGTCGAACTCGTCGAGACCGTGTGGTCGACCCTCCTCGTCGACGACCCCGGACCGGCGGACCACCTCTTCACGCTCACGGTCGTGCCGCCCGAACCGCGGGGGACACCCACGTGGCGGCTCCACCTCGACGGCGCGCTCGTCGTTGAGAGCCCGATCCCCGCGGTGGCCGTCACGCACCTCCTGTGGGAGGCGAACCGCCAGGCGCTCGAACGCACGCCGGACCGGGCCCTGCTGCACGCCGCCGCGGTGACGCGCGGCGATCGGGCGGCGATCCTCGTCGGGCCGCAGGAGAGCGGGAAGTCGACGCTCGCCGCCGCCCTCGTCGGACGGTACGGACTCGGCTACCTCACCGACGAGGCCGTCGCCGTCGACCCGGCGACCGGTGCCGTCGCGCCGTACCCGAAGTACGTGTCGGTCGGTGCCGACGTCGGGACGCTGCTGCCCGAGCTCGCGCCGGTCGACGATCCGCGGCTGCTCGCGCTCCTCGGCGACCTCACCGTGGTACCCGCCGCGACGTTCGGGCCGGATCGGCTCCCGCCGGCCACCCGGGCCGCGGCAGTCGTGCTCCCAACGTACGTCCCGGACGCCCCGACCGAGGTCGAGGTGCTGAGCCCGGCCGCCGCGCTCCACGCGGTCGCGCAGCACGCGTACCACGTCGGTCGGGACGGCGATCTCGTCGTCGGCACGCTCGCGCGTGTCGTCGCGTCGTCGCCCTGCGTGCGCGTGCGCGGGGCCGACCTCGACGCGGCCTGCGCGGTCGTGCTCGACCTGCTCGGCGCGGACGGTGTCGTATGAGTGTGCCGCGCCCCGTCGACGCGGTCGGCTTCCACCAGTTCGGGGCCGAGGTCGTGCTCCAGCACGGCGACGACCTCCACCTCCTCGACCCGGTCGCCGGGATCGTCTGGCAGTGCCTCGACGGCGAGGCCACCGCGGCCGAGATCGCCGAGGATCTCGCGCCGGTGTTCGGCGGTGAGGTCGCACGGGTGCGGGCCGACGTCGACGCGGCCATCGACTCCTTCGCCGCTGCGGGGCTGCTCGAGGCCCCCGACGCACCGGCCGCGCCGGTGCCCTTCCTCGACCCCGACGGCACGTTGTTCTGCGAGACCTGCGTGCAGGCGCCGGACCGGGCGGAGCGCACGGTGCTGCGCGTCGCGGACCACCTCGTCGTCATCGGGACGGACACCCCGGCGGTGCGGGATGCGGTCGAGGCCGCGTGCGCGTCGCTCGTCGTCGCGTCCGCCGACCTCCCACCGTCCACCCCGTCGGTGCCGCCGACCTTCTCGATCACGCTCGCCGATCGGGCGCCGCGCGGGCTGCGTCCGCTCCACGCGCTCCACGGCGGATCGCCGGTCGCGCTCAGCAGCCGGCGGGCGCGTCGGGTCCTCGAGGCGCTCCCGCTCCATCTGGCCGTGCACGGCGACCTCGCCGCGGCCGGGGTCGTGGCGATCCCCGCGGTCGCGGTCGCCGCGGTGGGCACCGAGCCCGGTGACCCGGTGGTGCTCGTCCCGCACTCGCCGCGGGCCGCGCAGCGCGACCGTCGGAGCGCGCGACGCGGGCTCACCCGCGCCGACACGCCGGTGGTCCTGCTCGACCCGCTGACCGGGGAGGTCGTCGTCGGTGCGCCGGGCCTCGACGTCGACCTCGGGCCGCTCCACGCGCTCGCCGACTCGGTGGCGGACCTCGGCGACGAACCTGCGCCGCTCGCGTGGGGCCGCTACCCGGTCGCGGCGATCGGCGCGCGGGGCCTCACCGATCCGGCCCGGGCGCTGCTCGCCCTCGGGCCGTCGAACGAGGGCTGGCCGACGCTCGAGGCTTCCCTCGAGGCACTGGCGGCGCTCGTCACCCGCGTCGAACTGCTCGAGGGTGACGGCCTGCGGTAGCGCGCGGCGGGAGACGGGGCCGTCGGAGGCGGGCCCGCGGGTGGAGGCCGTGCGGACTCAGGGCATGCGGGGCGGGATCCGGCACTCCCGGGCGTTTCGCCCGGCCACGATCCACACCGGCGACCGCAGGGGCGAGGTGTAGCGGGCCTTCGCGATGAGCCGATCGGCCGGCGGCAGGTGCGTCGGGTTCACCGCGATCGTCACGCAGCGTCCGGCGAGGAACCGTTTCCGGGACGCCTCGCGCGCGGCCACGGTGTCGAGGATCGGGCGGGCCCGACCGTCGTGCCAGGCCACCCACTCGAACCCACCGTCGATGTCGCGCAGCGGATAGCCGGCGTCCACCGTCGCAAGACCGAGGCGCCAGCGGGTCGCGTCGTAGTGGGCCGAGTCGATCGTGAACGTGAGGCCGAGCGCGGCGAGGAGCACGAGCGCGACCGCGGTGCCGATCCGGCGCGCGGTCTCGGGTGCGTCGGCGCCGCGGTCCCGGGCCGATCGCAGGAGCAGCACGGCGACGAGTGGGAGGCCGCCGAGCGCGTAACGGTCGAAGATCGGGAAGCGGTTGATCTGCAACGTGTCGGTGAGCAGGTAGGCGCACCACAGGCCGACGAGCGTCAGCACCATCATGAGTGCGATCGGATCGACCGAGTCGAGATCGCGCGCCCGGAGCCGGACCGGCAGCTCGTGGAGCCAGGGCACGACGGCGAGGGCGAGCACGATCGCGCCGAGTGAGCCCGCGAGCACGACGAGTCGCCACAGCATCGTCGGCATGATGAGCGGGCGGAACCCGGCGAGCACGTCGTCGCCGAGCACGCCGCGCGGGTGGACGTAGTTCCCGACGAACGAATCAGCCCCGAGCACGCCGTACGCACCGGCGAGGGCGACCGCGGCGATGCCGGCCACGGCGATGGTGAGTGCGTGCCCCGCGGCCCAGGCCCGACGGACGATGCGCACCGGTCCGGCCCACACGATGACCGGCGCGAGGAGCAGGCCCACGAGCCGGCCGTACCCGATGCCGCGCACGAGGGCCTCGCGCAGCGAGCCCGGGGTCGGACGGATCGGGGCGTTCGTGAGCGGGTGCGGGATCCCGCTCCACCACAGCAGGAGCGCGCCGGTCGCGACGACCACCGCGCCGCCGACCGTGAGCACGGTGACGAACAGCCGTCGGTCGCGGGTGCGCCACGCGACGAGCGCGTATGCGAGGAGGATCGCCCCGACCGGGACGACCGCGTACTGGCGGATCGAGATGCCGAGGAAACCGATCGCGACCGCGCCGATGAGCGCGACCGTGCGGCGTTCGGGCCGGCGCAGGCCCACCACCGCGATCGCGGCGGCTAGGGTCTGGATCGCGAACGTCGGCACGTCCGTCATGAACGTCGCGGCGAGGGGACCCCACAGCGGGCCGAGCGCGACGGTCGCCGCGACGAGCAGCGCCGCGCCGCGCCGACCGATCACCTGGACGCCGAGCCAGTAGGTCGCGAGGAGTCCGCCGACCCCGATGAGCGCGACCTCGATGCGCACCGCGCCGATCGAGTTGTGCGCGAGTCCCGCGACCGGCGCGGCGAGCGCGAGCTGCCCGACGAGGGTCATGGACACCCAGTTGTTGAAGTCGAGCCCGTTCCCGTCGGTCCACCGGAAGAGGGTCGTGAGGTAGGACCAGTCGTCCGAGCGCGGGATGTGGAGCGCACCCGCGCGCCCCGCGATCACGAGCGGCAGCACCGCGCCGAGCACGAGGAGGAGCAGCGTGGCCGTGAGCCACCAGAGCCCGGCGGCACCCGATCCCGATCCCGATCCCGATCCCGTGCCCTCGGGCGCGTCGGGACGCGGCTCTGACGGCGACGCAACGGTCACCGCGCACCCCGCGGGGTGGTCGGTTCGACGGGATCACACAAGGCCCGAAGCCTACGGTCGGCGCAGGGTCCCGAGGACCGCACCCGGCCCGACCGCAGTGCCGAACTTTGTGCAGTTGTCTCGGTTCTGACCGGCACAAGTGCACAAAGTTCGGTTCGTCGACCCGCGTGGTGCCGGCCCGCCGGCCCGGTCCGGGGCGCCCCGCGGCGCCGCTAGCCTCGCCCCCGTGCCGAGCTCCCGGACCCTGCGCAACGTGGCGCGCAACGCACTCCGTCCCTCGTACCTGCCGGTGATGCTCGGCAAGGTGCGGGCCCGCTTGCGTCCGACGCACCGCGACGAGGCGCTCGCGTGGGCCACGGCGCACGCGGAGTCCGTCGACACGTTCGCCGCGTCGATCGACGCCGCGCTCTGGGCCGAGTCCGGCGAGTGGGCCGCGGCGTTCGACGTGCACGCGCAGTCGGTGCTCTCGACGATCGGCGTACCGCTCGGCGGCGGCGGCCACCACCGCCTGCTGCACTTCCTCACGCGCCTGCGCCGCCCGACCACGGTCGTCGAGACCGGCGTGGCCGCGGGCTGGTCATCGGCCGCCGTCCTCGCGGCCCTCGCCACGAACGGCTCGGGCGAACTCTGGTCGAGCGACTTCCCGTACTTCCGCCTCGAGGACCCCGAGCGCTACGTCGGCTGCGTCGTGCCCACCGAACTGCGTCACGGCTGGCACCTGTACACGAAGGGCGACCGCGCGAACCTCGCGGACATCCTCCCGCGCTGTGGTCCGGTCTCGCTCTTCCACTACGACTCCGACAAGTCGTACGAGGGCCGCACGTTCGGCTGGCAGACGGTCTCGCCCCACCTCACCCCCGACGCGGTGATCGTCTTCGACGACATCGACGACAACACCTGGTTCCGGGACTGGGTGACCGCCGAGGCCCGTCCGTTCCGCGTGTTCGAGCGCGGCGGCAAGTACGTCGGCCTCACCGGCCTGTAACGGCCCGTCCCCGCACCGTTCGGGACCCTCGCCCCTCGTGCCGTGACGGCACCGGCGCGCACCATCGTGGTCTCACCGGGCCGGGGGAGGCGAGCGCCATGGACGAGGGCGGCACCGACACGATTACGACGGACCGCACGGACACGCCGGCGGACGTCGGCGGGGCCTGCCCCGGGACTCCGACGCCCCCCCACCCCCGACTCGGGACCTCCGCCACGCGTGCCCCGACGGCACAAGGTGCTCGTCACCGTCCTGCTGCTCGTCGGGGTCCTCGTCATCGCCACCGTCGCCGCGCTGGTCGCGGGCGACGGTGGCGGCAGCACGAACTACCTCGACGACATCCAACGCTCGGTCGACGACGCGCTCCTCGGCGAGCGGTACCACGCCGATCTCACGAAGGGGAAGGGCGACTTCACCGTCGTCGATGACGGCGGATCCGCGTCCTCGTACGCGTCGGACGGGTACCACCTCTTCGCGCAGGGCGGTGCGCCCGCGATGCGCGGGGTGCAGATCAACGGCACCCACTCGAGCCTCGGCGTGCGGATCGAGGTCCGCACTGCGAGCGGCACGGCGCCCTTCGCGTTCGGACCGTTCTGCTGGCACACGCCGACGGAGGGCTACGGCCTCCTCGTGTCGACCTCGGGCGAGGCGTTCCTCGCCGAGAGTCGGGCCGACGCGGCGGACGGGTTCCGCATGGTGCGGTCGTCGAAGGTGTTCCCGCTCGACTGGTCCCGCTGGCACACGCTCCGCATCGACTGCTCGGTGACCGGGGCCCCGGGTTCCCACGGCACGCTGCACCTCCGCGGCTCCATCGACGGGCAGGTCGTGGTGCGCGGCACGACGAAGGGACGTGCCGACGTCATCGCGTACGCCGGGTTCGCCGGGGCGAACGCGGGCACGGCACCCGTGGACTGGGTCGTGCGGACCTACGACCGCCTCGGTGCCGACGACGTCGGGCGGAACTGAGCGTCCCGACCACGGTCCGACCCGCGCTCGGCGCCCGGTACCCTCGCGACGTGCGGACGACGAGCCAACGGTGGGTCCGGCCCGTGCGGCGGGCGACGTGAGGCCGACGCGGCGATCGCTCGAACTCGCGACCGGCTCCGCCTTGCGGTCGGCCGCGGCCGTCGTCGCCGGCATCACGGGTCGCCTCCCCGGATCCTCGGCCCGCGCGGGGCTGCCGCCGGAGCCGGAGTTCCCCCTCCCGGACGCGCCGGGGCGTGTCATCGCGGCCACCGCGCACTGGAGCGTGCCGGAGCGGTTCGACTTCTTCGCCCGCGCGATCGCGGCCGTGCAGGATCAGGTGCCGTCGTTCGGCTTCGCCGCGTTCGTGAACGGCCCGCGGTCGACCGCGGTCGTCGCCGCGGATCTCCGGGCGAGCGGGCACTTCCCGGACGACGTCGCGATCGACGTCGTCGCCGAGCGCGACGCGGCTGCGTACCTCATGCGCGCGGGCTCGCGGATCGCGTGCATCCCGTGGCACGGCCGCGGCAACCCGTACCGCCTCACGTGGCGCCACCACCGCCTGTACCGCGACCTCGTGCTGCGACACGACGTGTTCCGCGACGTCACGCACCTCGTGTACTTCGAGGACGACATGGCGCTCGCGCCCGACGCCCTCGCGTACTGGTGCGCGTACCGACCGCTCCTCGCACCGCACGGGCTGCTCCCGGGGTTCCTCCGGGTCGAGGGCCCGCTCGACGATCTCCGCATGCACGGGTGGCGACGCCGATCCGACGGTCGCCCGCGCGTCGCGGTGCCGGAGGCCGACGCGGCCGACCCGCGCACCGTGTGGTTCGTGAACCTCTCCGGGCCGTACCAGGCGATGTACGTGCTCGACCGCGACCTCGCCGAGTGGCACGTGCGGCACTCGCCGTTCCGTTCTCGCGGTCGCTCCAAGGTCGCGCCCGTGCACGGCGCGCGCTGGGGGGTGCCCGAGCGCGCCGCGACCGGTCCGATCTTCGACCGCGCGGTGCCCGACGGCTTCCTCTCGCGCAACTGCCTGCCGCTCGTGCGCACCGACGGCGATCGGGCGATGCCGCTGCCGGCGAGCCTCGTGCGCCACCTCCCGGACAAGGATCTGCAGGACCTCGACGCGCCGCAGGGCAAGACGCGCCTCGTCGACGCGTTCATCCTCGATCCCGACCCGACACCGACCGTCTGAGCGCGGAGCCGGCGGTCCGGGGCGCACGGGGACGGGGGTAGGGTCGCGCCGTCGTCGCTCGGGCGCGACGACCCGCGTCGGGGACGCGTGAGACCGGAGGCGAAGCGTGCGACCAGGTGTCCGTCGGGCGCGCAGGACAGTCGAGCGGGCGTACGACGAGATGCTCCGTCGTGGCGCCGCCGCGATCTCGCCGATGGTGCTGCGCTCGAACGCTCGCCACACCGCCGACATCTCGCCGGCCGCGCCCGCCGAGATCCGACCCGGCATCATCGCGGCGACTGCGCACTGGTCCGCCCCGAACCGCACGCAGTTCCTCGCGGCGTACATCGCGGGCATCGCGCGCCAGGGCGAACCGTTCAGCGTCGCCGTGTTGACGAACGGCCCGCAGCCGGTCGATGCGGTGCGACCGACCCTCCAGCGCATGGTCGACGACCTGTGCGAGGGCGTCGAGGTGCGTACCGGCCCGACCGAATCCCTCCTCGGGTCGATGCTCCCGACCGCGAACCGCGTGTTCCTCGCCGACTGGCGTGGCCGCGGGCACCCGTACCGGCTCACGTGGCAGCACAAGGAACTCTTCCGTGACCTCGTGGCCCGGCCCGACCTCTTCGACCGCGTCGGGGTCCTCATGTACCTCGAGGACGACATGCAGCTCGCCGACGGTGGCCTCGAGTACTGGCGCACGTACCGCCCGCGGCTCGCCGCGCGCGGCCTCATCCCCGGCTACCTGCGCCTCGAGGGTCCGCAGGACGACGTGCGCGTGGCCGGGTGGCCCCGCAGCGTCGGCGAGCCCGCGCCGTTCGCCGAACCGGCCCCGGCCGGCACGGCCTCCGACGACACGTTGTGGTTCGCCGCAATGAGCAACCCGTACCAGGCGATGTTCGTGCTCGACGAGGGCCTCGCCCGGCCACACTTCCGCGCCTCGCTGTTCCGCTCACGTGTCCGCAGCAAGTACGCCGGCACGGTCGGCAGCCAGTGGGGCGTGCCCGAGCGCGCCGCGGCCGGTCCGCTCTTCGACGCGCCGTTGCCCGCGGGCTACGAGGCCCGCGCCGTCGTGCCGCTCGTCCGTCAGGCCGACGGCAGTGCGATGCCGTACGGGCCGGCCACCACCGACCACGTGTCGCGCAACTACTACGTCGACGCGAACACCCCGATGAGCAAGCAGCCGCTCGCGGGGGCGTTCCGCCTCGACCGCGTCTGACCCTCGGGCCCGCGCGGCACGCCGCCGCGCCTGACCGGTCGCACGCGTCCGCCTGGGGGCGGATCACCCGATCGGGCTCAGAGCACCTCGCCGCGGAACTCGCGGCCCCGCAGGATCGCCTTCGCGTCGAACACGAGCGGCGAGTGCGCGCAGATCACCTCGGGGTCGAACTCCGGGTGGTCGACGAGCACGACGACGAGGTCGGCGGCGCCGAGCGACTCCGGCCCGAACTCCTCGAGCGTGAGGTCGAACCCGGGCGTGAACACCGCCGG
>JBJTQX010000082.1:0-33659 GCA_046075855.1 Actinomycetes bacterium
TGGTGCCGCCGTCGGTGCTCACCTGGTACTCGATGTCCGTGATCGCGGGGTACGAGGCGCCGAGGGTCCACGCGAGCACGGCGTCACCGCTGCTCAGGGTGGCCGAGAAGCCGGTGAGCTGAGCCGGCACGTCGGCCGCGACCGCCGAGTCCGATGCGCTCGAACCCGTGCCGATGGAGTTCACGGCACGCACCTGGACCACGCAGGTCTCGCCCGCACCGCACGTGATCGTGCGACTCGTGGCCGTGGAGCCCGTGTTCGACCACGCCGAGAACGTCACGCCGGCATCGATCGAGTAACGCGTCTGGTACTCGGTGAGCGCAGGCGTCCCGAGATTCGACGGCGCATCCCAATCCACATCCACCGTGCCGGACGTCGTACCCGTCACCACCGCGACGTTCTCCGGCGCGCCGGGGACCTCGGCACCGACCGCCGAATCCGATGCGCTCGGACCCGCGCCGATCTCGCTGACCGCACGCACGCGCACCGTGCACGTGACGCCGGGCGCGCAGGCCAGGTCGATGCTGGTGGCAGTGCCACCGGTCGAGGTCCACGCACCCCAGGTCGTGCCGCCATCGGTCGAGGTGGAGGTCTCGTAGTGGTCGAACGCGGGGAAGCCGGCGTCGCCGGGCGCATCCCAGGTGACCGTGATCGTGCCGGAGGTGGAGCCCGTGATCGCGGCCACGTTGAGCGGCTCCGACGGGAGGATCGCCCCGGTGGCCGTGGAGGCCGGGGACAGCGGGCTCTGGTGCCCGGCCCCGTCGACGAGCTGCATCCGCACCGAGCAGACCGTCTCGGCCGCACAGGTGACGTTGCGCACCCACGGGTACGACGGGACCGAATCGATGGCGATCGTGGCGTCCGGATCGACGTCCCAGTTGGCTGCCGAGCCACAGGATGCCGCGCAGACGAGGAACTGGTACTCACGTTCACCGCTCGGTTGTGCCCCGAGGTCCACAGGCTGTTCGAAGTAGACACGGATCGTGTCCTGGACCGATCCATGGTCGACCGACACCACGGTAGGTGCGTAAGGCCGAAGCACCTTGATCGCCCAAGGACCGTAGACGGTGACCGCTCCTTGGGTGAGCGCCCCCCGAAGCCTGACGGTGCAGGTCACGGCCGCCGAAGGGCACGTGATCCCGGTCGCGGAGGTAGCCGAGGCGGCGGGCTGCTGCAACGCGTTCGCCCAAAGCGAATCGATCGTCGTGACCGTGCACACTCCGGAACACACCTGCAGCTGGTAGCCCGTCGGCACACCGCTCGGCGCCCGCCAGGTCAGCGACATCGTGGAAGAGCCTGCGCCAGTCCCCGTCGTGGCGGGGTTCGACGACGTGACAGCCAGCGCGGGGTAGAGCGGCGCCGTCGGGAGGGTTCGGAACGCATTCCGGTTCGAGGGCGGCCCGAACCCGTCCTCCGTTGAGGCCCGCACTCGATAGAGACATGCGAACGTTGATGGGCACGCGTCCGAAGTTGTGAGGGCGGTCACTGTCGCGCCGACGTCGGACCACGTGGTCCCGCGATCGATGCTCCGTTGGAGTTGGTAGTTCGTCGTCAGGTACCCCCGCGCTGACGGAGCAAGCCAGGTGAACGTGGCGGTGGTTGATGCGTTCGCCGTTCGTTTGAAGCTGCGAGGGGCCGAGGGCACCCAGGACCATGGGACCGGGGTGCTCCATACGCCGATCACGCTCCCAGCTCGCGCTCGCACGCGCACCCAACAGCGCTTCGGCAGAGCAACGTTGCACGCGATGACCTTCGACGTCGCCCATGCTGGGACGCTGATCTCTGCCGGCGAGGCGTCGACGCTGTTCCAGTCGACCGGTTCGGCACCCGCATCGTCCGGGTCGACACCGATACCGACGTCGAAGGTGGTCGGGGTGTCGCCACCGGTCGGCCGGGACCAGGTGATCCGCGCGTACTGGGGGAGCGCGGTGGACAACGAGGGTTGGAGTCGGAATGCGACGGTGGCCGGAGCCGTGGGGGCGGTTGCGCCGCCGGCCTCCGCGGCCAGGACGATGCCTGCACCGGCCACGAGCGTCGCCACGCCGAACCGCAAGAACGTCGCCCTCACCTGCACACTCCCCCCGGGGCTGAGACCTCGGGAAATTACCACGTAGCGTGGTCTTTGGGAACCCGAGGTGGACCGAGGCTCACGTTCAGCAGTCAGCGATGGCGGGATCGGCCAGATCCCGGGCGCCGGTCGGATCGGCGGCACCCGGGCGGGCTCCCGCATCATCCACGATCGAGACACCGGACGCGGGTCCGTTGGCTTGGCCCTCGAGGAGCCCCTGGAGCCCGCGGATGGCCTGGATGTCCCCGGCGAGGAGGGCCGCCCGCATGGCGCTGATCGCATCGAGGCCGGTCACCGGATCGATCGCCGGCGGCGCCGCGTTCGTCAGGCCCGAGTTGAGGATGGCGGTCGTGAGGTGGAACGAACCCTGCACCTGCGCCTGGCAGACCGGGCTGCGACGCGTGCCGTCGGTGTTGCGAGCACCGTTGGCCCAGTACATCCCCATGACCTCGGCCGGGGTCGTCAGGACCCGCCACCCGAGGTCGATGCGGCTCGCGAGCGCATCGCGGAAGACGTGGGTGGTGAACTCGGGGTGCGTCATCCAGAAGCCCGGACCGCGCACAGCCCCGTCCACCGTCCCGCCGCTCGCATCGCAGCCGCCGAGGGCCGAACGCTCGATCACGCTCGGCCCGAAGACCGCGGTCGCGGACAGCACGTTACGCAGCTGGCCGCCGATGATGTTGCCCGAACTCGCGACCACGGTGATGTTCTCGAAGACCACCGACGTCCCGGGCGCGAGCGACGGGATCACGAACGGGAAGGTCACCGGCTGGCCCGAGACGCTGGCGCCGACGGCCTGTGGGTCGGTGACCGTGATCCCGGCGAGCGTCACGTCGCCGGTGTTCGTGACTGATCCGTCGAAGATCGCGGTGTCGCCGACCGTGACGGAGCCGCCGATGCACTGCGAGGTGACGAGGAGATCGGGGTGGGCCACGTCCACCTGCACGGACGTGCTCGCCGTGGCCAGGTAGGCCCCGGCACGCATCGTGGTGGACACGGAGTTCACGTGCTGGTCGGGATCGGAGGCCGCGATCGCGTAGGAGTAGACGACGACGCACGAAGTTCCCGCGGCGAGGGCCGTCGAGGAGGTGCAGGTGCTGGTCGGCGCCCGCACCCCACGGGTCAGGGTGCCGAGGAGGTCGCCGGCGATGGAGTCGAAGAGGCGCGTGGCCGGATCGGTCACGAACGCCAGCGCCGGCCCGCCGCTCCACGTCGTGTTCGTGACGGTCACCTGGTACGTGACCGTCTGGCCGACCACCGGCGTGGGCGTCGATGCGGCCTTCGTGATCGAGACGGTCGGCGTGTCGAGCGCGATCGTCGCGGAGTCGATCGCAGTGAGTTCCGTCGTTCCCCCGGCCGGGTGCGCCTCCACGGTCACGGTGTTGGTGATCGGGTTCGGGTCGCTCGCCAGTGCCGTGAACGCGTAGGCGCAGGTCCAGGTCGCCTGCGGGGCGAGTCCGGATCCGGGCCAGGCCGGGCAGTCGGTCCGCGTGCCGCGGGTCAACGATCCGAGGAGGTTCCCGACCACGGTGTCGGTGACCGCATCCGCGATGAGCGCCGGGGAATCGGAGGACCCGTCGTTCGTGACCACGACCGAGCAGGTCGCCGCGTCTCCGATCCGCACGGACGGGGAGCAGGTCTTCTGCGCGTTGACGCTCGGCTGGTACAGCTCAGTCGTCGAGGTGTCGGAGTCCGTGACGTCGATGTCGTACCCGACGGGTCGGTAGTGGGCCGTCACCGTGTCGACGATCGGGTCGGGGTCGGTGGGCTCGACCGTGTACGAGTAGGCGATCGAACACGTCCCGCCGGTTGGCAGCTCCACCGCATCCCCGGCGGCATCGACGCAGGTGTTGGAATCCACGGTCACCCGGGAGTCCGGGGTCCCGGTCAGGTCACCGGCCACGGTGCTCGAGATCACGCCGTTCGTGAGGTCAGGAGCCGTGCCGGTCGAGGTGTTCGTCACGGTCGCCGAGCAGGAGACCGTGGATCCGAGGGTCGCCAGCGTCGTGCAGCTGCTCGAGACCGTCAGACCCGGGGTGAACGGGTCGGGAGGCACCGTGGCGAACTGCGTGACGGGCCCGCGGTTCCCGAGACCGTCGACGAACTGGACGCGCACGGAGCAGTTCCGGCCCGTCGCACAGGAGAGCGTCTTCACCGACGGGTACGTGGTCGAGGTGAGGTACACGCGGTCGCTCGCCCCGACCTCGGTCCAGTTCGCACCGTCTCCGCAGTCGGCCGGACACGTGTAGAAGGTGAAGTACTTGTCGGCCGACGGCCCGTAGCCCGTCTCGATGATCCCGGTGAGCGTGACGTCGATGCTCGTCGCATCCGGACCGGGTGCCACCGAGATCGGGTTCGGCGCGAAGGGCCAGATCGACCGGAAGATCCACGAGCCGCCGCCGCCGCGGGCGTTGAGCGCCCGGGCACGGTACGTACAGGTCGGCTGGTCGCCCGGGCAGGTCTCGGGCACGGAGAACGACGGAGCCGGTTGGAGCAGCTGGTCGGTCATCCACTGGCCCACGGTGTTCGAGCAGTTGCCGAGGCATCGCTGGAGTTCGTAGCCGACGGCCGGCATGCCCTTGTTGGGTTCGGTCCAGCTCACCGTCGCTCGGTTCTCTCCCGGTCCCTCCTCGGGTACGGCGAGATCCGAACCGGTCGGCACCACGGCGAAGCTCCGCACCACGCTCGGGGCGGTGGTGAGGGTCGGCACGTTCGACCAGTCGCCGGCCCCGACCGCGTTCTCGGCTCGCACCCGGTACGCACACGTCACGGCACCGACGCACCCACCGACCGCTCGGTAGGTGTTCCCGGTCACGCCGGCGACGAGGCCGCGCCACTCGGTGGCGTCGTCGTTGACCTCGATGCGGTAGGTGGGGCGAGGCCGCCGGTGCGCAGTGGGCCGAGCCACGAGAGGTCGACGGTCGAGAAGTCCGTGGACGAGACGCCGAGGCTGCGGGCGGCCGAGGGCGCCGTCCACTCGGCGATGGCCGCCTCGCTCCATGCACTCGTCCCGTTCGCGTCGCGCGCGGCGACCCGGTACGCGCACTCCGTCGGGTACGGCTCAGGACACCCCCGGGTGGACGACGTCACGGTGGAGTAGGTCGAGGCGGGCGCGCCGAAGGTTCCCACGACTCCGTCGACGACCGGTGCCCGAGCGATCACGTAGGTGGTGATGCCGCCGCCGGCATCGACTGGGGCATCCCAGGTGAGGCGGACCTGTCCCGCCTCCGGACCAGCGGAGGCCACGACGTTGGTGGGAACGCCCGGACTCCCCGCGGCCGCACCGACGGAGGCGGCCCCGAGCGCGGCGACGGCGAACGCGAGCGTTGCCGCCAGACTCGTGGCCCGCACGATCCGTCCCCGCATCTCGCATCCTCCGAACGGCCTAGGGAGAAGGGCCCAAGAACTGGTCCTTTTCTACCACTCAGCGTGGGAGTTCGCAGGGTTCCGTGCCTCTGAGGGTGGTCTTCGACGGCGCCCATCGCCGGACGGAGGTCGATGTGGTTGAATGACCACGTTTCGTGCTCAGCGTGACACCTTCCGTGGTAGATCCTCGTTCCGCCCCGATGCCGGATCCTCCGATGCCGGACGCCGAGATCGCCACCCTCGCCGCCCGGATGGTCGTGGGGGAGGCCATGCTCGCCGACCCCATGCAGTTCGTGAGGGCGGCCGTCGAGAGCCCGGACGGCTTCTCGATCTGGGACGCGGTGCGCAGCGCCGACGGGGCGATCACGGACTTCGAGTTCCGGTTCATGAACGCCGCGGCCGCCGAGATGCTCGGGCGTGACGCGAAGGTCCTGCTCGGCCGGCGCTGCACCGCCGTCTTCCCCCGGTCGGCCCAGCACCTCGTGACGAGGTGGGGTGACGCCGTCGAACGGGCCGGGCAGTTCCACGAGGAGATCCCGGTCACCATGCACGGCGAGCGCCGCTGGGTCCACCAGCAGGTGCTCGCCATCGGCGATGCGGTGGTCGTGGTCTCCCAGGATGTCACCGAGCGGCGGCTGGCCCAAGCCGCGCTCGAGCGCATGGCGCTCCACGACCCCCTCACCGGGTTGCCGAACCGCGCCCTCGCTGCGGAGCGCATCGCGTGGACGCTCGCCCAGCAGCGCCGGGTCGGGGGCATCACGGCGGTGATGTTCGTCGACCTCGACCACTTCAAGCGGGTGAACGATTCCCTCGGGCACGCAGCGGGCGATCTCGTGCTCGCGGAGGTCGCGGCGCGGCTCCGGCACTCCGTGCCCAACGAAGCCGTGGTCGCGCGTCTCGGCGGGGACGAATTCCTCATCTGTGCCCACATCCCGAGCCTCGAGGCCGCCGTGGCGGTCGCCGAGCGGGCCCGCTTCGAGCTCGACACGCCGATCGTCCACGACGGTCGTGAGGTCGTGATCTCGTGCTCCATCGGGGTTGCGACCTCGACGGTGAGCAACGACCCGGAGGCGCTCATCCTCGACGCCGACCGGGCCGCATACGAGGCGAAGCGCGGCGGTCGGGCCCGGGTGCAGGTCTTCGACCGGGCCATGCACGCCCGCCTCCTCGACGACCTCACGGTGGAGAGCGAGTTCCGTCGGGCGATCGCCGGGGGAGAGCTCGAGGTGCACTTCCAGCCCATCGTCGACACCCGCACCGGTCGCGCCGACGAAGCCGAGGCGCTCGTGCGCTGGAACCATCCGGAACGCGGCCTGCTCACTCCCGCCGCCTTCATCGACGTGGCCGAGGACTCCGGCCTCGTCGTACCGCTCGGCCAGTGGGTGCTGCGCAACGTCGCCGAGCACCTCGCGGCCTGGGACGACGCCGGCACCCGGATGGAGCGGGTCTGGATCAACATGAGCGCCGCCGAACTCCGGCATCCCGGATACGCCATGAAGGCGGTCGACGCGCTCTCGGCCTGCGGCCTCGAGCCGAGCCGGATCGGCGTGGAGCTCACCGAGCGGGTCCTGCTCGACGAGGCGCTCGAGTCTGGCGGGGAGTTCCACGACCTCGCCGCCCACGGGCTCCCGATCGCCATCGACGACTTCGGGGTCGGGTACTCGTCGCTGCGGTACCTCCACGTGCACCCCGTGCACACGTTGAAGATCGACCACGCCTTCGTGTCCACGATCGACCGGGGCCCCCGGGAGACGGCGGTGCCGAACGCGGTCATCCGGCTCGGCCACGGCCTCGGGTTCCGGGTCACCGCCGAGTGTGTCGAGACCCAGGCCCAGGCCCGGCGCCTCGTGGAACTCGGGTGCGACCACCTGAGCGGTTACCTCCTGGCGCCCCCGGTTCCGGTGCTCGACCTCGTCGAGGCCCAGCGGGCCGCCGAGGCCGCCTTCTCCCTCGTCTGAGGCCGGTCGAACCGGGCCGAGCGCCCGAGTTTCCGGGTCTCGAGAGGGTTCTCACAACACCCGAACAACGGGCGTCGTTCGCTCAAGTTCTCCTCGGGCCGGGCCGATGAAGGTTGCGGAACGGAGCACCGAGCGGAAGCGAGGGATCCGGCCACAGCGGGCCCACCAGCGGAGGTGGGCCCACCGACCGCCTGCGGGCGGGAAGGAGCCCACCATGAAGAAGCTCTCCACCAACAAGGGCCTGCGGGTCGCGGTTGCGGGTGTCGCCCTCGTGGCGGCCGGCTCGCTCGCCCTCCCGCTCGCCGGCGCCGCCAAGGGCGGCACGAAGGGTCAGAACAGCGGCGGGGGCACGACCTTGGTCGACAGCCCGTACGGCATCTCGGCTGACGGTGGTGCCGTCGGCGGCTTCTCCGTCATCAGCGCAACCGACAAGTCCACTGGGCAGCCGCTGGCCTCCCTGAATGAGAGCGTTGGCTACAAGGGAACCTGCACGCAGAACGGTTCACTCGTCGGGTTCTGGAGCACGGGCCTGGTGACCACTCCTAGCGTGTCGATTCCCAACAAGTCGGCAACCTGGACCTCCGGCGCAGCAGTCTGCACGGCAGAGCTCGTCGTTGTTCGAAACGGCGTCGCGGGCACGACGGCTTCAATCACGTACAACGTCGCTGGCTAAACCTGCTGCAGGAATCACTTAGCAACAATGGTTTGGGCCCGGGCATCTGCCCGGGCCCAAACCATCTGCTTGGCCTGACGTTGTCAGCAGTCGGCGATGGTGTAGTCGGAGAGCGAACGAGCCGTGGACGGGCTCGCATTCCCCGGGATGACACCCCAGTTGTCCACGATGGCGACAGCGTCACCGTGGTTGTTGTAGGTGTCGAGGAGACCCTGCAGGCGCTTGATCTCCTGCACGTTCCCGGCGGCCAGGGCCGCACGCATCGCCACGATGATGGAGTTACCCGTCACCGTGTCGATCGGCACCGGTGCGCCGTTGCTGAGTCCGGTGTTGAGGATGGCCGCCAGCAGCTGGAAGGAACCGATGACCCGGGCCTGGCAGACCGAGTCACGGCGAGTGCCGTCGGACTGCCTCGAGTTGCTGGCCCAGAACATGCCGAACACCTGCTCCTTCGTGGTCAGCACTCGCCATCCGAGGTCGATCCGGCTACCGAGAGCGTCACGGAAGATGTGCGTGGTGTAGGACACGTGCGTCTGCCAGAAGCCGGGGGTGCGGGTCGCACCATCGGCCGTCACGGGGCAGGACGCCTGCGCCTCCTTCACGATCGGCGGTCGACCGAAGTAGCTGAACGAGCCGCGCGTCGTATTCAGGATCTTCCCGTCCGGTCCCAAGTTCACAGTCGTAGCGGGTACCGCCACATCCGTGATGTAGACCGGCGGTCCCGCCGCAGGGATGGCATCCGGGATGGTGAATGGGAAGGTGATCGGACTCCCCTTGTACTTGCCCGAGACCGCGGCCGGATCCGAAACGGTGATGCTGTTGGCCGGGATTTCGACGTCACCGGTGTTCGTGATGGTGATGTCGAAGATCGCCGTACCACCCATGGGCACCGCAGTGTTTCCGGTGCACTGCTTCGAGATTTCGAAGTCCGGGTGGATGACGTCGACGCTCCAGTCGTCCGATCCCTTGATGTCGTTCGGGAATCCGACCGGGTGCATCCACGCACTCGCCACGTTCAGGAGCGGGTCGCCATCAGCCAAGGTGATGACGTGACTGAAGGTAACCGTGCACGATGCACCGGGTGGGAGACTTGTCCCTGGGAGGCACGTCCTCGTCGGCGGCGCCAAGGTGTAGCCGACGTTGAGGGTGCGGAGCAGGTCCCCGGCCTTCGTGTCGACGAGACCCTTCGTCGGGTCCGAGTCGAACGTCAGGTTCGGGCTGTCCGACGACCCGGTGTTCGTCACCGTCACCGTGTAGGTCACGGTGTCTCCGACGAGGCCAGAAGTGATCGAACCCTGCTTGTCGACACTCAGGTTCGGCTGGAACAGGTTGACGCTCTGGGTCCCGGATCCCCCGATGTTGTTCGGGAACCCCGTCGGATGCATGAGCACTGTGAGGTTATGGATGATCGGGTCGGGCTCGCCCGGCTGCACGATGTGGCTGAACACGACCGTGCACGACGCCCCGGGGGCGAGGCTGGTCGCCGGGAGACACGTACGCGAGTCCAGCGTGTAGCCAGCGTTGAGCGTTCGGAGCAGATCACCGGCCCGGTTGTCGACGAGACCCTTCGTCGGGTCGGAATCGAACGTCAGGTTCGGACTGTCCGACGAGCTCGTGTTCGTCACCGTCACCGCACAGGTGTACGGATCAGTCACCTTCGAGAGGTCATCGCAGGCGTACTCCACGGAGATGCTCGGCTGGAACAGGTTGATGCTCTCCGAGTCGGACCCCTTGATGTCGTTCGGGAATCCGGTCGGGTGCATCCACGCACTCGCCGTATTCACGATCGGGTCGGGCTCACCCGGCTGCACGATGTGCGTATAGGTGACCGAGCAGGATGCCCCTGGAGCGAGGCTGGTCGCCGGGAGGCATGTCCGCGTCGGCGACACCAAGGTGTAGCCGACGTTGAGCGTCCGGAGCAGATCACCGGCCCGGTTGTCGACGAGACCCTTCGTCGGGTCGGAATCAAACGTCAGGTTTGGGCTGTCCGACGAGCTCGTGTTCGTCACCGTCACCGTGCATGTGTACGGGTCGCCGATCTTGGACACGTCATCGCAGCTCTTGTCGACGGCGAGGCTCGGCTGGAACAGGTTGATGCTGTCCGACGCGTCATCCCAGATCACGTTCGGGAACCCGGACGGGTGGGTGTACGCGATGACGGAGTTGACCAACGGGTCGGAATCGGTGCTGAGAACCGTGAACGAGTACGTGCACGACCACGTCGCACCAGGTGCGATGCCGCCGACCGGGAAGGTCGGGCAGAGGCCAAGGGTCTTCGTCCCCCGGGACAGCACTCCGTTGAGGTTCCCGACCTTGGTGTCGTTGATCGAATCCAAGATCAGATTCGGGCTGTCCGCGGAACTCGTGTTCGTCACCGTCACGGTGCAGGAGACATCGTCTCCGACCTTCGAGAGATCGTCGCAGTTCTTGTCGACGGTGATGCTGGGCTGGAACAGGTTGATGCTGGCGGAGTCGGATCCCTTGATGTCGTTCGGGAATCCGGCCGGGTGCATCCACGCGCTCGCCGTATTCACGATCGGGTCGGGCTCACCCGGCTGCACGATGTGCGTGTAGGTGACGGTGCAGGATGCCCCGGGGGCGAGGCTGGTCGCCGGGAGACACGTACGCGAGTCCAGCGTGTAGCCGGCGTTGAGAGTCCGGAGCAGGTCCCCGGCCCGGTTGTCGACGAGACCCTTCGTCGGGTCGGAATCGAATGTCAGGTTCGGGCTGTCCGGCGAACTCGTGTTCGTCACCGTCACCGTGCAGGTGTACGGATCCGTCACCTTCGAGAGGTCATCGCAGACCTCGACGACGGAGAGGCTCGGCTGGAAGAGGTTGATGCTGGCGGAGTCGGATCCCTTGATGTCGTTCGGGAACCCGACCGGGTGCATCCACGCACTCGCCGTGTTGTCGATGGGGTCGGACTCGCCCAGCTGCACGATGTGCGTGTAGGTGACCGTGCAGGATGCCCCGGGGGCGAGGCTGGTCGCCGGGAGGCAGGTGCGCGAGTTCAGGGTGTAGCCGGCGTTGAGCGTCCGGAGCAGGTCCCCGGCCTTCGTGTCGATGAGACCCTTCGTCGGGTCGGCGTCGAACGTCAGCGGGGGGCTGTCCGGCGAGCTCGTGTTCGTCACCGTCACCGTGCAGGTGTACGGGTCACCGACCTTCGACAGCGGGTCGCAGGTCTTGTCGACGGCGAGGCTCGGCTGGAAGAGGTTGACGCTGTCGGTGTCGGTTGCACCGATGTTGTTGGTGAAACCCGTCGGGTGGGTCAGGGTGCTCGCCGCATGCACGATCGTGTCGGGCTCGCCCGACACGACGACGTGGCTGAAGACGACGGTGCACGTGTTGCCGGGAGCCAAGCTGGTCGCCGGCAGACAGGTCCGCGACTCCAGCGTGTAGCCGGCGTTGAGCGTCCGGAGCAGGTCCCCGGCCTTCGTGTCGACGAGTCCCTTCGTCGGGTCGGCGTCGAACGTCAGCGGGGGGCTGTCCGGCGAGCTCGTGTTGGTCACCGTCACCGTGCAGGTGTACGGATCTCCGACCTTCGAGAGGTCGTCACACGACTCGTCGAGCGCGACGCCCGGCTGGAAGAGGTTGACGTTGTGGGCGTCTGTGTCCACCAACTGCGTTCCGCTGAGGTCGCTGAGTGCGTTGTAGGTGGCGGTGACCGTGTTCACCAGTGGGTCAGGGTCACCGTTCTTCGGCTGGTACGAATAGGTGATGGTGCAGTTCGCTCCTGGCGCGAGTGAGACGCCGCACCCGTTCACGACGTTCGTCACGCCTGCGTTCGGGCTGCCCAGGAGGTTGCCGGCGATCGAGTCGTTGATCGTCTGGCGGTAGAGGGTGATCGTCCCCTCGTTCGTGATCGTGACCGTGTACTCCAACTTGTCGCTGGGGTCCGGCCCGATTTTGCCGATCGACGGTCCCGTCTTGTCGACCGACAACTTGCAGGGCTGGAACGACCCGCCCGCGAAGTCCTTCAGTGCAGCGGTGGTCTCGGGCGAGGAACGGGTCTCGCCGAGAACCGACGAGAAGCAGGGGTCGAGACCCTGGGAGAACACCGCTTGGGTAATGCCCGCCTCGAAGAACGAGAAGGGCGGGATCGTGTCAGCCGGACCAGTCTTCGGCTGGTAACCCCAACCCGAAACTCCGGCAATGGCCGGCGTGCTAAGGCGGTTGGTAATCGAGCACAACTGCGTCGGCGAAACTGCGACTGCGCAGTCGCCAGAGGAATAGATCGTGCTGGGGACAATCTGTCGGAGGTTGTCAGTCACCGTGGGGTCCCACGCGTACGCCTTCGGGATCGTGTTCGTACCACCCTGCTCGTAATTGATGAGAACGAGCACGTCGCCGATCGAATGCTTCAGCGGGAGGTATGAGAGTCCTACCGTGATCTCCGACGACGGGGTCGGGAGATCACAGGTAATCGCGCCAGGCGTACTTGACGGCACTGCAAACTTGGAGTCAACGAAGACATTGCCGGCCACGCTGCTCGCGCACTTCGAAGCTACGGCGTTCTTGAACAGCCAGAACCCGATGTACGCAGAGCCGTTGTTCGCGTAGCGCACTGCGCCGAGGTAGATGTTGTCATTGCGGATCGTCGCGAACACGTCCGTGAGGTCGTCCTTGTCGGGCGAGGAGAAGTCCTTCCAAAACCATCCGGTGGGGTTCACATCGAGGATGTCCTTTGCCCCGACCGTGAACGTGTCGTCCTTGCCGGACAACGGCGGGTGGGCGTCCCGCTCCCAGAGAACGTTGCTCGGGCAGTCCTGCTTGGCAGCCAGGGGATCTTGGGTGCATGTCCCGAGCACGTTCTGCCAATCGAAGTTCGTGGGCGCCTGCGTCGCCATGTTGGCGTCTGTGATCTCGAAGCCAGCAAGAACGTCGGGGATCACCGCATTGGCGGTCTGCACAGACACTGCGATCACCGACGACGTCGCCATGAGGAAGACCCCCACGATCGCGGTGATGCGCGTGCGGAGGCGTGCGCGGAGTCCGGTGAAGTACGAGTCGAACGACGTCGTGCCCATGCTGTGCATCTCCCACCCATCGAGACCACGTTGCGTGGCCCTGCCCAGTGCCGCGTGACCGCGGATTGCGAAGGAACTGTGGCAGTTACCACGCTGTGTAGTCAACGTTATGGAGACGAATCCCGCGATTTTTCCGTCAACTGGGGAAAACGGACCGGTCTTCGTCGCTCGCCGTGCGTGAGCGACCACTCAGGGTGTTCAGCGTGCCGACCGCATCGGGTGATCGCCGCGACGACGCACCATGATCGACGTCGTGGATGTGCACCTGCTCGACGGGACCTACGAACTCTTCCGGCACCACTTCGCGCTGCCGGACCGCAAGGACGCCGCGGGCGTCGAGGTCGCGGCGACCCGTGGCGTGGTGATGAGCGTGGTGTCGATGCTGGCCGATGGCGTGACGCACCTAGCGGTTGCGACGGACCACACGGTGGAGTCGTTCCGCAACGATCTCTACGAGGGCTACAAGACCGGCGAGGGTCTCGACCCGGAACTGTTCGGCCAGTTCACGCTCGTCGAGGACACGCTCGCGGCGCTCGGCGTGGCGGTGCTGCCGATGGTCGAGTACGAGGCGGACGATGGTCTGGCGAGCGGTGTGCGCGTGGCTCGGGACGACGAACGCGTGGCGCGCATCCTCGTGTGCACGCCCGACAAGGACCTGGCCCAGTGCGTGGAGGGCGACCGCATCGTGCAGGTGGACCGCCGCAAGGGTGAGGTCCGCAACGAGGACGGCGTGCGGGCGAAGTTCGGGGTCGGGCCGGCGTCCATCCCGGACTGGCTCGCGCTCACCGGGGACACGGCCGACGGGTTCCCCGGCCTGCCCGGCTGGGGCGCGAAGTCCTCGGCGTCGGTGCTCGCGCGCTACGGCCACATCGAGGCGATCCCGCGTGACGGCGAGTGGGAGGTGGCGGTGCGCGGTGCGGCGAGGTTGGCTGCCGCCCTCGATGCGGGCTACGAGGACGCGCTGCTCTTCCGCGACCTCGCGACGCTGCGCGACGATGCGCCGGTGGGCACCGTCGACGACTGGCGGTGGACCGGACCCGCCGCGGACTTCGCAGCGTGGTGCGAGCGGCTCGGACTGGACCGGACGGTCGAGAAGGTGGCGAAGCTGGCCGCCGAACGGGCCTGATCGGAGGATCTGGCGATGGAGTGTGTGCGGACCGAACGGGTGCGGGACGGGATCGACCTCGTCACGCTGGATCGCCCGGACCGACTCAACGCGATGAACACGGCGCTCGTGACCGAACTCGACGAGGCGCTGCGCGGCTGCGCCGAGGACGACTCCTGCCGTGTCGTGGTGCTCACGGGGGCGGGGCGGGCGTTCTGCGCCGGGCTCGACCTCGTGGAGGGGGCGGCGTCGCGCCGGGGTGCCGGGAAGGGGCGCACGCAGGCGGGCCTCCACACCCAGCAGATGATCGCGGCGCTCGTACCGCGGCTGCGGGGGATGCGCAAGCCGGTGATCGCGGCGGTGAACGGTGCGGCCTCGGGCGGGGGACTGGCGCTCGCACTGGCCTGTGACATCCGGATCGGGGGACGCTCGTCACGGTTCAACGTGGCCTTCGTGAAGATCGGCCTCTCCGGCTGCGACATCGGGGTGTCGTGGTTGCTACCCCGCATCGTCGGGACCGGACCGGCGTTCCACATGATGCTGACCGGTCGCATGGTCGAGGCCGAGGAGGCCGAGCGCATGGGCATCATCACCCGCCTCGTCGCGGACGATGCGCTCCTCGATGCGGCGCTCGCCGAGGCGGAGCTCATCGTCGGCAACAGCCCGTTCGGGGTCTGGATGACCAAGGAGGTCATGTGGAGCCAGCTCGAGGTGGGCAGCCTCCAGGCCGGCATCGACCTCGAGAACCGCACCCAGATCCTGGCGAGCACGACCGGCGACATGGAGGAGGCAGTGTCGGCGTTCCTCGAGCGTCGGACGCCGCAGTGGGGCGACCGGTGAGCGGGCGCACCGCGCTCGTGACCGGCGGGGGCCGGGGGATCGGCCGGGCGATCGCGCTCGGCCTCGCCGCCGACGGCCACGACGTGGCGGTCACGTGGCACCGGGACGAGGAGGCGGCCCGAGCCACGGCCGCCGAGGTCGAGGCTGCAGGCCGTCGGTGCCTCGTCGTGCAGGCCGACGTGGCCGAGCCCGCTGACTGTGCGGTGGCAGTCACGATGGCGGAGGACGCGCTCGGGCCCATCGGGATCCTCGTGGCCAACGCCGGGGTGGCGAGCCGCGGGCGGACCGTGGCCGACACCGATCCGGAGGAGGTGCTCCGCCTCTTCCGCACGCACGCGCTCGGCGCCATGGTCACGGCGAAGCACGCGCTCGGCGGGATGCGGACGCTGGAGCGGGGTGACGTCGTGTTCATCTCGAGCGTGGCGACCACCCACATGCCGGCGAACTCGGCCCCGTACACGATGGCGAAGGCGGCGATGGAGGCGCTGGCGTGGACCCTGGCCAAGGAGGAGCGCCGCCACGGCATCCACGTGAACGTCGTGGCCCCGGGTCTCGTCTCCACCGAGATGGGCCGCCGCCTCGTGAAGGGGATGATGGGCGTGACCGAGATCTCCGAACTCGACGCCGGATCACCCTTCGGCCAC
Source organism: Actinomycetes bacterium (assembly GCA_046075855.1). Taxonomy (GTDB): domain Bacteria; phylum Actinomycetota; class Acidimicrobiia; order IMCC26256; family IMCC26256; genus IMCC26256. The sequence goes on from JBJTQX010000082.1 coordinate 15,682, forward strand.
GTGTGCACCCCCGAGGAGGTCGCCGACGTCGTGCGGTTCCTCGTCTCGGACGCGGCCTCCTACGTGGATGCCCAACGCATCAGCGTGGACGGCGGCACCTTCTGAGGTTCAGCCCACCGCGCGCAGCAGCTCCGCTGCGGGCGGGGCGTCACGCCGTTTGCTGAAGTGCGCGGGGCGCTGCACGCCGGTGGGTCCGACGACCCCGGTGGTGCGGGCGAGGTCGAGCGACATCCACGGTCCCTGCGGGTTCGCCCGACGGAACGCGTCGAAGACCTCCGCAGCGAGCACCCGGCCGAACGGAGCCACCGCGAGCAGGTCCATCCCGTCGAGGAGTTCGGACGCCGCGTGGGCGCCGTCGGCGACGAGCGCCTCGCCGCCCCCGCCGACCACGACGGGGATGAGCAGGGCGGACGCCTCGAGGGCGGCCGCCTCGGTGGCCGCGTGCACCCGCACCTCGTTCGCGGCGTGACGCAAAGCGAGGCTCAGGCCGTCGTCGTCGCCGGTGCGCACGACCCGAAGGTCGAGGTCGGGGCGCAGGAGCCCGAGCCGGTCGACCGTCTCGCACCACCCGAGCACCAGCACCGGTCGTTCATCGGCGGGGAGGTGCTCGGCGAGACGCGAAGCGGTCGCATCGAGTTCGAGTTGGTCCCAGGCCGACCACGCCGCCTCACTCGGCTCGATCGCCGTGATGACCCGCGAGCACAGCCACCAGAGGCGGGCCACGCTCGGGTGGTGGGCGAGGAGCCGGCGACACGCGATGACGAGACCCGCCGGATCCTCGTCGAACCCCGCGAGGCACTCGATCGCCTCGGCGAGCAGGGACCACTCGTCGAGGCCGCTCGACCAGCGCACCGCGGCCCGGAGCCGCTCGAAGGGCTGCACGACGGCCCGCCCGCTCAGGCGGGCGAGGGCTCCTTCGGCAGCCCGAGCACCCGCTCACCCACGATGTTGCGCATGACCTCGTCGGAACCGCCGGCGATCCGCATGCCGGGCGTGCCGAGCACGAACTCGCTCCACGCGTAGGTGCCCCACTCGCCCGAATCGGCGACGAGCCGGGCGCCGAGCATCTCCCCGAGGAGCTGCGAGGTGCGGGTGAGGTTCTCGGTGAGCGAGAGCTTGCCGATCGACATCTCGGGCCCGGGCAGCTGACCGGCGCGGATGCGGGCCATGGCCCGCTGGCTCGTGTACCGAGCGACGGCGCCGCGGATGTACACGTCGGCGATGCGCTGGCGGATGATCGGATCGCCGTCGACCTCGAGGAACCGGGCGAGCCCGAGCAGGCGCGCCATGCTCATCGTGCCGGCGCCACCACCGCCGCCACCGATGCTGGCCCGCTCGTTCATGAGGGTGGTGAGGGCGACGGTCCAACCCCCGTCGACGTCCCCGAGCCGGTGCGAGTCGGGCACCCGCACCTCGTCGAAGAAGACCTCGTTGAAGGCGGCGCCGCCCGTCATCTGCCGCAGCGGGCGCACCTCGACCCCGGGTGCGTGCATGTCGACGAGGAACATCGTCATGCCGCGGTGCTTGGGCTTCGTGGGGTCGGTGCGGGTGATGATCTCGCCGATGTCGGAGTAGTGGGCGCCCGAGGTCCACACCTTCTGCCCGGTGATGACCCACTCGTCGCCGTCGCGCTCGGCCTTGGTCTGGATGCCGGCGAGGTCGGACCCGGCGACCGGCTCCGAGAAGAGCTGGCATCCGACGATGTCGCCACGCCACATGCCGCGGAGGTACCGCTCCTTCACCTCGGGGACCGCGTGGGCGAGGATCGTCGGGGCGACCATGCCGAGGCCGATGCCGAACTGCGACTGGTTCGGCTGGGCGTAACCGGAGGCGACCTCGCGGTAGGCGCGGTCGTACTCCTTGTCGAGGCCGGCGCCGCCGTACTCGGTGGGTCCGGTGATCCAGCCGTAGCCGGCGTCGAACTCGGTGGCCTTCCAGGCCTTGGCGGCGGCGAGGTCACGCGCCTCCTGCTCGGCCGTCTTCTCCTCGAGCACGCCGACCCGGTCGCTGCCCTCTCCCCAGGTGAAGGACTCCTCGCCGCGCCGGTCGAGGTGGGCGTCGAGGAACGCCCTCGCCTCGGACTGGAAGGTGTCGATGCTCGTCGTCATGGCGGCCTCCGGGTTCGGGGCGGATGGTAGCGAGGGCGAGGCCGCCGATCCGTGGCGGTCCCGACGGATCGTTCAGGGAGCGGGCGGGGCGAGCAACGGTCCGATCGCCGCGAGCGCCCGGGCGGTCGGTACGGCGCCGAGGTCCCCGCGCAGGCGGATGCGTCCGTCCTCGAGCAGGCGCTGGACGTTGGTGGACCCGGCGATCACCTCGGCGGCGGCGTCCGGTTCGAGGATGACGGTCAGCCCGGCCGACCCGGTGCCCTCCACGACCGACACCCGGCCCCCGGCGATGCGGAGCGTGTGGGCCCGCCCGCCGGTCACCTCGATGCCGAACGCGACCTCGAGATCCTCGGGCACGCTGCCCGCGGGCAGGGCGGCGGCACGCTCGGCCAGCGTTTCGGGATCGGGCAACCCGGTCACGCTGGGCACCCTACGCGAGCCCGTGTCGGAGCTTTGCGTGCGGGCTGAACGCGGGACCGTAGGCTCCCGCCGTGCCCGGAACGCCCCAACCCGTCCCGCTGAGCCTGCTCACCGTCGGCCAGGCCGCCGAGGCCCGGGTGCGCCGGTTGCTCGACGTGGAGATCGGTCGTTGGACCGACGTGGACCGCGACCTGCGCGAACCGCTCGACTCGCTCCTCGCCCTCGTGGCCGCCGGTGGCAAGCGACTTCGCCCGGCCTTCTGCCACTGGGCATACATCGGGGCGGGCGGGAGCGGCAACGACGACCTCGTGGTGGACGCCGGGGCGGCGCTCGAACTGCTCCACACCTTCGCCCTCATCCACGACGACATCATGGACGGCTCCGATCGACGTCGCGGCCTGCCGGCGGTGCACCGGCAGTTCATGGGCCGTCACGCCGAGTCCGGCTGGAACGGCGAGGAGCGACGGTTCGGCGAGGGCGCGGCGATCCTCATCGGCGACTTCGCGTTCGTCTACGCGGACCTGCTGATGCGCGGGGTGCCGACGGTGGCCCGCGACCTGTTCGACGAACTCCGCGTGGAGCTGTGCGTCGGGCAGTACCTCGACCTGCTCGGCACCGCGGCGGGCGGCCGGGACGAGGAACGGGCCCGGCGGATCGAGTGGTACAAGTCGGGCAAGTACACGGTCGAACGGCCGCTGCACCTCGGTGCGGCCCTCGCCGGTCGCTACGAGGACCTCGCCGACGACCTCTCGGCCTTCGGCCTGCCGCTCGGCGAAGCCTTCCAGATGCGCGACGACCTCCTCGGCGTGTTCGGTGACGCCGGCGTGACCGGCAAGCCGGTGGGCGACGACCTGCGGGAGGGCAAGCTCACGCCGCTGGTCGCCTACGCGTCGCGCCGGGCCGACGCGGCGGGTGCGGCGCTGCTCGACCGGGTCGGATCCCCGGACCTCTCCGACGCCGAGGTGGAGGCGCTCTGCGACCTGCTCGTGTCGAGCGGGGCGGTCGACGAGGTCGAGCGGTCCATCGAACGGCTCGTGGCCGAGAGCATGCGGGCCCTCGACCGGGCCGACATCACCGACGAGGCGCGCCACGCGCTCGCCGAACTCGGCAACTTCGTGGCCTGGCGGGACCGATAGTGCGGGTCGTCGTCGTCGGGGCCGGGTTGGGCGGGCTGTCCGCGGCCGCCCACCTCATCGGGGCGGGCCACGAGGTCACCGTCGTGGAACGCGAGCCGGTGCCGGGCGGACGAGCCGGCATCGTGGAGCGTGCCGGGTACCGGATGGACAACGGTCCCTGCGTCATGACGATGCCGGGGTTGCTGCGCGATGCGTTCGAGGCCATGGGCGCCGACATGGACGACCACGTGACGATCGATCCGGTCGACCCGATGTACCGCGCGGTGTTCGACGACGGCAGCGAACTGCGGGTGCTCCACGGGGTCGAGGCCATGACGGAGGAGATCCGCCGGGTGTGCGGGCTGCGGGACGCGGCGCAGTTCGGTCCGTTCTGCGACTGGCTCGGCGACCTGTACCGCCTCGAGATGGCCGACTTCATCGACCGGAACTTCAACTCGCCGCTCGACTACCTGCGGCGGGTGGCCCCGCTGCTCCAGATCGTGCGCACGGGCGGGTTGCGTACCGTGCACCGCAAGGTCGCGTCGTTCTTCGAGGACGACCGGCTGCACCGCATCTTCTCGTTCCAGGCGATGTACGCGGGCCTGTCTCCGTTCGACGCGCTCGCGATCTACTGCGTCATCACCTACATGGACAGCGTCGAGGGGGTGTCGTTCCCGCGCGGCGGGATGCACTCGATGGCCACCGGTCTCGCGGCCGCGATCACGGCCCACGGTGGCGAGGTACGCCTCGGCACGGCGGTCGAGCGCATCGAACGCGGACCCGCCGGCGCGGTGATCGGCGTGCGGCTCGCCGACGGGACGACCATCGCGGCCGACGCGGTTGTGGCGAACCCCGACCTGCCGGTGGCCTACCGCGAGCTGCTCGACGTCCCCGCTCCGCGCACCGCCCGCCGAGGCCGGTACTCGCCCTCCTGCCTCCTCTGGCTCGCCGGGGTGCGCGGCGAGATGCCGACCGAGGCCGCGCACCACAACATCCACTTCGGCCGGACCTGGCGTGAGGCGTTCACCGCGCTGCTCGACGAGGGCCGCCGCATGCCCGATCCGTCGATCCTCGTGACCGTACCGACCCGCTCCGACCCGTCGCTCGCGCCGGCGGGCGCCCACTCGCTCTACGTGCTCGAGCCCGCACCGAACCTCGACGGGCACGTGGACTGGACGGGGGAGCGGGAGCGGATCCGCGACGACCTCGCCGGTCGGGTCGCCGCGCTCGGCTACCCGGCCGAGATCGAGGTGGAGGAGTTCCTCGACCCGGTCGACTGGGAGGCCCGGGGTATGGAGCGCGGCACCCCGTTCGCGCTGGCCCACACCTTCTTCCAGACCGGGGCGTTCCGACCGTCGAACCGGGATCGGCGGATCCCGGGGGTGTTCTTCGTCGGGTCCGGGACGACGCCCGGCGTCGGCGTCCCGATGGTGCTGGTATCGGGTCGGCTCGCGGCCGAGCGGGTGCAGACCTACGCGCGGGAACGGCGTTCGGCGTGACGACCCTCGAGGCTTCGTACGCGCGCTGCCGCGAGCTCAACAAGGCGTACGGCACGACCTACTACGCGTCGACGTTCCTGCTGCCGCGGGCGCGTCGTCCGCACGTGCACGCGCTGTACGGATTCTGCCGGTACGCGGACGACATCGTGGACGACCTCGGTCCGGTCCCGGTGGCCGAGCGAGCGGCGGCGCTCGCCGACTTCGGGACGCGGTTCACGGCGGACCTCGCGGCCGGTGACAGCGACGACCTCGTCCTCAAAGCCGTGGTCGACACGGTGCGGCGCTTCGAGATCGACGTCGACTGCTTCGATCGGTTCCTGCGCTCCATGACGATGGACCTCACCGTCGCGACCTACGAGACCTTCGACGACCTCATGCTCTACATGGACGGGTCGGCGGCGGTCATCGGCGAGATGATGCTCCCGATCCTGGAGCCCTCCGACCTCGGCCTGGCCCGTCCACCGGCTCGTGACCTCGGCGTCGCATTCCAGCTCACGAACTTCCTGCGCGACGTGGGCGAGGACCTCGACCGCGGTCGGGTCTACCTGCCGCAGGAGGATCTCCGGCGCTTCGGGGTCGACCCGTACGAGCGGCGGGTCGACGAGGCGTGGCATGCGCTCATGGCCTTCGAGATCGAACGGACCCGCGCCTTCTACGCGTCCGCCCGCGCCGGCGAGCAGTACCTGCCACGAGCCTCCCGTCGCTGCATCCGGGTGGCACACCGGCTCTACGGCGGCATCCTCGGCCGGATCGAGGCGAACGGCGACGACGTCTTCACGCGCCGGGCACGGGTGCCGGGTGCGCGCAAGGCGGCGACGGTGGCCGCCGCCTACCTCGGGATCGACTGAACCCGTTCGCCGAGGGGCCGGGTCACCACGTCGGGCTCCACCGTGTCCGCACGGTCCCGGAGCCGCCGGGGCACGACCGGGGCGAGGAAGCCGTAGGGCGCGTCGTTGAACCGGTGGTGCACGGCGTGGGCGCGCCGCCACGGGTCGAGCAGCCGACCTGGTACCCGGATGGGGAGTCGGCGGTGGATGGCGACATCGTGGAGCAGCAGGTACGCCGCGCCGTAGGCCGTGACGCCGATCCCGACCGGCACGAGCACGTGGACGCCCCCGAACACGCCGACGCAGAGCACGGCGATCGTGAGGCCGGCGAACACGACGGGGTAGAGGTCGTTGGCCTCGAAGCGACCGGTCGCTGGCCGGTGGTGGCTGCGGTGCCAGCCCCAGCCGCCACCGTGCATGACCCAACGGTGGGTGAGCGCGGTGAGCGGCTCCATCGCCACCAGCACGAGCACCGCGAGCAGGACGTCTCCCACGGTCGGCACGCTACCCCCGCCTCACCGGGTGGAGGCGTCCCGGCGACCGGCGCGATCCCACAGCAGCATCGTGAGCGTGAGCATCGACCAGCCGAAGGCGAAGTCCTCCACCGGGATGTCCCAGGGGAACCGGACGCCGAGGTTCTCGGACCGCGTGTAGATGACGATCGGGGCGGAGAGCTTCGTGAGCCAGCCGTTCACGAGCACCATGAAGCCGAAGCAGATGGCCAGCGAGATCCAGTAGGACGGATCGCGCAGCAGGCCGGTGCGCAGCGCGAAGCGCTCGAGCAGCAGCACGAGGACCACCGAGGTCGCCGCGAGCACGGTGTACTCGGGCATCAGCGGTCCCGTCCGAGCAGGTGGCGCACCGTGTCGAGGGTGAGCAGCCCACAGATCGGGATCACCACGAAGAAGACGACCTCCTCGATGGGGATGCCGCCGGGCAGCACGAACCCGGTCGTGTAGCGGGCCGAGAACTCTCATTGGTGTCGGGCGATGACGACGAGGTCCCACGCGATGAACACGACGAGCATCGGCCAGAGGGCGAGCCACAGCCGCCGGGGTCGCCGGTAGACGCGCGCGCCGAGGAGGAGCTCGAGCGGCAGGGTGATGAGCAGGCAGCCGCCCATGAGGAGGAGGTACTGGGAGTGCTCCATCGGTCCCGGATGTTGCCACGCCCTCCGGTACGATCCCGAGCCGATGGAAGCAGGGGCCCGGGGGGCGATCGAGGTCGCCGGGCTCGTGAAGCGCTACGGCGATCGCCGGGCCGCTGACGGGATCGACCTGCGGGTCGAACCGGGTCAGGTGTTCGGCCTGCTCGGTCCGAACGGTGCCGGCAAGACCACCACGGTCGAGATCCTCGAGGGGTACCGCCGGGCCGACGCCGGCGCAGTGCGGGTGCTCGGACTCGACCCGTGGTCGGAGGGAGATGCGCTCCGCCCACGCATCGGCGTGATGCTGCAGTCCGGCGGTCTCTCGCCCGGTCTGTTCCCGCTCGAGACCCTCCGGCTGTACGCGGCCTTCTACGAGGCTCCCGATGACCCGGAGCGGCTGCTCGACCTCGTGGGGCTCGGGGACTCCCGGCGGACGCCGGTGCGCCGCCTGTCCGGCGGCCAGTACCAGCGGCTCTCGCTCGCCCTCGCGCTCGTCGGGCGACCGGAGGTGCTGTTCCTCGACGAGCCGACAGCCGGGATGGATCCGCGCGCCCGAGCCACCACCTGGGATCTCGTCCGATCGCTCGCCGACGAGGGCACGACCATCGTGCTCACGACGCACTACCTCGACGAGGCCGAGTCGCTCTGCGACACGCTCGCGATCATCGACCATGGCCGGGTCGTGGCCTCCGGCACACCCGACGAGCTCACCGGCACGGATCCGCGCGACGAACTGCACTTCGAGTCGAACCACGACCTCGATCTCGATGCGCTCACCGCGGCGGTCGGCGTGGATCGATCGGCGGTCGAGCCGGACGGGACGGGCGGCTACCGACTGCGAGCGGCGATCGACGCGGCGCTCGTGGCCCGCCTCGCCGCGCACCTGGATCACCACGGGCTGCCACTGCGATCCCTCACCACCGGGCGCACCACCCTCGAGGACGTGTTCCTCCGACTCACCGAGGAGGCGTCGTGAGGCGCCGGGCCGTGCTCGCGCAGGCTGCGAGCGAGACGCGCCTCGGCCTTCGGCGGGGCGAGAGCCTCGTCGTCACCATCGGGATACCGGTCGGCGTGCTGCTCTTCTTCGGGAAGGTGCAGACCCCCTCGGTGCAGGGCGACCCGCTCGACTTCCTCGTGCCCGGGGTCCTGGCGCTCGCGGTGATGTCGAGCGCGATGGTGAGCCTCGGGATCGCGACCGGGTTCGATCGGCGCTTCGGCGTGCTGAAGCGCCTCGGATCGACCCCGCTGACCCGCGGTGGTCTGCTCGCCGCCAAGACGCTCTACGTGCTGGCGATCGAGGCGATCCAGCTCGGCGTGCTGCTCACCGTCGCTGCGGCTCTCGGGTGGCGGCCGGGCGGCAGCGTGCCGCTCGCGCTGCTGGCCCTGCTCGTGGGCACCGTTGCGTTCGCCGGCCTGGGCCTGCTGCTCGCCGGCACCCTGCGGGCCGAGGCCAACCTCGCGCTCGCCAACGGGCTCTACCTCGTCCTGCTGTTCCTCGGCGGCATGGCGTACCCGCTCACACGCCTCCCCGACGCGGTCCAGTCGGTGGCCCGCCTCCTGCCTGCGGCTGCACTCGCGGAGACGGTGCGGGGCGCGCTCGCCGATCCCATCGACATCCCGGTCGGGGCCGTCACGGTGCTCGTGGTCTGGTCGGTCCTGCTCCCGCTGGTCGCAGCCCGCTGCTTCCGTTGGGAGGAGTGAGTCAGGGCGCGGCCAGCAGACGGCGCGCCGCCGCATCGAACCGGTCGGACGAAGGTCGCCCGTACCAGCGCTCGATGATGACGCCCCGGCGGTCGATGAGGATCGTCTGCGGGGCGGCCCGAACCCCGTAGTCCCGCGCGGCCTCGCCCTCGGCGTCGTACGCGAGCTCCCAGGTCGCGCGCTCCGCCGTGGCGAAACGGATCGCGTCGGCCCGCCGGTCGTCGAACGTCACCCCGACGACCCGCAGGCCCCGACGACCGAAGGTCCGCTCGATCCGCCGGAGCGCCGGGAACTCCTCACGGCAGGGGATGCACCACGAGGCCCAGAAGTTGAGCAGCACCGGCGCACCGGGCGCGTCGGCGACCCGGACCCGGCCCGGTCGCCGCAGCGCCGGGAGATCGATGGTGGGCGCGAGGCTGCCGACCGACGCGACGCCGGGTTCCACCGGACGCAGATCGGGCTCGGTGTTCGGCGGCGGAACCCTCGACGCGGTCGTCGGCGCCGCCGGCTGCTCCGCCTGGTCTCCGGCACCGAGCGCGGACACCACGCCCCACGCGACCAACCCGAGGAGGGCCAGGCCCGCGAGGACGGTGGGGAGCCGACGACGCGGCACCCGTCAGCCGATCGCGTTCTGCACGAACACGTCGATCGCCACGAACGCGAAGAGCAGGGCGAGGTAGGTGTTCGAGAGGGTGAAGAACGAGATCGCCCGGTCCGGGTCCATGCCGCGCGCGAGGCGCGCCGCGGCGACGATGAACACCGCCCCGAGGGCGAGGGCCGCGGCCGTGTAGACCCAGCCGAGCTCCGAGATGAGCGGCAGGCTCAGGGAGCAGAGGACCACGAGCACCGTGTACGCGGCGATCTGCCGACCGGCGGCCTCGAGGCCGCGCACCACCGGGAGCATCGGGATGCCCGCTCGGGCGTAATCCTCGCGGTACCGGACCGCGAGCGCCCAGAAGTGCGGGGGTGTCCACAGGAAGATGAGGAGGAACAGCACCCAGGCCGGCGCGGCGAGCGAACCGGTGACGGCCGCCCACCCGACGAGCACCGGGACGGCCCCAGCAGCCCCGCCGATGACGATGTTCTGCGGACTCCGCGGCTTGAGCCAGATCGTGTACACGAACACGTAGAAGAGCATGGCGCTCACCGCGAGGGAGGCGGCGAGGAGGTTCGCCGTCGCCCAGAGCCAGGTGAACGCGAGGACCTCGAGCACGAGACCGAAGACGAGGGCCGACCGCGGTGAGACCTCACCCTGGGGCAGCGGCCGGCCGTGGGTACGCCGCATGACCTGGTCTCGGTCCCGCTCGATGTAGCAGTTCACGGTGTTGGCCCCGCCGGCCGCGAGAGCCCCACCGAGCAGCACTGCGAGCACGAGGCCGATCGGCGGGAGCCCGCCCTCGGCGAGCACCATCGCCGGGACGGTCGTGACGAGGAGGAGCTCGATGACTCGGGGCTTCGTGAGCATCACGTACGACCGAACCCGGTCGACCGCACTGGGGCGGGTCGGTGCGCTCGTGACGCTCGGAGCTGCGGGGTCGGGGAGCGCCGCCATGGAGGGCCGAATCTAGCCGGGGGTCGGCGGCCCCGACGAAGAGCCCCGACGGGCGAGAGGCGTAAGGTGCGGGCATGGTTCGACCGGTACGCATCGCGGAGGAGGAAGGCAAGCAGTCCGTCCGCATGACGGCCGACCGCATCCTCGTCGTGCCGTCTCGGGAAGCCGGCGAACGCAAGAGCCGATCCGGCATCCTCATCCCCGCCACCGCCAACCAGGACCGGCGTCTCGTGTGGGCTGACGTCGTGCAGGTCGGCCCGACCGTGCGCAACGTGGAGGAGGGCGACGCCGTGCTCTTCGCCCCCGATGCCGGTTACGAGGTCGAGATCCGCGGGGACGAGTACCTCATCCTCCGGGAACGCGATGTGCACGCCGTGGCGTCGCCCCGGGACGACGGCCGCACCGGCCTCTACCTCTGACCGTGGGCACGGATCCCCACCGGCTCGATGGGCGCGTCGCGCTCATCACCGGGGGGACGCGGGGTATCGGACGGGCGATCGCCGAGACCTTCGCCGATGCGGGCGCAGCGGTGGCCGTACTCGCCCGCAAGCAAGCCGAGCTCGATGAGACCCTCGGAGCGCTGCTCGCCCGTGGCGTGGCGGCGATCGTGCACCCGGGGAGCGCGGGCGATCCGGATGCGGTCGAGGCCGTGGTGGCTCGGTGCGTCGACGAGCTCGGATCGCTCGACGTGCTCGTGAACAACGCGGCCACCAACCCGTTCCTCGGTCCTGTCGTCGACCTCCCGGCGTCCGCGCTCGACAAGGTGCTCGAGGTGAACGTGGCTGGTCCGATCCGGGCGGTGCAGGCAGCCTGGCGGGCCTGGATGGCCGACCACGGTGGGGTCGTCATCAACATCGCCTCGATCGGCGGGATCCGCACCTCGCCCGGTATCGGCATCTACAACGTGTCGAAGGCTGCACTCATCCACCTCACCCGACAGCTCGCCGGAGAGTTGGCACCCGGGGTGCGGGTGAACGCAATCGCACCCGGCCTCGTCCGCACCGACATGGCCCGCGCCCTGTGGTCGCCGAACGAGGAGGCGGTGGCCCGCATGCACCCGGTCGGCCGGATCGGCGAACCGGAGGACATCGCGCGGGCCGCCCTCTACCTCGCGTCCGACGCGTCTTCGTGGGTGACCGGCGAGACGCTCGTGCTCGACGGGGGCACGCTCATCCGCTGACCTCCGGTCAGCGCGGCTTCCGCCCCAGCTGGATGGGCACGGTGGCCGGGTGCGGGACGGGCGCGGGCGAGGCCGCGATCCGCGCGTCGAGGTAGACGGCGAGACGATCGAACAGCTCGTCGCCGACCATGAGGCGAAGCTCCGGTTCCATCTCGCGGTAGACCGGGCGATCGCCGACGAAGGCCTCCGACGCCTCGGTGCACCACCAGGCGAACTCCTCGCCGCCCTCGCCCCAACCGTGCCGGGCGAACTCGGTGATGCGGTGGTGCACCACGCCATCTCCGGCGTCCTCGTCGTACTCCTCGATGTTGCGGAGCGGGACCTGCCAGCACACCTCGGGCTTGACCGTCGAGTGGTGCACGCCCTCCCGCATCGCGTGCACGTGGAGCGCGCAGCCCGCCCCGAGGTGGAAGTCGGGGCGGTTGAGGAAGATGCACGCGCCCTGCACCTTCCGAGTGCGCCAGTCGTCGTCACCGTCCTCCACCGCGATGCCCTTGCGCTGCCCCTGCTTGGCGAACTGCCAGATCTCGGGGTCGAGGGTCTTGGCGAGCTTCTCGATCTTGCGGCGGTCCTTCTTGTCGGAGAAGTGCGCACCGTACGAGCAGCAGCCCTGGGAGAGTTCCGGGGTCGGGTCGTTGAGGACCCCCTGGCACCCGCGACCGAAGATGCACAGGTGGTTCGAGGTCAGGTAGGTGACGTCGAAGTGGTACACGTGGCGCTTGCGCTTCGGGTCGTCGAAGACCACCCACTCGCGGGTCGGACCCGTCATGACCGCTCCCTCGTGATGCCCGGAGTCGACGCGAGTTCGGGCCAGAGTTCGCCGACCGCGAGGATCCCCTTCCAGAACTGATCGAGCACGATGCGCTCGTTCGGGGCGTGGATGTTGTCGTCCGGCAGCCCCACCCCGAGGAACACCACCGGAGCAGCCAGGATCCGTCCGAGCGCCTCCTCGGGGCCGCTGCCTCCCTCCCGCACGAGGTACGGCGCGCGTCCCCAGACCCGCTCGATGACCCGCGCCGCCGCGCCCACGGCCGGGTGGTCGACGGGGGTCAACGCCGGCCCGACCCGCCCCTCCTCCCAGACCGTGCACTCGACACCCTCCGGGATGCGTTCCTCGAGCCAGGTCCGGAACGAGGCCGCGATCTCCTCCGGGTCCTGGTCGGCCACCAGGCGGAACGTGACCTTCACCGTGGCGGTCGCCGGCACGATGGTCTTGAGGCCCTCACCCTGATGGCCGGAACCGATCCCCACCACCTCGCAGGTCGGACGGCTGCCCGTGCGCTCGTGGGTCGTGAAACCAGCCTCCCCGGCCAGCGGCGCACCGCCGGCGTTGCGACGGAACTCGGTCTCGTCGAAGGGCAGTGCCAGCATCGCCGCGTGCTCCGCCGGACTCAGGGAGCGGACCCGGTCGTAGAAGCCGGGGATCGCCACCCGCCCCTGCTCGTCGTGCAGCGCGGCGACGATGCGGGCGGCGAGGTGGGCCGGGTTGAGGACCGCGCCCCCGAAGACGCCGGAGTGCAGATCGGTGGAGGCCGACCGCAGGTGGATGTCGAAGCCGGCGAGCCCGCGCATGCCGATGCACATCGACGGTTCTTCGACCGAGAGCATGCCGGTGTCGGAGACGATCACCACGTCGCAGCCCAGCCGCTCCCGGTGCGCCTCGAGCAACGCCGGGAAGTTCGGGCTGCCGAACTCCTCCTCGCCCTCGACCACGATCTTGAGGTTGACCGGGAGCCGACCGTCACGGGCGAGCAGCGCCCGCACGACCTCGAGGTGGTACAGGACCTGGCCCTTGTCGTCGACCGCCCCCCGGGCGAAGAGCTGCCCGTCGCGCACCGTCGCCACGAACGGCGGCGAGTTCCACTCCTCGAGCGGCTCCACCGGTTGCACGTCGTGGTGCCCGTAGACGAGCACGGTCGGAGCCTCGGGGCCGGCGTGCAGCCACTCGCCGTACACCGACGGGTGGAGGGGCGTCTCGAGCAGCGTGACCCCTTCGAGCCCCACCCGACGCATCTCGTCCGCGCACCACTCGGCCGACGCCCGAACGTCGGCGGCGTGGGCCGGATCGGCGGAGATCGCGGGGATGGCGAGCCACTCGCCGAGCCGGTCGATGATCTCGGGTCCGGTGCGCGCGATGTGGTCGGCGAGGTGGAGGTCGGCCATCGGGCGGCAGCGTAGTGGAGCGCTCGTCGCTACCATCGCCCGATCCGGACGGGAGGTGGACGCATGGACACCAGCGACATCGTGGAGCGTCTCCGCAGCATCGAGGAGGAGTTGCGCGACCTCGCGTACGACCGCCTCCGAGAGGCCGCGTCAGGCGACGAGACCGCCCGAGCCGACGAACGTCGTGTGCTGCAGGCACGCCGGGCGATCGAACGCGCGATCGGCGCGCTCGACGGACCGGCCGACTCCTGGGACTGACTACCGAGCGGACCCGTTGAGGTCGTCGATGAGGTGCCGCAGCCGGGCCCAGTGCCGGCGGTCGAAGTCGAGGGTGATCCGGTCGAGGTCGATCCGATCGTCCTCGGCGACCTCACGTGCGTCGGCCTCGGTCCGCGCGATGGAACCGGAACGCAGGATGTCCGCGTACCGCTCGCTCAGGGTTTCGAGGGCGGCATCGTCCGGGGACCGTCGCAACCGGATCACCAGCCGACCCTCGATGAACCGGATCGAGTCGTAGTTCGAGTGGAAGCTGGTGATCTCGTCCACCGCCACGTCGACGTCGTCGGTGACCCGCACCAGGTCGAGATCGCCGGGCGAGATGTAGTCGCCCGAGAGCTCCTCCTCGATGAACGAGATCCACCGACTCCAGTAGGTGCCGCCGGGCGTGTCGAGGAGCACCACCGGCGCGGGCACGGACTTGCCGGTCTGCAGCAAGGTGAGCAGTTCGAAGCACTCGTCGAGCGTCCCGAACCCGCCCGGCAGGAGGACGAAGCCCGACGACTCCTTCATGAACATGAGCTTGCGGGTGAAGAAGTAGCGGAACGGGATGAGGCGGCTCCGGTCCGCGTCGAACTCCGGGGCGGGCGTCTCGAACGGCAGTCGGATGCTCACCCCGAACGAGTGGTCGACCCCGGCGCCCTCCACCCCGGCGCGCATGATTCCCGGCCCGGCGCCAGTGATCACCATCCAGTCGCGCGCAGCCAGACGACGGGCGAGGTCCACGGTCAACCGGTACAGCGGATCGTGCGGTGCGGTGCGCGCCGAACCGAAGATGGTCGCCTTGCGGATGTTGCGGTACGGCGCGAACGCGGCGAAGGCTCGACGCATCTCCTTCACCGCGATGGTCGCGATCTTGAGGTCACCCCGGTACGGGTGATCCTCAGCGAGCCGCAGGCTCGTCACCAGCATCTCGTAGATGAGATCCTCGTCGTCGACTGCGTGGAGCCGGACGAGTTCCGCGAGATCGCGGTCCAGCGCCTCCGAACCGGTGGTGTACCGACCGAACCGGTGCGGTTCGGTCACCGCGACGGGTCCGCGAGTTCCGCGAGCGAGACGAGCGGGCGGGCCCCGAGGTGGCCGATGACCTCGCCGGCCGCCAGCGCGCCGAGCCGGCCGCAGGTGCCCAGGTCCTGTCCGGCCGTGAAACCCCGGAGGAACCCGGCCGCGAACAGGTCGCCGGCCCCGGTGGTGTCCTCGACGTGCGGCACGGGGTGGGCGTCGATGACGTGCACCTCGTCCCCCCGGATGATGACCGCACCCTTGGCGCCACGGGTGAGCGCGGCGATCTCGCAGTGGTGGTTGACCTGCTGGAGCGCGACGTCGAACGCATCGGTCTCGTAGAGCGAGCAGATCTCCTGCTCGTTGGCGAAGAGCAGGTCGACGTGACCCTCGACGAGTTCGAGGAACTCCGAACGGTGGCGGTCGACCACGAAGCCGTCGGAGAGGGAGAGCGCGACACGACGACCGGCCCCGTGTGCGAGGTTCGCCGCGTAGATGAACGCCGCCTTCGCGTCGGGCTCATCCCACAGGTAGCCCTCGAGGTAGGTGATGGCCGACCGAGCCACGAGGTCGGCGTCGACATCGTCCGGGGTCAGGAGGGAGGACGCACCGAGGAACGTGCCCATGGTGCGCTGCGCATCGGGGGTCACGAGGATGAGGCAACGGCCGGAGGGCGGCCCGTGGTCGGCCGGCACCGCCGCGAAGTGCACGCCGGCCGCGCGGATGTCGTGGGCGAAAACCTGACCGAGTTGATCGTCGCGCACCCGACCGATGAACGCGGCACGACCACCGAACGACGCGATACCGACCGTGGTGTTCGCCGCACTGCCCCCGGACACCTCGACCCCGGGGCCCATCGCGCCGTAGAGCGCCTCGGCCTGCACCGCGTCGATGAGCGTCATCGAACCCTTCACCATGCCGTGGCCATCGAGGAACGGATCCTCGGCGTGGGCGAGCACGTCCACGAGCGCGTTGCCGATGGCCAACACGTCGAACTCGGTCGCGGTGTCGCGCATCGTCTCGGTCATGCGGTCGGAGCTCCTGAGAGGTCGCGGGCGGGGGAGAGGGCGACCCGCGTTCCCACGGGGTCCACGATGCGACTCCGGGCCAGCAGGCCGTCGTCGTCGATCGGACGGAGGCGGCGCCCGAGCGTGGTCGTGCGCCCGTAGAGCGTGGTGCGCTGCTCGAGCGGTCGTCCGAGGGGTTCGACGATGGCCCGCAGTTCGACCTCGTCGACCTCCTGACCGTGGGAGGCCCCGGCAGCGCGGGAGATGCTCTCGTCCATGAGCGTGCCGCCGAGGTCGTTCGCCCCGGCGCGCAGCACCTGCTGGGCGCCGGCGGTGCCGCACTTCACCCAGGACACCTGCACGTTGTCGATCGCACCGCGGTACGCGATGCGGCCGACCGAGTGCATGAGCAGGACCTCACGGAAGGTCGGACCGAGGCGGGCACGCCCCTGCAGGTGGATCGGGCTGGCCATGTGCACGAACGGCAACGGCACGAACTCGGTGAAGCCGCCGGTCTCCTGTTGGAGTGCCCGGGTGCGCAGCAGGTGGTTGGCGACATGGTCCGGTCGTTCGATGGTGCCGAACAGGATCGTGACGTTCGAACGCAGCCCGACCTCGTGTGCGGTGCGGTGGGCGTCGAGCCACTCGTCGGTGTCGACCTTGTCCGCGCAGATCTGGTCGCGCACCTCGTCGTCGAGCACCTCCGCCGCCGTGCCGGGCAGCGTGGCCAACCCCGCCTCCTTTGCGAGGGTCAGGTACTCCCGCAGCGGCATGCCGAGGCGACGCGCACCCTCCGTGACCTCGAGGGCCGTGAAACCGTGCAGGTGGATGGTGGGCGCGACCTCCTTCACGGCCCGGGCGAGGTCGAGGTAGTAGCTCCCGTCGAAGTCCGGGTGGATCCCACCCTGGAGGCAGACCTCGGTGGCTCCGCACTCGACCGCTTCGACGACGCGACGTTGGATCTCGTCGACGCCGAGCAGGTACGGGTTACCCCGCAGGTTGAGCGAGAGCGGACCCTTCGAGAACGCGCAGAACCGGCACTTGAACGTGCAGATGTTGGTGTAGTTGATGTTGCGGTTGCGCACGAAGGTCACGGGCTCACCCACGACCTCCGCACGGAGCCGATCGGCCAGGTCGTAGACCGCTTGGGCATCGGGACCGCGAGCCGACAGCAGGGTGACGATCTCCGCGTGGCCGACCTCCTCGCCGTCCTCGATCCCTGCGAGCACCTCGGCCACGGCGCCGGTCGCACCGGTCGTGTCGCGGCGGAGCAGCATCGGCGGGGCCTCGGCACCGCCCGCCGCCCAGACGTCGTCCCGGGCGAGCCACTCGGCATCCGCGTTGCGCAGCACCGCGGTGCGCAGTTCCGGGTGGACCCAGGCGTCCGAAGCCGCGTACTCCGGGTAGATCGTGAGGCGCGGTGCGAGGGTCCGACCCGCCGCCTCGGTCGCGGCCCGGAGCACATCGAGGTCCGGCCACGGCCGCTCCGGGTTGACGTGGTCGGGGGTCACCGGCGACACCCCGCCCCAGTCGTCGATACCCGCGTCGATGAGGCTGGCCAGCTGTTCGGGTTCGGACAGGTTGGGCGGTGCCTGCACGTGCATCGCCGGACCCAGCACGATGCGGGCCATCGCGACCGCCCGCAGGTACTCCTCCCGGTCGCAGGCCGGATCGCGGTGCATGGCCGTGCCCGGCTTCGGCAGGAAGTTCTGGACGATGACCTCCTGCACGTGCCCGTGACGCCCGTGCGCGTCGCGGATCGCGAGCAGCGCCTCGAGGCGTTCAGCCCGGGTCTCACCGATGCCGACGAGGATGCCGGTGGTGAACGGCACCCGGGCCCGACCCGCAGCCTCGAGCGTGGCGAGGCGTCGCTCCGGGGTCTTGTCGGGCGTGCCGTGGTGCGGGCCGCCGGGGTCGCCCAGGCGCGCCGCGAGCGTCTCGACCATCATCCCCTGGCTCGGGCTGACCCGGCGAAGACGGA
>JBJTQX010000083.1:0-10862 GCA_046075855.1 Actinomycetes bacterium
GCGAGGAGCACCTTGTCGTCGAGTCCCGGTCGCACCCGGCGGGATCGGGCCGCGAGCAGCGCGGGGATCGCCGCCGCGACGACCGGCGGGGGTTCGGCCCCGACATCGCGCACCGTGAGGATCGTGCCCGTGAAGCCCGTGTGCGGGTCGGTGAAGTTCCCTGACGCGCCGACCCCGAACCACTCGCACACCGCGGCGGCTGTCGCGGCGTCCGCGCAGACGGCGGCGACGTCGTCGGGGGACCAGAGGTAGAAGCGACCCTCGATGCCCTCGGAGTCCGCGTCCTCGGCGCTGGCCCAGCCCGGCCCGTCGGTCGCCAGGTCGCGCAGCACGTAGCCGACGGTCGACTCGATGACGCGTCGGAGGTGGTCGGCGCCGGTCACCTGGTACGCGTGGGTGTACGCGGCCAGCAACGTGGCCTGGTCGTAGAGCATCTTCTCGAAGTGGGGCACGAGCCAGGTGTCGTCGGTCGAGTACCGCGCGAACCCGCCGCCGAGGTGGTCGTGGATGCCGCCCGCAGCCATCGCGTCGAGCGAGGTGAGCGCCATGCGCAGCGTCGCGTCGTCGCCGGTCCGCACGTGGGACCGCAGCAGGAGGTCGATGGTCATGGCCTGGGGGAACTTCGGGGCGCGTCCGAACCCGCCGTGACGCGCGTCGAAGGCGGCCGCGATGCGGGACACCACGGCATCGGCCCAGCCTTCGGGGAGGTCGGGGTCGTCACTCAGCGGACGGGTGTCGCGCTCGAGCACCTCGCGGAGTTGTTCGCCCTGCTCGGCGACCTGCTCCCGCTGGGTGCGCCAGATGTCGTCGATGGCTGCGAGCACCCGACGGAAGGAGGGCATCCCGTGGCGGTCCTCGGGCGGGAAGTAGGTGCCCCCGTAGAACGGGACGGCATCGGGGGTGAGGAACACCGTCATCGGCCAGCCGCCGCGCCCGGTCATGGCCTGCACTGCGGCCATGTAGACCGCGTCGACGTCGGGTCGCTCCTCGCGGTCCACCTTGACGTTCACGAACAGCTCGTTCATGAGCGCAGCCGTCTCGTCGTCCTCGAACGACTCGTGCGCCATCACGTGGCACCAGTGGCAGGAGGAGTACCCGACGGAGAGCAGGATCGGTCGATCCGTGGCCCGGGCGAGGGCGAAGGCCTCCTCGCCCCACGGGTACCAGTCGACCGGGTTGTCGGCGTGCTGGCGGAGGTACGGCGAGGTCGCGTCGGCGAGGCGGTTCACGGCAGGGTCCGATCCCCGGCGAGTGCCTCCTCGGCACACGCGCGGGCCCAGCGGTAGTCCGGCTTTCCCGAGGGCGAACGCTGGATCGCATCCACCGTCACGACCTGCCGCGGCGCCTTGTACCCGGCGACGTGGGCGCGCACGTGTTCGTCGAGTTCGGCGAAGGTGACCGTGGAACCGGCACGCCGCGCGACGATCGCCACGACGCGCTCGCCCCACCGCTCGTCGGGGACGCCGACCACCACCGCGTCGAAGACCGCGGGGTGGCCCTTGAGCGCGGCCTCGACCTCCTCGGGGTAGACCTTCTCGCCGCCGGTGTTGATCGAGACCGACCCTCGCCCGAGCAGCGTGATGGTGCCGTCGTCCTCGATGACCGCGTGGTCGCCGGGCACCGACCAGCGCACGCCGTCGATCACCGGAAAGGTCGCGGCGGTCTTCTCGGGATCGCCGAGGTACCCGAGCGGGATGTGGCCGCGGCGGGCGAGCCGACCCACCACGCCGGGCGGGGCTGGGCGCAGGTCGGCGTCGAGCACGGTGGTCTGCGGTCCGACGCGGAACCGCGGGACCGGCGTCGGGTCCTGGCCGGCGACGGTGACGGAACGGCCCTGACCACCCGTCTCCGACGCGCCGTACCCGTCGATGACCATCGTGCCGGGGAGGTGGTCGACGATCGCGGACTTCACGCTCGGCGAGAGGATGGCCCCGCCCGAGAGGATGACGGTGCAGCAGGACACCGACTCCGCGTCGACGCCGTCGGTGAACGCGTCGACAAGCGGGCGGGCGAAGGCGTCGCCCACGATGACGAGCAGGTTCACGCGCTCGGCGCCCACGAGTGACCAGAGCCGCGACGGATCGAAGGCCCGATCCGGGGAGATGACCACGGTGCCGCCGCTCAGTATGGTCGTGAACGCGATCCAGTGGGCCGTGCCGTGCATGAACGGACAGGCCGGGAGGCAGCGGAGACGACCGTTCCGGGCCTTGTCCGCGATCTCCTCGGGCGCGCCGATGCGTTCGCCGTTGAAGTCGCCGCCGCCGAAGGCGCCGAAGAAGATGTCCTCGTGGCGCCACATGACGCCCTTCGGCATGCCGGTGGTGCCGCCGGTGTAGAGGATGTACAGGTCGTCGGCCGAACGGGGTGCGTGGTCGCGTCCGGCGCGCGACGCGGCGAGGGCGGCCTCGTACTCGACGGCCCCGAGGTCGGCGAGCGCCGCCGACGCGTCACCCGGGCTCGAGTCCTCGACGACGAGGTGGAGGGCCGGGGGGATCCGGTCGCGGATGGCTGCGAGCTTCGGGGCGAACTCGCGGTGGGAGATGACGGCGCGGGCGTCCGCGTCGGTGAGGAGGTAGGCCAGCTCGTCCTCGACGTACCGGAAGTTGACGTTCACCGGAACGGCACGGATCTTGAAGGCGGCGAGCATTCCCTCGAGGTACTCGGTGCCGTTGTGGAGGTAGAGCGCCACGCGGTCGCCGGCCCCGACGCCGTGGTCGAGCAGGTGGTGGGCCAGGCGATCGATGCGGTCGTCGGCCTGCGCGTAGGTGAGGCGCCGGTCGCCGCACACGAACGCCTCACGCTCTGGCACGGTGTCGACCACCCGTTCCCAGAGGTCGGCGAGGTTGTACTCCATGTCCCTGCCCTCCCGGTCGGCCGAAGGTAGCGGCCGGGGTCCCGGCGGCGGGAAGCGGGTCAGACCCCGAGCGCGTCGAGCGCGGCGAGGACGCGGGGACCGGCGTCGGCCGGCGGTGCGGCGCTCGCGTCGTCCTCATCCCAGAGCGCGCGTTCGAGCGCGTCGAGCCGCATCCGGTCGTGGGCGTGGACGCCGGGATCGGCGAGCGCCCGGTCCCGCAGCGCGGCGAAGCGTCGCCAGGTGCTGGGATCGGCGAGGACGGCGGGCGGGGCGGCCGGATCCACCGGCACGAAGATCGAGCAGCACGGGCTCCCGAGCGCGCACCAGACTCGGATGCGGGCGTCCGGGTCGGTCGGCAGGTGCGCGACCATCGAGGCGGTCGTGGCGCTGAGGTCGGCGACGTGCATGCACACGCTCACGCCGCCGTCTCTGGGCCCGGAGGTCGGTCCCGGTGTACCCGGGGCGCCCCACGGGCCGGCGCCGTGGTCGCGCAGGGTGGCCACGATCGTCCGGGCGTCGACGGCACCCGCGGCCCGCACGCAGGCCGTGGTCGTCGCGAGGCGCGGGTCCGCGATCGCGGTGTCGACCCGGGGGTGGCGCCACGTGTCGATGTCGGTTCCGGGGGCGACGTCGGCCGAGGCCCGGGTCCAGCCGTCGCGCAGCGAGATGCGGTTGGAGATCGCGGCCCCCGTGCCGATCGGGGCGGCGGCCCAGCTCGCACCGCGCGTCTCCACGTGCCAGCCGCCGTGCGGATCCGCGATGAGGAACGAGGAGTCGTAGGCCTCGGGCCGGTCGTACTCGCCCACGCCGCCCTGCCCGTACCGTTCGAGCGCTTCGGTGAGCGCGTCGAGCGCGGTGTCGGCGTCGGTGCCGCGCTCGAGCGCGATGCGCACGAGGTCCATGCCGAGGAGGTGCCCGGGTTCGGTGGTGGGGCGCTGGGTCGTCCAGATGCGTTCGTTGCCGACGGCGACGCGGTGCTCGTTCACGCCGTGCTCGTACCCGCGCAGCCAGGTCGGACGGGACGCGAGCACCCGGGCCGCACCCGGATCGGGGAGCTCGAGGTACTGGGCACTGGTGGTGCCACCACCCGGACGGGTTGCGTGGCCCTCGACGACCTGGATCTCACGGGGCGAGCGATCGCTGTTCTTCGCGAACCAGGTCCCCGTCGGGGTGACGACGGCGAGCGTGTCACACACGGGCCGAACCTGCGTTCAGCGGAACCAGAGCCGCTGGTAGTCGCGGCTCATCGGGTGGAGCAGCAGGGCGACGAGGAGACCGTCGAACATGAAGTTGAGGATGACCGGGAACCTCAGCACGCCGAACCCGTAGAACAGGAGCAGGAGCGCGACCTGGGCCACGGCCGCGGCCACCGCAGCCCAGTAGCCCCAGCGGATCTCGTTCGCGATGCAGAAGCCGCCGGCCAGCAACCCGATCGCGATGGCCATGAGCAGGAACGCGCCGATGCCGTACAGCAACCCGAACGCGCCGTCGATGTAGCAGAGCATGGTCGCGCCGTAGAGGGTCTGCGGTTGCGAGGGGTTGATCCAGCGCCGTCCGTTCACGGTGTGGATTCTGCCCCGCGCCGGTCGCGGATGGCGACCCGGGCGCGCAGTTGCCCACAGGCCCCGTCGATGTCCGTCCCGCGGTTGCGGCGGACCGTGGCCGTGATCCCCCGGGTGCGCAGCCGAGCGGCGAAGTCGAGCACGCGAACCCGTGCCGAACCCCGGGTCGCGTACCCGGCGGTCGGGTTCAGCGGGATGAGGTTCACGTGGGTGCCGAGGGCTCCGAGTGGCAGCAGGCGCTCGGCGAGGCGGTCCGCGTGCTGGTCGCTGTCGTTGACGCCGTCGATGCACGCGTACTCGAAGGTCACGCGCCGCCCCCGACTCGCGGCGAACTCCCGCGCCGCGTCGAGGACCTCGTCGATCGGGTACCGGGCATTCAGGGGAACGAGGGTCGACCGGAGGTCGTCGTCGGGCGCGTGGAGCGACACGGCGAGGGTGATCGGCAACCGCTCCCGTGCGAGACGGCGCATACCGGGGACCACGCCGACGGTGGAGACGGTGAGGTGTCGGGCCGAGAGCCCGAGGTCATCGTGGAGGCGTTCGATCGCGGCGACCGTCGCGTCGTAGTTCGCCAGTGGTTCCCCCATCCCCATGAAGACCACGTTGGACACCCGTCGGGGCGTGGCGTGCTGGGCTCGCACGACCTGCTCGAGGATCTCGCCGACGTCGAGGTGGCGCTCGAACCCGGCCTGACCCGTGGCGCAGAAGGTGCAACCCATCGCGCAACCGGCCTGGGAGGACACGCAGACGGTCCCTCGATCCGGGTACTCCATGAGCACGGTCTCGATCTGGGCGCCGTCCCGCCGGGCCCGCCAGAGCCACTTCACCGTGCTGCCATCGTCGCTGCGGGACTCGGTGTCGAGGTCGAGCGCCAGGGGGAGCTCGGTCTCGAGTCGGTCGCGCAGCGCTCCGGGGAGGTCGGTCGCCTCGGCGAGCGGGACGCAACGGCCCCAGAGGGTCGCCTGCACCTGACGGGCGCGGTACGCCGGCTCGCCGAGTCGGTCGGCCAGGGCCGCGAGCTCGTCGCCGGACGCTCCATACCGGGACGGCCCGGTCATCCGACCGTCCCCGTCCAGGCTTCGTCGGTGCGGACCGCCTCGAATCCGAGCGACCCGTAGAGCGCGAGAGCCGCCGAGTTGTCGGACTCCGTGTAGAGCATGCCGATCTCCGCACCGTGGGTACGACGTTGGTGGTCCAGCCCCTCCGTCACCAGCGCGGCGCCCAGCCCGCGGCGGTGGTGGTCCGGATCCACGGCGATCACGTAGATCTCGCCGATGGGCGGCCGGTCCAGCTCGTGCACCGCCTTGGTCCAGCACGACCCGACGAGCCGGCTCGCCTCGCGGGCGCACCGTAGATCCGCGGGGTCGAACCACGCTTCGGCCCGTCGGCGGGCGAACCGTTCCGTGTCCCAGTCGCCCTGCTCCGAGTGGTCCGGGAACGCTCGGTTGTTGACGTTCAGCCAACCTTCGACGTCGGCGTCCGTGAACGGTCCCACCTCGATCCCGGGCGGGAACGGTGCCACCCGGACGGGCAGCGCGACCTCGAGCCGACGGAGGCGGCGGGTCGGGGCGAGGCCGACCGAGCGCAACGAGGCACGGGCCGCCAGCGATCCGGGCGAGCCGCTGTCGGTGACCCACGCGGTGATCGTTCCACCCCCGAGTTCGGCCACCGCGGCGCACGCGGTGGCGGTGGGGGGAACCACGTCGTCGCGCGCCGCGACGGCGAGGGTCCAGCCGCGTCGGGTCCGGCACGCGTGGACCGCAGCGACCGGGTCGTCGCCCTCGCGGACCACGACGATGCGCGAGTCGGGCGCCGGGTCGGCGAGATCGCGCCACACCGACTCGCCGAGCGGGTTCCAACCGTGCTCGGCCGCGGCCTCGGCGTCGATGCGCCGGAGCGCGTCGTGGGCTGACCGGTCGGAGCCGTCGGTCACGAGGGTGGTGCGCACCGGGCGAGGGTAGCGTGCGGCCATGGCCCTGCCCCGCGGCGCGCGAGTCCGTGCTGAGGTGGTGCGCGAGCGGTTGCGCGAGCTGTACCCGCAGGCGGAGTGCGAACTCGTGCACGCCTCGCCGTTCCAGCTCCTGGCTGCGACGATCCTGTCCGCGCAGTGCACGGACGAGATGGTGAACGCGGTGACGCCGGCGCTCTTCGCCCGGTTCCCGACAGCCGAGGACCTCGCTACCGCTGACCCCGAGGAGGTCGAGCGCCTCGTGCACTCCACCGGGTTCTACCGGCAGAAGGCCGGCAACCTCATCGGCATGGCTCGCATGGTCGTGGCTGACCACGCGGGAGAGGTGCCCACCGAACTCGAGGACCTCGTCCGGTTGCCGGGGGTCGGGCGCAAGACCGGCAACGTGCTGCGCAGCGTCGCGTTCGACCTCCCGGGACTCCCCGTGGACACGCATGTGGGTCGGCTGTCGCGTCGGCTCGGCCTCACCCGGGAGGAGGACCCGGTGAAGGTGGAGCACGAGTTGAACCGGCTCGTCCCCCCGGAGGAACGGGGTCGGTTCTCGCTGCGGCTCATCCTCCACGGTCGGCGGGTGTGCCCGGCGCGGCGACCGCGGTGCGAGGAGTGCACGCTCATCGATGTGTGTCCGACCGGTGCGAGCGCGGTCGGGGGCGACCCGTCCTAGGCAGGGAGCGTCCGGAGCGTGTCGAGGCCGCGGTCCACGGCCCGACGGGCGGCGATGAGGTTGCGTTCGGCGCCGTCGAGGTCGGCGGCCACCGCGGAGTCCTCGCCGTCCCGATAGCGGTCGGCGACCGCCACGAGGCGGCCCGTGAGCTCCTCGAGGGTCGACCGCAGCGCGCTGAGTTCGGCGTGGTCGGAGGTCGCGGACATGGCGGGCACCCTAGGTCCGCGCAACCCCTCCGGTCCCACGGCGGGGCACGGGTACGCTGCGGCCCCATGCTGCGCCGGGTCGATCTCCGCGGGGAGCAGGCCGACCCCTCGGCCGTGCTCACCCGATCTGCGCCGGCGTCCGGCGTCGATCAGGCGCTCGAGACGGTGCGAGCGATCATCGCCGACGTCCGGGCGCGGGGCGACGCCGCGCTGCTCGACACGACCGCGCACTTCGACGGGGTGCTGCTCGCGGAACTCCGGGTTGCCCCCGACGTGGTGGCCCGAGCGTGGGCCGAGGCCCCGGCCGACCTGCGCTCGGCCCTCGAGGTCGCGGCCTCCCGCATCCGCTCGTACCACGAGGCCCAGCGCGACGCAGCGGGCGAGGCGGCCTGGGCCGATGCGGGTATCGCGGTGACCGAACTCGTCCGGCCGGTGGCCCGGGCCGGCCTCTACGTGCCCGGCGGGCGGGCCGAGTACCCGTCGACGGTGCTCATGACGGCGATCCCCGCGAGGGTGGCGGGCGTGGGCGCACTCGCGCTCTGCGTACCCCCCGGTCCCGACGGGTTGCCGCCGCGTTCGACGCTCGCGGCCGCCCACCTCGTCGGGGTCGACGCGGTGTATGCGGTCGGCGGGGCGCAGGCGATCGCCGCACTCGCGTACGGCACGGAGTCGATCGATGCGGTCGACGTGATCGTCGGACCGGGGAACCGGTACGTGAGCCTGGCCAAGGGAGAGGTCTCCGGCGATGTCGGCATCGATTCGCTCGCCGGCCCCTCGGAGCTCGTGGTGATCGCGGACGACGCGACCCCGGCTGAGTTCGTGGCCCTCGACCTCATGGCCCAGGCCGAGCACGGCCCGGACGGCACCGCGGTGGTCATCGCGTGGGATGCCGCCGTGCTCGACGCCGTCGAGGCGGCGCTCGCCGAACTCGTGGTCGACGCGCCCCGGCGCGCCGAGATCGAGTCGAACTTCGCGGGTGGCGGCCTCTCCGTGCTCGTGCGCGACGCGGCGCAGGCCGTTGCCGTCTCCAACCTCGTGGCACCGGAGCACCTCGAGCTGGCGGTCGCGGATCCGGAACCGTTGCTCGGGCTCGTGGAGTGCGCGGGCGCGGTCTTCTGCGGGCCGTGGGCCCCGGCGGTCGTGGGGGACTACGTGGCCGGACCGAACCACGTGCTGCCGACGGGTCGCACCGCCCGGTTCGCGAGCGCGCTGCGCGTCGATACGTTCCGCAAGCACATCCACGTGGTGCGCATGGACCGCGAGGCGCTCGGTGGCGCGGCTCCGGCGATCGCCACCCTCACGGCGACCGAGGGACTGTCGGCGCACGGCGAGGCGGTTGCCCGCCGGGTGACACCGTGACCCGGCCCCAGCCGCGTGACGATCTCCGGGCGCTCGAGGGGTACCACTCCCCGCAGCTCGACGTCGACGTGCGGCTCAACACCAACGAGAGCCCGCTCCCGCCCCCGCCCGCCTTCCTCGACGAGTGGGTGGAGGAGCTGCGCGCCCTGCCGGTGCACCGGTACCCCGACCGGGCGGCGACCCGGTTGCGCGCCGCGCTCGGCGCCTCCTTGGGGCAACCCGCGGCCCGCGTGTTCTGCGCCAACGGGTCGAACGAGGTGCTCCAGACGCTCATGCTCACCTACGGCGGTCCGGGCCGGCGCGCGCTCGTCGTCGAGCCGACCTACGCGCTGCACGCCCACATCGCCCGCATCACCGGCACGGAGGTGGTGTCGATCCCTCGGGGCGCCGGGTTCGACGTCGACCCCGATGGCCTCGCCCGCGCCATCGGGGATCACCAACCCGACCTCGTGTTCCTGTGCAGCCCGAACAACCCGACCGGGACGGTCGACCCGCCCGCAGTGCTCGAGGCGGCCGTCGGGGCCGCCACGGGTCTCGTCGTCGTCGATGAGGCGTACGGCGAGTTCGCGGACCGGACCGCACTCGACGCGATCGGGGAGGACCGGGCGATCGTCGTGGTGCGCACCTACTCGAAGGTGTGGTCGATGGCCGCGCTCCGGCTCGGGTACTGCGTGGCTCCCACGTGGGTCGTGGACGAACTCGAGAAGGTGGTGCTGCCGTACCACCTCGCCGCGGCCACGCAGGCGGCCGGCACGGTCGCCCTGCGCCACGGGGAGGAGATGCGGGCACGGGTACGTGAACTCGTCGGCGAGCGGGATCGGTTGCGCCTCGGCCTCGACGGGCTCCCGGGCATCGAACCCGTGCCCTCGGGTGCCAACTTCATCCTCTTCCGGGTGGCCGGCGGAGCTGCGGCCGCTCGGTCGGTCTGGGAGGGGCTGGTCGCCCGTCGGGTGCTCGTACGCGACTTCTCGACCTGGCCGGGGGTCGAAGGGTGCCTCCGGGTCACCATCGGGACCCGGGCGGAGAACGATGCGTTCCTCGCCGCCTTGGGTGCCGTCACGCGCGAGAGTGGGGACCGATGACGACCCGACGCACGACCCGGCACCGCGAGACGGCGGAGACCACGATCGACCTCGACCTGCTCGTCGACGGGACGGGGGCGACCTCGGCCGAGACCGGCATCCCGTTCTTCGACCACATGCTCTGCCAGCTCGGGAAGCACGGCGGGTTCGACCTGACGATCCGGTGCGTCGGCGACCTCGAGGTCGACACGCACCACACGATCGAGGACGTCGGGATCGTGCTCGGCGAGGCGCTCAAGGAGGCCCTCGGGGACAAGGTCGGGGTCCGCCGGTTCGCCGACGCCCTCGTGCCGCTCGACGAGGCGCTCGTGCAGGTCGCGCTCGACCTCTCG
This sequence comes from Actinomycetes bacterium, assembly GCA_046075855.1. Taxonomy (GTDB): domain Bacteria; phylum Actinomycetota; class Acidimicrobiia; order IMCC26256; family IMCC26256; genus IMCC26256. Next base: position 10,029 of record JBJTQX010000083.1, read on the forward strand.
GGACGACCGTTCATCACCTACGACGTGGATCCGGTGGCTGAGTGGATCGGTACCTTCGATCCGCAGCTGGCCGAGGAGTTCTGGCGGGCGTTCGCGTTCGGCGCCGGCATCACGCTCCACATCCGTTCGCTGGCGGGTCGCAACGGTCACCACGTGATCGAAGCCTCCTTCAAGGGCGTGGCCCGGGCGCTGCGCGACGCGGTGCGGATCGAGGGCACCGGCGTGCCGTCGACCAAGGGGCGGTTGTAGACCTCTACCCGGCCATCGACCTGCGCGGTGGCCACGCGGTGCGGCTCCTGCGCGGGGACTTCGCGGCGGAGACGGTCTACGACGCCGATCCCGTCGCGGTGGCCCGTCGGTTCGCGGCGGCGGGCGCTCGGTGGATCCACGTCGTGGACCTCGACGCGGCCCGGACCGGGGAGCCGGCGAACCTCGAGGTCGTGCACGCCATCTGCGCCGCCGTGCCATGCCGCGTGCAGTCGGGTGGTGGCGTGCGCTCGCTCGGATCGGCCGAGGCCCTCCTCGCCGCCGGGGTCGCGCGGGTGGTCGTCGGCACGGCCGCGGTCGAGCAGCCCGACCTCGTGGAACGCCTCGCCGCGGCGCATCCGGGTGCGGTCGCCGTGGGCCTCGACGCCCGGGGCACCGAGGTGGCGGTCCGCGGCTGGCAGGAGGGCAGCGGGCGCGACCTCATCGAACTCGCCACGCGGTTCGAGTCGGTCGGCGTGGCGGCACTCGTGGTGACCGAGATCGGACGGGACGGGACCCTCGAGGGCCCCGACGTCGCCCAGCTCGGGTCGGTGCTCGCCGCGAGCGCGATCCCGCTCATCGCGAGCG
>JBJTQX010000084.1:0-5610 GCA_046075855.1 Actinomycetes bacterium
ACCGCCGACCGGACCCGGTCGCGTCCCGGGGCCGAGCGAGCCGCGGTCGCTACGATCCGCGCCATGCGCCCCGACCCCGCGACGCTCTCGGTGTTCCTCGACTTCGACGGCACGATCACGACCGTCGACACCGGGGTGCACGTGCTCGAACGCCTCGGCGATCCGCGCTGGCGCGAGGTGGACGCGGAGTACGCCCGCGGCGAGATCCCGTCGCGGGTCTGCCTGCTCGACGAGTGGGATCTCCTCCCGCACGACCGGGAGCTCCTCGTGGCCGCGGCCGCCGAGGTGCCGCTCGACCCGGGCTTCGAACCCCTCGTGGCTGCGCTGCGCGGCGCCGGCGCCGAGGTGCGGATCGTCTCCGACGGGTTCGGGCTCACCGTGCACGAGGTCGGGGCGGCCGTCGGCGTGCCCGTGCTCGCCAACCGCGTGGACTGGGCGACCGGTCGCCTCGAGTTCCCGCACGAGGACCGGTGCTGCGCGTGCTCGTCCTGTGGCACCTGCAAGCAGGCCCCGGTCAAGGACGCGGCGAGGCGCGGGCGAACCACGGTGCTGGTCGGTGACGGCACGAGCGACCGCAAGGCCGCGCTGCTCGCCGACCTCGTGTTCGCCAAGGCCGGCCTCGCGGCGTGGTGCGCGGCCAACGGCGTGGCGTTCCGGCGGTTCGAGACGCTGGCCGACGTGCAGGTCGCGCTCCTCGGCCCGCAGGGCTAAGGTCAGCGCCCATGCCGTTCTACGCCATGCTCACCACCCTCGGCCCCGACGGGTGGGCCACCGTCCGCGAGCACCCCGAGCGCATCGAGGCGGTGCGGCACGAGGTCGAGCAGATGGGGCTGCGGGTCGTCGTGCAGTACGCACTCATGGGGCAGTGGGACTTCCTCAACATCATCGAGGCCCCGGACGAGCGGTCGATGGCCAACGCGGCGGTGGCGCTCGCCGCCCGCGGCACCATGCGCACGACGACGATGCAGGCCATCCCGGTCGAGGATCTCGTGGCCACGCTCCAGCAGGCCAAGGCCACCCACGACTGAGCCCCCGGCGTGGCGATCGGGCGTCAGACCCACCAGGTCTCGCGTCGGCGGTGCTCCCCGCGCACCTCGTCCTCGGCGAAGAGTGTGGGCAGCACGGCGTCGTCGTGGCGCCGCTTCACCCGGTAGCGGATCGCGTCACCGTCGACGACCTCGACCACCTCGAAGCCGCGGGACCACTCGCGCTGGAAGCGCGAACGCACCTCGACGCGGTCTCCCTGCTCCACCGCCGGAGCGTACGCCCGCGACCCCCGAGCGGGGTACCCCGAGGGGAGCGGGGCGTTGGGTACGGTCCGGCTGTGGCCACCCGACGCCCCGACCCCACGCTCGAGGTCGAGGAGGCCTGCTGGGCCGCCGGTGACCGGATCGTGTGCGGGCTCGATGAGGTCGGTCGTGGCGCGTGGGCCGGTCCGGCCACGATCGCGGCGGTGGTGCCCGGTCGCGCGCGGATCGCCGGGGTGCGTGATTCGAAGCAGATTACCCCGTCCGCGCGCGAGCGCGGCGAGGTCGCCGTGCGGGCATGGGCGGAGGCGATCGGGATCGGGCACGCCACGCCGCGGGAGTGCGACGAGCTCGGCATGACCGCGGCGCTGCGCCTCGCGGGCCGCCGCGCGCTCGCCGAGGTCGAGGCCCAGGGCTTCGTGCCCGATCGGGTGCTGCTCGACGGCACCCACGACTTCCTCGGGCTCGGGGATCGGGTCCGCACCGTGGTGAAGGGCGACGCGACCTGCCTGTCCATCGCCGCGGCCTCGGTGGTCGCCAAGGTGACCCGCGACGCGCACATGGTGGAGGCGGCCGAGCACTTCCCGGCCTTCGGGTTCGAGGGCAACAAGGGCTACCCGGCACCGGTCCACCAGATGGCGCTCCAGGCGTACGGACCCACCACGATCCACCGCGTGTCGTGGTCCTTCGTCGATGACCTCGTGTACCCGGTGCTCGCACCGGTGCCGGGGCGGTTGCTCTGAGCCGCCGCCGGGTAGGGTTCGCCGCATGGGTCAGCCGATCACCGTCACCGTGCGCCCCGGGAACGACCCCGAGGTGCGCATCCTCGAGACCAACCGCTCGCTCACGAGCATGGCGACGGAGCGCTACGACTCGGTCGAGGCCGCAGGGGAGCGGGGTAACCGCCCGCCCGACGTCCTCGCCCGGCGACTCCTCGAGGCCGGTGCGAGCCACGTGACCATCTACTCGAACGTGGTGACGGTGCGAGCGGGCGACTGGTCCGTGCTCGAGGCGAAGGCGGTCGACCTCTGCGAGCACCTCATGGAGTACTACGGCGAGGAGGCCGGCTGGTCGCCCGCCGCCCTCGGCGTCGACGCGGTCGAGGCCGAGCCGTCGGGGCTCACGGTGAAGAAGTCGGCGAGCGGCCAAGCCACCATCACCGAGGGCTGATCGGCCCGGCACGCGATCGGCCCGCGTGTTCACCTACTCCACCGGCTCCTCGCTCGACGGGTTCGTCGCGGACGCGCACGGCGGCCTCGACTGGCTCCTCTCGGTGGACCATGACCCCGAGGGTCCCGGAGGGTTCGCGGCGTTCGACGCGCGCATCGGCGCGCTCGTGATGGGCCGCTCCACCTACGACTGGGTCGAGGCGGAACTCGACCGGACGGGGATGGTCTGGCCGCATCGCCAGCCGACCTGGGTGCTGACCCACCGTGAGCCGCCGGTGGTCGTGCCCGACGCGCCGATCACCTTCACCGACGCGCCGATCGATGCGGTCGCCACCGCGATGCGCGCGGCCGCGGGGGCGCGCGACTGCTGGATCGTGGGCGGTGGTCAGGTGGCCACGGGATTCGCGACGGCGGGCCTGCTCGACGAGGTGATCGTGGCCATCGCCCCGGTACTGCTCGGTGCGGGGACCCCGATCATCACGACGCACCTCGACCTCGCCCTCGTATCGGCGGAACGCAACGGCGGCCTCGCCGTCCTGTCGTACCGGGTGCGCCGGGGCTGATCCAACCGACGGGCCCCTTGCCGGGGCGAACGTACGTTCGGTACGGTGGGTGGGTGAGCGCCGTCCCCGCCCCCGAGCCCCCGGCATCGGAGCGGTCGCGGGTGCTGCCCCGCCGGGATGCGGAGGCCCGGGCCCGCCTCGCCGAGGTGGCCCGTCGCACCGCCCCGCTCGTGACCGCCCGCGAACGCACGGTGGCGGTGCCCGGCCCGCTCGGCGCGCTCCTGCCCGCGCTGCAGCGGGGCACGGTCACGGTGGTCGAGGGGGAGCCCGGGGCCGGGGCCACGACCCTCGCGCTCGCGCTCGCCGGCGCGGTGAGCCGCGAGGGCGAGTGGGTGGCCGCGGTCGATCCCGACGGCTCGCTCGGTGGCCTCGCGCTCGCTGAGGCGGGCATCGCGCCCGAGCGCTGCGCGGTGGTGCGCCGCGTGCCGCCCGACCGCTGGGCGCTCGTCGTGGCCGCGCTGCTCGACGGGGTCGCGCTCGTGGTCGCCGACCCGCCGCCGCGGCTGCGCGCGGCCGACGCGCGTCGGCTCGTGGCCCGGGCCCGCGAGCGCGCCGCCCTGCTCGTGGTCACCGGACCCTGGCCGGCCGATGCCGCGCTGCACCTCCAGGCGGAGGGGAGCGCGTGGTCGGGGCTCGGCGCGGGCAGCGGTGCGCTCGGGCCTGCGACGGTGCGGGTGCGGCTCGAGTCGCGTGCGGGCACCCGTCGGGCTGCGCTCGATCCGCTCGCGCTCGGCGCCTGACGCAGGTCGTCGGTCGTCATGTCCACCCGCACGCTCGCGATCTGGTGTCCCGACTGGCCGGTCGTCGCGGCGCGTCGTGAGGATCCCGAACTCGCGGACCGGCCGGTGGCGGTGCTCGCACGGGAGCGGGTGCTCGCGGCCTCGGCCGAGGCCCGGGCCGAACGGGTGGTCGCCGGCCTCCGGCGCCGCGAGGCCGAGGCCCGCTGCCCCGGACTCGCGGTGGTGGAGGCCGACCCGTGCGCCGAGGTGCGCGCGTTCGAGTCGGTCGTGCGGGCGGTGGAGGCCTTCGCGCCCCGCATCGAGATCGATCGGCCCGGCCTCCTCGCCATCCCGACCCGGGGCCCGGCCCGCTACTTCGGCGGCGACGCCGCGCTCGTCGACGTGGTGCGGGAGGCGGTGCTCGCGACGGGGGTGCCCGCGGTGCGCCTCGGCATCGCCGACGGTGGGTTCGCGGCCCGGCTCGCGGCCCGGCGGGAGGAGGTGGTGCCCGGGGGCGGCACGCCGACGTTCCTCGCGCCCTGGTCGGTGTCCCACCTCGGTGACCCGGATCTCGCTGGGGTGCTCGTGCGCCTCGGCCTCCGCACGCTCGGTGACCTCGCGGCCCTGCCCGCGGCCTCGGTGCTCGCGCGCTTCGGCACGCCGGGGATCGTGGCCCACCGGCTCGCCCGCGGCGAGGAGCCGCACCCGCCCGCGCTCACCACCCCGCCGCCCGACCTCGTCGAGTCGAGCGAGCTCGATCCGCCCGCCGATCGCGTCGACGCGGCGGCGTTCGTGGGCAAGGCGCTCGCCGACCGGCTCCTCGATCGGCTCGCGGCGCGCGGGCTCGCGTGCACGCGGGTCGTCATCCACTGCGAGACCGAGCACGGCGAGTCGCTCGCACGCTGCTGGCGGCACGAGGGCGCGCTCACCCCGGCCGCGCTCGCCGAGCGCGTGCGCTGGCAGCTCGACGGTTGGCTCACCGCTGCAGGCGGGCTCTCCGGTGGGCTCACGCTCCTGCGGCTCATCCCCGACGAGGTCATCCCGGCGAGCGGTCGCCAACTCGGGTTCTGGGGTGGCGACCAGGCGGGGGCCGACCGTGCGGCCCGCGTGTTCGCGCGGCTCCAGGGCATGCTCGGCCCCGAGGCCGTCGTCACGCCGGGCGCGTGCGGTGGCCGCACCCCGGCCGAACGCGTGCGCTGGATCCCGTGGGGCGAACCGCGCACCACCGACGACGACGTCGCACCCTGGCCCGGCGCGGTGCCGGGCCCTGCGCCCACCCGCGTCCTCGACCCGCCGATCGCCGCCGCGCTCCTCGACGCGGCCGGTGCGCCCGTGCTCGTGAACTCGCGGGGCGAGGCGAGTGCGGCGCCGGCGGTGCTGCGCTGCGGGGCGCTGCCCGATCAGGGTGGCGCGGTGCGCGCCTGGGCCGGGCCGTGGGCCCAGGACGTGCGGTGGTGGGACCCGGCGGGGGAGCGCCGGGTGCTCTGGCACCTCGTCGTCGGCCCGCCCGAACGCACCGTGGCCTGCCTCGTGCGCCTCGAGCAGGGCCGGGTCACCCTCGACGCGCTCTACGACTGAGGGAGCGGGTTCACGGGAGGCCCCGGATCTTGCCCCTTGTGGATCGAACGTACGTTCGGTACGGTCGTCGGCCCATGGTCACGACCGCCACCCGTTCCCAGGCCCGGGCCCCGGGCTACGCCGAGCTCCACTGCCACACGAACTTCTCCTTCCTCGACGGGGCGAGCCACCCCGAGGAGCTCGTGGAGGAGGCGGCCCGACTCGGCCTGGCGGGGCTGGCGACCACCGACCACGACGGCCTCTACGGGGTGGTCCGGACGGCGGTGCGGCCCGTCCGCTCGGCCTGCCCACGGTGTTCGGGGCCGAACTCACCCTCGGGACCGTCGGGCCGGCG
>JBJTQX010000085.1:0-3586 GCA_046075855.1 Actinomycetes bacterium
CCGCCGCCACCGCCGTCCGGGGCACGTTCGCCTGCCCGTCCGACCTCGACTGATCAGGAGCAACCGATGGAAGCCGTCACCCTCGTCTCCGAGCGCGCGGTCCCGCTGCGCCGCTCCGACGTCGACACCGACCAGATCATCCCGAGCGACTGGCTCAAGCGCATCGAGCGCACCGGTTTCGGTGCAGGATTGTTCAGCGAGTGGCGCGAGGACCCCGCCTTCGTGCTGAACCAGGAGCAGTACCGGGGGGCGGGCATCCTCGTCGCCGGCCCGAACTTCGGCACGGGCTCGTCGCGCGAGCACGCCCCGTGGGCCCTCGAGGACTACGGGTTCAAGGCGATCATCTCGTCGCGCTTCGCCGACATCTTCCGCAACAACTGCCTGAAGATCGGCCTCATCCCGGTGACCCTCGGCCAGGCCACGGTTGAGCAGATCATGGCGGCGGTCGAAGCCGACCCGACGATCGAGATCGTCGTCGACGTGCCGGACCTCGAGGTGCGGGTACCGGCGATCGACCTCGAGGAGCCGTTCTTCCTCGACGACCACCACGTGCACCGCCTGGTGAACGGCCTCGACGACATCGGCATCACCGCGCAGTACGCAGACGAGATCGCCGCGTTCGAGGCGAAGCGGGCCGACTTCCTCCCGAGCCTCGGGCGCTGAGCTCGGTGGACCAACGGTTCGTCGTCGAACCCGTCGGGCACGTGGTCGGAGGGCGCCGGGTCGTCGAGGACGATGCGTGGGGCGAGGTCGAGGCGCGCATCCGGCTGGACCACCCGCAGGCCGCAGCGGAGATGGTTCGGGGTCTCGAGGACTTCTCGCACCTCGAGGTGGTGTTCCTCTTCGACCGCGTCGATCCCGACGCGGTCGAGTGGGGGTCGCGGCACCCCCGGGGGAACCCCGACTGGCCCCGGATGGGGATCCTCGCCCAGCGGGCGAAGGACCGTCCCAACCGGATCGGCGTCAGCCGGTGCGAACTCGTGAAGGTCGAGGACGTCGACCTCGTGGTCCGGGGCCTCGATGCGGTCGACGGGACCCCGGTGCTCGACGTGAAGCCGTGGATGGACGGCTTCGCCCCGCGCACCTCGGTGCGCGAGCCTGCGTGGGCCGTCGAGCTGATGCGCGGCTACTGGTAGTCCGCGTTCAGGTCGATCAGCGCGTCGTCGCGGGTGCCGGAGCCGGCTTGGCGGTCTCGGCGACGGCCTGCGCGACCCGCACCGCGAGGTCGCGGGTGGTCTCGTGGTCGTAGAGGTAGGCGAGGAACTCGTGGTAGCTCATGTGGCCCTCCCGTGGTCACACTCTCTCCGGAGCCACCCGGGTCGCTGGACGGGTCCGAGAGGGTGAACTGGGTCACCCGGCCCGGATCCGCCACGCCCTGGGCGGCCTTGTGGGAGGGGTATCGGCCGCGGGCGGCCCGGACTTGAGCCGTTCGGCCCAGGATCCGGCCGCCCCGGCCATCACGGTCCGACCGTCCGTTCTCGGGCGGCGCCCCGGGCCCGGATCCGCACGAGGCGGTTCACGGCATTCAGGTAGGCCCGGGCCGAGGCCTCGACCACGTCGGTGGCCACCCCCCGACCGGAGGCCTTCGCCCCGTCGACCTCGAGCTGGATCGTCACCTGCCCCAGCGCGTCGCCGCCCTTGGTCACCGAGGCCACCTTGAAGTCGAGCACCGAGCCGGTCACGCCGGTGGCCGCCGCGATGGCCGCGATGGCCGCGTCGATCATGCCGTTGCCCTCGCCGTGCGCGGACACCTCGGCGCCCGACTCGGCGTCGGTGAGCCCGACCTCCGCCGTCGGCTGCACCTCGGTGCCCCCGTGCACATCGAGGCGCACGAAGCCGTACCGGTCGATCCCCTTCGTGCCCACCTCTTGGGCCACGATCGCCTCGAGGTCGGCATCGGTGATCTCCACCTTGCGGTCGGCGAGCTCCTTGAACCGGGTGAACGCGTGGTTGAGCGCATCACCCTGCAGGTGCAGCCCCATCGACTCGAGCGTCTCCGCGAACGCGTGACGCCCCGAGTGCTTGCCGAGCACGATCTGCGCGGCCTCCTGCCCCACCTCACGCGCGTCGATGATCTCGTAGGTCTCGCGGTCCTCGAGCACGCCGTGCTGGTGGATCCCGCTCTCGTGGGCGAACGCGTTCCGGCCGACGACCGCCTTGTTGTACTGGACCGGGTACCCGGTGAGGCGGGAGACGAGGCGCGACGTGCGGGCGAGCTCGGCGGTGCGGATGCCCGTCTCGATGCCTGCGTAGTGGTCGGCCCGGGTACGCAGCGCCATGACGATCTCCTCGAGCGCCGCGTTGCCCGCCCGCTCGCCCAGACCGTTCACCGCACACTCCACCTGCCGAGCACCGTTGAGCACCCCGGACAGTGAGTTCGCCACGGCCAGGCCGAGGTCGTCGTGGCAGTGGGTCGAGACCACGTAGTCACCGCGCACCGTGTCGATGACGTACGCGATGAGCGCGCCGTAGTCACCGGGCATCGCGTAACCGACGGTGTCCGGGATGTTGAGCGTCGCCGCCCCGTGGTCGACCGCGATCTGGCAGACCTCGGCCATGAACTCCGGATCCGAGCGGAACCCGTCCTCGGGCGAGAACTCGACGTCGGCCGTGTAGGACTTCGCACGCGCCACGCCCGCGGCCGCCTCGGCCTTCACCTGCTCGCGGGTCATGCGCAGCTTCTTGGCCATGTGGATCTCGGAGGTGGCGATGAACACGTGGATCCGGGCGCGCGCCGCGTGGCGCACCGCCTCCCAGGCCCGGTCGATGTCCTTGAACCCGGTGCGCGACAGGGCGGCGATGGTCGGACCCTGCACGCCCCGGGCGATTGCCTCGACCGCCTCGAAGTCGCCGTCGCTGGCGATGGGGAACCCGGCCTCGATGATGTCGACCCCGAGGCGGGCGAGCTGCTCCGCGATCTCGAGCTTCTCGCCGGTGTCGAGCGAGATGCCCGGGCTCTGCTCGCCGTCCCGCAGGGTCGTGTCGAAGATGAGTACCCGGTCCATGGGGATTCCTTGTCTCGTCGGGGTGGGGTCGTGCGGCCAACAAAAAACCCCCTCGGCCCGGGGGCACGAGGAGGCATCGGCGCGCACCGTGGGGCGCTCGCCGCTACGTAAGGAGGAGGCTCGTGGTCGTGGAGGTGATCACCGTCGTCGTCATGGTGCACGGATCGTACCAGAACCTCCCGGGCACGCCGACCCGGGGCCGCGCGAGGATGCCGCCATGCGCAGGTTGCTGGGACTCATCGGGCGCCTCATCGCCCTCGCCGGGGCGGTGGCGGCGGGTGCCGCAGTGTGGCACGCGCTCCACCCGCAGGCCGAGGCCGAGGAGATCCCCCCGGCCGTGCCGATCGCCCTGCGGCCCACGGCCGCGCCGAACCCGGGGCCGGTCGCATCGACGACTGCGGACCCGGCGCCGACCGCAGCGTGGGTGCCGCCGGTCGATGGATCGTGTCCACCCGGGTACCCGATCAAGTCCAAGCACGGCAGCGAGGTGTTCCACTCGCCCGGCGGCGCCTCCTACGACCGGACCCGCCCGGACCGCTGCTACCGCGACGCCGCCGCCGCCGAGGCCGACGGGCTCCGGC
>JBJTQX010000086.1:0-6489 GCA_046075855.1 Actinomycetes bacterium
TGGTGCCCGGCCCGCTGATCCAGGTGAACCCGGTCGACCGGGTGCGGGTGACCCTGCGGAACGAACTGCCGCAGAGCACCGAGATCCACTTCCACGGTCTCGAGACCCCGAACGCCGTCGACGGTGTGCCGTACGTGACGAACAAGGGCCCGATCAAGCCCGGCCAGACCTACTCCTACGACTTCACCGCACAGTCGACGCCAGCGGTCGGCATGTACCACTCGCACCACCACGCCGAGCACCAGGTGCCCGACGGCCTCGCCGGCGTGTTCCTCGTGGGCCGCGAGCCGATCCCGTCCGGGTTCGGGGCGCCGAGCCAGGTCGTGCCGATGGTGCTCAACGATGCCGGCGTCATCGGGCTGAGCCTCAACGGCAAGTCGTTCCCCGCGACCCTGCCGGTGATGGCCAAGGTCAACGAGACCGTCGAGATCCACTACTACAACGAGGGGCTCCAGATTCACCCGATGCACCTGCACGGCATCGCCCAGACGATCATCGCCCGCGACGGCTTCCCGCTCGCCAACCCGGAGCTCGCCGACACGGTCAACGTGGCCCCGGGTCAGCGGGTGACCGTGCTCGTGAAGGCCCGACCCGACCAGACCGGGGTCTGGGCGTTCCACTGCCACATCCTCAACCACGCCGAGAAGGACGACGGGATGTTCGGCATGGTGACGACCTTCATCGTCTCGTAGCCGTTCCGGCCCCCCGCCCCCCATCGTGGGGCCAGCCACGCCGCGCCCTCGGGCGCGGCGTGGCCCGTCGTGGCCGGTCGGGGCTCAGCGCGCGTCCGTCGATCGTCGCCGACGCGACCAGACCTCGAGGAGGGCCGCACCGGCCGCACCGACGACGAGGGTGCGCAGCACTGCTGCGACCCCGGCGAACTCGAGGTCGAAGAACGCCCGCACCCAGGGCAGCGCCGCGCCGATCGGCACGGCGAGGATCAGCGCGACGAGGAGCACGGTCCGCCACCGGGTGAGCGGGCGGGCGAGGAGCGCGAGGACCTCGAGGGCGACGACGAGGAGCGCGAGGGTGGCCAACGTACGGCACTGGACGAGGCTGAGGTCGGCGCGTCGGGCGAGCCGGTAGGCCACGAGCACCGTGGTCGCGGCGACCGCGCCGGCCGGCACGGCGAAGCGCAGCACACGGCCCACGAACCCGGGCAGGTAGCGGCGGCCGTTCGGCTCGAGCGCGAGGAAGAACGCCGGGATCCCGATGGTGAGGCCGCTCACGATGGTGAGGTGCCGAGGCAGGAACGGGTAGGGCCAGCCTGCGATGACCACTGCGATCGCGATGAGCGCGGCGTAGGTGCTCTTCGTGAGGAACAGGTTCGCGACCCGCTCGATGTTCGCGATGACCCGTCGGCCCTCGGCCACGACGCCGGGCAGCCGGGCGAAGCGCCCGTCGAGCAGCACGATGCGGGCCACCGCGCGGGTCGCCGCCGCGCCGTTGCCCATGGCCACGCCGATGTCCGCCCGCTTGAGGGCGAGCGCGTCGTTGACCCCGTCACCCGTCATCGCCACGACGTGGCCGCGGGACTGCAGCGCCGAGACCATCGCCTGCTTCTGCTCAGGGGTGACCCGACCGAACACCGTGTGCTCCTCGAGCACCGAAGCGAGGCTGGCCTCATCGTCCGGCAACGCTCGGGCGTCGATCGGCTCCCCCACCTCGAGGCCGAGGCGCTGCGCCACCGCACCCACGGTGCGCGGGTTGTCGCCGGAGATCACCTTGAGCGCCACCCCCTGGTCGCGGAAGTACGCGAGGGTCTCGGCTGCGTCCGACCGCACCCGCTCCTCGAGCAGGACGAGCGCGACCGCGCGGGCTGATCCGGGCACCGATTCCCCGGAGAGGGCGCCCGGATCGTGCACGAGCGTGAGGACGCGGGCCCCGGAACCCGCGAGCGCGTCGGCGGTCGCCCGGGCCGGGTCGGCCGGGTCGAGGAGCATCTCCGGCGCACCCAGCCACCAGCTGCCCCGGTCCGCGAACTCGGTGGCGCTCCACTTGCGGGCCGAGGAGAAGGCGATACCCCCGACCCGGACCCACCCGGTCGGCGCGGGGAGGGCATCGCGGATGGCCAGCAGGGTGGCGTTCGCCGACTCATCCGCAGCGATGGCCCCGAGGGCGGCGGCCACGACCTCGGGCACCGCGCCGCCGAGCACCTCGACCCGGTCGAAAGCGACCGACCCCTCCGTGAGGGTGCCGGTCTTGTCGAGGCAGACCACGTCGACGCGGGCGAGCACCTCGACCGCGGGCAGCTCCTGCACGAGCACCTGCCGACGGGCGAGCGTGACCGCGGCGAGCCCGAACGCGAGGCTCGTCAGGAGCACGAGCCCCTCCGGCACCATGCCGACCACGCCGGCCACCGCACCGACGAGCGCGTCGGCAGCTCCCTCGGTACGGAGTTGGTTCCAGAAGAGCAACGGACCGACCACGAGCAAACCGATCGTGACGACCCCGAGGATGCGGTCGATCCCGGCCGAGATCTCGGAGCGCACGAGCGCGAACCGGCGCACCGCGGCGGCCAGCCGATGGGCGTACGCGTCCTCACCCACCGCCGTGGCCTGGAAACGTCCGGATCCCGCAACGACGAAGCTCCCCGAGAGCACCGGATCGCCGTCGCGCTTGACCACCGCGTCGGATTCACCCGTGAGCAGCGACTCGTCGACCTCGAGCGCCTCGAGGTCCACGAGGAGCCCGTCGGCCGGCACCTGGTCACCCGCCCGGAGCTCGACGAGGTCGTCGAGCACGACCTCACCGAGCGCGACCGAGACCGAACGACCACCGCGCACGACGGTGGCGGTCGGCGCGTGGAGCACCGCGAGTCGATCGAGGGTGCGCTTGGACCGCAGCTCCTGCACGATGCCGATCGCCGCGTTCACCACGAGCACCACCCCGAAGAGCCCGTCCCGCGGGTCGCCGACCGCCAGCACGATGGCCAGCATCGCCCCGAGGATCGCGTTGAACCGGGTGAGCAGGTTCGCCCGCAGGATCTCGACCGTCGTCCGGCTGGTCCGGTCGCGGGTCGAGTTCGTCCGCCCGGCGGCGACGCGTTCGGCGACCTCTCCCGCGGTGAGGCCCGCCGGTGGGGTCGGCGCGAGGGCGGCCGGAACGGTCGGGGTCGTACCGGCCTCGGTCACGGTGGCGAACCTACCGGAGGCCGGCGGGCGTCCCCGGGGACCACCGCCCTACGATGAGCGGCGCACCCCGTGTGCGCACCCCACCATGCCGACCCCCGACCCGCACCCCGACGCGCAGCCCACGGCGAGCGCGGCCCACGCCCACGCAGAGATGTGGGCCCGCCGCTACGAGGCGATCTGCGAAGCGACGACCGACTTCGTCGGCATCACCGACGTCGACGGCAACTTCTTCTACCTGAACCCTGCCGCTCGTCGGATGCTCGGCATCGGGGCGGACGAGGACGTCACCGCGCTCCCCTCGGCCGAGTACTTCGACCTCGAGCACTACCAGCGCATCTCCGACTCGATCCTCGCGAGCCTCATCGAGTTCGGCACCTGGACGGGGGAACTCACGCTGCGCGCTCGGTCCGGTCACACCTTCCCGGTCTCGCAGGTGACCACCGTGCACCTCGAACCCGATGGCAGCCCCGCCTTCTTCTCGAGCATCTCCCGCGACATCTCGGCGACGAAGGAGCTCGAGGCCTCCCTCGAGCACCAGGCGACCCACGACCGGCTCACGAACCTGCCGAACCGGGCGCTCTTCCAGGAGCTCGTCGCGCACGCCATCGCCCGCACCGAGCGCACGGGGCTCGCGACCGCGGTCGCCTTCATCGACCTCGACCAGTTCAAATCGGTGAACGACGCCCACGGGCACATCGGGGGCGACGAGGTGCTCATGGAGGTCGCCCACCGGCTCCGGCAGTGCGTTCGACCGGGGGACACCGTCGGGCGGTTCGGCGGTGACGAGTTCACCGTGCTCATCGAGGACCTCCCGGGCGTGCAGGCGGCCGAGCGCGCCGAGGCGGTGAGCGAACGGATCCTCTCGACGCTGCGGGACCCCATCGCCATCGGCGACGCCGACGTCCACATCTCCGCGAGCGTCGGCGTCGCGGTCACCGGGGGCGGGATCACGGCCGAGCAGCTCATCCGCAACGCGGACATGGCCCTCTACCGGGCGAAGGACCTGGGCAAGGACCGGGTCGACCACTTCGACGACGCGCTCCGCCAGCGGATCGACCACGACCTCCACCTCGTCGCCGGCCTGCGGACCGCGGTCGAGGAGCAGGGCTTCGTGGTCGAGTTCCAACCGGTCGTCGACCTCGCCGACGGGCGCGTGATGTCGGCGGAGGCGCTCGTGCGGTGGCGCACGGCCGACGGTCGCCTGCTCCCGCCGGATCAGTTCATTCCCATCGCCGAGGAGCGCGGGCTCATCGCGGCCATCGGCGAGCAGGTGCTCATCGAGGCTGCCCGGTACGGGGCCGACTGGCACCGAGCCATGCCCCACTTCGTGACCTCGGTCAACGCGTCAGCCACCCAGATCCTCACCCCCGGGTTCCCCGAACTGGTCGAGCGCGTGCTGGAGCACAGCGGACTCGCACCCGAAGGACTCTCCATCGAGATCACCGAGGATGTCGTGCTCCACGACGTCGGGCGCGCGGTGGATACGCTGCGGGCCCTGCGCGACCTCGGCGTGTGGATCGCGATCGACGACTTCGGCACCGGCTACTCCTCGCTCGCGTACCTGCGGGAACTCCCGGTGACGACCATGAAGATCGACCGCGAGTTCGTCACCAACATCGTCGGCTCGCCCCGCGACCGTGCGCTCCTCGCCACGATGGTCGGGATGGCCCGGGCCCTCGACCTCTGGGTGCTCGTGGAGGGGGTGGAACACGAGGAGCAGCGCGAGGTGCTGCTCGACCTGGGCGCGAGCATGGCCCAGGGCTTCCTGTTCTCCCCGCCGGTGCCCGCGGCCGAGGTGCAGGCGGCCATCGACGGCGCGGTGCGTCTCGGCCCGGCACGTCCCTGACTGATCCGCTCACCGGAAGTCGCGCGACCGGCCCCGTCCGCCGAGGGGCACCACGAGCTCCTCGACCCGTTGGGCGAGCAGGTTGATGACCCCGTGCCGTCGCTCGAGCACACCCCGCACGCACACCGCGGGCGCGGCCCGAGCGATCCGCCGGAAGCGCCGCCACACCGCGGGGGTGCAGATCACGTTGACGAGCCCGTCCTCGTCCTCGAGGTTGAGGAACACCACCCCACCCGCGGTCCCCGGGGCCTGCCGGTGGGTGACGAGCCCGGCGACCTCGACCACCGCGCCGTGCGGCAGGTCGCGCAGGGCGCCCGTGGTGACGACCCCGCGTGACTCGAGCGCGGGCCGGACGAACTCGGTGGGGTGACGACCCGGCGACATGCCGGTGGCCCACAGGTCGGCGGCGACCTCCTCGGCCGGTTCCAGGCCGGGCAGCGGGGGCGCCTCGAGCCCGGGTACGACCCCGGGGAGCCGGTCCTCGCGCACCCCGCCGTGGCGGGTGGGCCGCACCGCATGGAGCGCGCCGGCCGACCACAGCGCCGCCCGCCGGTCGTGGCCGAAGCACGCGAACGCGTCGGCGGTCGCAAGCGACTCGAGCGCGTCGACCGGGGCCTCGGTGCGCCGGGCGAAGTCCTCGAGGTCGCGGAAGGGTGCGGCCGCGCGCTCGGCGTCGATGCGGTCGAGGAGATCGCTCGACAGCCCGCGCACGTAGCGCAGGCCGGTGCGCACCGCGTGCACGGAGGGCTCGGCGTGCCAGCCCCGTTTCGGGAACCCCTGCGGCCCGGCCGCCTCGGTGCGCGGCTCGAGGGTGCAGTCGCGACGCGACGCGAGCGCGCAGGGCCCGAGCACCTCGACCCCATGACGCCGCGCGTCGCGCACGAGCGTGTGCGGTGAGTAGAAGCCCATGGGTTGTGCGTTGAGGAGCGCGCACGCGAACTCGGCCGGGTGGTGGTACTTGAGCCAGGCGCTCGCGTACACGATGTAGGCGAAGGACACCGAGTGGCTCTCGGGGAAGCCGAAGCTCGCGAAGGCCTCGAGCTTGCGGGCGATGTCCTCGGCCGCCTCGCCGGTGATGCCGCGTTCGGCCATGCCGGTCATGAGCCGCTCGCGCATGCGGGCCATGCGCTGCTTCGAGCGCTTCGACCCCATGGCCTGGCGCAGCAGGTCGGCCTCGGCCGGGGTGAAGCCGGCCACGTCGATCGCCATCTGCATGAGCTGCTCCTGGAAGAGCGGCACGCCGAGGGTCTTGGCGAGGCAGGGCTCGAGGAGCGGGTGCGGGTACGCTGCCGCGCCTGCGCCCCCGCACCTTCTACGACCTCGTCATCGAGGTGGCCCTCATCCGTCCGGGTCCGATCCAGGGCGGATCGGTGCACCCGTACCTGCGCCGACGCACGGGGGCCGAGCCCGTCACCTACCCGCACCCGCTCCTCGAGCCCTGCCTCGCCAAGACCCTCGGCGTGCCGCTCTTCCAGGAGCAGCTCATGCAGATGGCGATCGACGTGGCCG
>JBJTQX010000087.1:0-13316 GCA_046075855.1 Actinomycetes bacterium
GTTGCCACCCTCCACCACCCCATCACCGTGGACCGCGACCTCGAGCTCGAGCACGCCACGAACGCCTACCGTCGGTACCAGCTGCGTCGTTGGTACGCGTTCCTCGGGATGCAGATGAAGGTCGCCCGGCAGATGCCGCGCCTCGTCACCGTGTCGCAGTCCTCGAAGCGCGACATCGTCGCCCAGATGGGTGTGGCCGAGGACCGGCTCCACATCGTGCCGGTCGGCGTGGACGAGGAGATCTTCCGGCCCATGCCGCACGTCGCCCGGGTCCCCGGCCGGCTCATGACCACCGCCAGTGCCGACGTCCCGCTCAAGGGGCTCACCCCCCTGCTCGAGGGCCTCGCCAAGTTGCGCACCGAGAACCCGGAGGCGCACCTCGTCATCATCGGCCGGACCAAGGAGCGCAGCGCGACACCCGCGCTCATCGAGCGTCTCGGCCTGACCGGCCACGTCGAGTTCGTCTCCGGCGTGCCCCAGGAGCGCATCGTCGAGCTGTACGCAGAGGCCGAGGTCGCCGTGGTGCCCTCGCTCTACGAGGGCTTCTCGCTCCCGGCCATCGAGGCCATGGCCTGCGGGGTCCCGCTCGTGGCCACCACCGGCGGCGCGCTCCCCGAGGTCGTCGGACCGGACGGCGAAGCCGCGCTCACCGTCGAGCCCGGCAACCCCGACGCGCTCGCCATGGCCATCGGCCGCATGCTCGACGACCGGACGCTGCGGGACCGCCTCGGTGCCGCCGGCCGTGAGCGGGTCCTCGGCAAGTTCACCTGGCGGCGCACGGCCGAGGGCATGCTCGACAACTGGTACGCCATGCTCGACGCACGCGGAGCGCAGGCCTGATGCTCACCGTCGACTTCGACCGCATCGGGCTGCGACCCGGCGACCGCCTGCTCGACATGGGCTGCGGCGGCGGACGCCACGCGTTCGAGGCGTGGCGTCGGGGCGCGACCGTCGTCGCGCTCGACTACTCCGAGTCCGAGCTCAAGGACGTGCGGGCCGTGGTCGGCGGCATGCTCGCCGCCGGCGAGATCCCGGCCACCACCTCGGACGCGCCGGGCGGGGTCACGAACGGTGACGCGCTCAACCTCCCCTTCCCCGACGCGTGCTTCGACGTCGTGGTCTGCTCGGAGGTGCTCGAGCACCTGTGGGCCGACGACCGGGCGATCGCCGAGCTGTTCCGGGTGCTCAAGCCGGGTGGGCGCATGGCCGTGACCGTGCCGAACCGCTTCCCCGAGCGGATCAACTGGGCGCTCGACGACGAGTACCACGACACGCCGGGCGGCCACGTCCGTATCTACCGCCGCGCCGACCTCGAGGCGAAGCTGCGCCGGGCCGGGCTCACGCTCGACGGCGTCGACCACCGCCACGCGCTGCACTCGCCGTACTGGTGGATCCGCTGCGCCGGCGGCGTGCAGAACTCCGAGCGCTTCCTGGCCCGCAAGTACCACGACCTGCTCGTGCACCAGCTCATGAAGCAGCCGCGGTGGCTCAACGCCATCGACGACGCGCTCAACCCGGTACTGGGCAAGAGCGTCATCATCTACTCGCACCGCGATCCGGAGCCGAGGGCCGCGTGAGCGTGCTGCGCGACGTCCCGGGCATCGTCACCGCCGAGCAGCTGACGGAGACCATCGACGCGATCGCGTCGGTCCAGCTCCCCGACGGCAACATCCCGTGGACCCCGGGCGAGCACACCGACCCGTGGAACCTCGTCGAGGCGGCCATGGCCCTCGACCTCGGCGGGCGGCACGAGGAGGCGGCACGGGCCTACGGCTGGCTGCGCACGATGCAGCACCCCGAGGGGTCGTGGCACGCCTACTACGTGGGCGACGACGTGAAGGACCCGACCCTCGACACGAACGTGACCTGCTACATCGCCAACGGGGTCTGGCACCACTACCTCTGCACGGGCGACACCGGTTTCCTGCGCGAGTTCTGGCCGACCGTCGAGTCGGCGATCGACTACGCGCTCGGCCACCAGACGGAGACCGGTGAGATCGCGTGGCGCGGTGACGACCCGGCCGACGGCGCGTTGCTCACCGGTTCGTCGAGCATCCACGCGAGCCTCAAGCACGCGATCGCCATCGCCGAGCGGCTCGGCCATGAGCGCCCCGACTGGGAGCTGTCCCTGGGCGCGCTCGCCATCGCCATCGCGCACCGCCCCGAGCGGTTCCTCGACAAGGCCCGCTGGGCCATGGACTGGTACTACCCGATCCTCGGCGGGGTGCTGCGCGGTGATGCCGCACATGCCCGCGTCGCCGCACACTGGGACACCTTCGTCGCCCCCGGGCGCGGCGTGCGCTGCGTGTCCGACCAGCCCTGGGTGACCGCGGCCGAGACCTGCGAGTTCGTCATGGCCCTCGACGCCATCGGCGCCACCGACCGGGCCCTCGAGCTCTTCTCGTGGGTGCAGTTCCTGCGAGCCGAGGGCGGCGGGTACTGGACCGGCATGAACTTCGAGGGCGGCGCGTGGCACGCCGACGGCGAGCTCTTCCCGGTCGAGCAGCCCACGTGGAACTCGGCGAGCGTGGTGCTCGCCGCCCACGCGCTCACCGGCGAGGGTCCGACGGCGGGGCTCTTCCGAGGCGAGGGCCTACCGACGGGCCTCACCGCCGCCGAGCTCATTGCGGCCGGTACGGAGATCGAGGCCGAGCGCGAGACCCGCTGATACCGCGGGGAATCAGGGGCCGAGTGCCCGAGAGACCGCGAAGATCAGCGGGATCCCGACGGTGAGGTTGAACGGGAACGTGACACCGAGCGCGGCGCCGAGCGCGAGGCCGGGGTCGGCATCGGGCAGCGCCGTACGCACGGCCGCCGGCGCCGCGATGTAGGACGCACTCGCGGCCATCGTGCCGAGCACGGCCGCGCCACCCACCGAGAGCCCCACCACCGCGCCCGCGAGGACACCGAGGAGCCCGAAGGCGACCGGAGCGAGGAGCGCGAGCACCACGACCCCGATGCGCAGACCCCGCGAGTCGCGCAGGCGCGCTGCAGCCGTCGCGCCCATGTCGAGGAGGAAGAGCACGAGGAGTCCGGTGAACAGCTCCACGAAGAGTGGCTCGACCCGCACGAACGCCGCCTCGCTCGCCACGGCGCCGATCACGAGCCCGCCGACGAGGAGCAGGACGCTGCGGCCCGTCAGCACCTCGTGGATGGCCGCGCGCCAGTCGGTGCCCTCACGGCGCATGCTCACGAGCACGAGCGCCACGACGATGCCGGGCACCTCGAGCAGCGCGACGAGCGAGGTCATGAAGGGTTCGACCCGGAACCCGGCCGAGGCTGCGAAGGTGAGCGCGGCCGTGAAGGTCACGACCGACACCGATCCGTAGTGAGCGGCGAGCGATCCCGCGTCGGGGAGTGCCACGCGGATGACCCGCTCGGCCACGATGAACACGACCACGGGGATCACCAGGCCGAGGAGCAGCGTCGCGCCGGCGGGTGCCACCACCGCTCCGGGTTCCACCCCCCGGAGCGCGTGGCCGCCCTTGAGCCCGATGGCCAGCAGCAGGTAGGTGGCCAGCCAGGTGTGGATCGGATCCGGGAGCCGCAGGTCGCTGCGCAGGGCGACCGCGAGGGCGCCGAGCACGAAGGCGAGCACCGGCGGTGAGGTCAGGTTCTCGATAGCCAGGTGCAGGGAGTCCACACGCCTCCTCGGGCGGTCGGTGCCGGCCGGCCGGTCACCTCCGATACTTGTTACCGGAAAACTCTATCCTGTATTGTCTGTCGTATGCTGCACCGAGGCCACCACCCCACCTCCCCGAGCGAGGCGTCCCCCGATGACCGAGACGAGCACCTGGACCTTCCTCACGAACCACGCGCACGTGCTGCTGGCGATCGCGGCCGAGCCGGAACTGCGCCTGCGAGACATCGCCGATCGGGTCGGCATCACCGAGCGGGCGGCTCAGCGGATCGTGGGCGAGCTCGAGGATGCCGGCTACCTCGAGATCCGGCGGGAGGGGCGCCGCAACTCCTACCGGGTGCAGCGGAACCGGCACCTCCGGCACCCGGCCGAGCAGCACCACCGCATCGGCGAGCTCATCGAGGTCCTCGCGCACCGCAGCTGACCCGTGCCACCGCGGGGGTGCGAGCGTGCTGAGCGGGAAGCGCCTCCTCATCACCGGCATCGCCACGGAGGACTCCATCGCCACGGCGACCGCCCGGGCCGCGCTCGAGGCGGGCGCCCGCGTCGTGCTCACGGCGTTCCCCCGAGACCTCGATGCCGCCCGCAGCATCGCGGAATCCCTGGACCCGCAGATCTGCGTGCGCGCGCTCGACCTCTGCGACCCGGAGACGACGGACGAGATCGGGCGAGCGGTCGCCGCCGAACTCGGCGGTCTCGACGGGGCGCTCCACGCCGTGGCGTTCGCACCGGCTGCCGCCCTGAGTGGCGACTTCCTCGCGGCCGACGCCGCAGCGACCGAACTCGCGTTCCGCACGAGTGCGTGGTCCCTCGCGAACCTGGCCCGCATGTTCCGGGACGTCGCGCCCGCGGGCGGGGCGATCGTCGGCCTCGACTTCGACGCGGGCGATCGGGCCTGGCCCGTGTACAACTGGATGGGGGTGTGCAAGGCCGCCCTGCGGTCCAGCGCGACCTACCTGGCCCGCGATCTCGGCCCGCTCGGCATCCGGGTGAACCTCGTCGCCGCCGGTCCGCTGCGTACCCGAGCGGCCAACGGCATCCCGGACTTCCACCACCTCCTCGACGCGTGGGCCTCCACCGCACCCCTCCCCTGGTCCACGACCGATGCTGCGCCGGTCGCCGAGGCCGTCTGCTTCCTGCTCTCGGACCACAGCCGCGCCATCACGGGCGAGGTGCTCCACGTGGACGGCGGGTACCACGCGATGGCTGCACCGCTCCCGGGCAACGGAACGTGCGTTCATACGACGCCGACTTCCGGTATTTCATAGCTGCTGTTACGCTCGTCGTCGAAGGGGAGTATCCCGTCAAGCGGGTCTGTCGTCAGCACAGGGCACCCGGTGGCCCTCGGCAACCCGGCTCCACGGAGTGGGAGAGACCTTCGAGCGACGCGAGCCGTCATTCGAAAGGTGGTCCCTCCATGAACCGTCTCCTCCTCGACGAACTCCAGCGCCTGCGCGCGTACCCGAGCGTGACCGTGCTGCTGAACACCTCGCCGGGCCGACCGCTCGGGACCGTCGAGCACGCGGCGCTCGAGCGAGCGCTCGCCGACCTCGGCGAGCGGCTCACCGTGGACCCCGACGTCGATCCGGCGATGCGCTCACGCATCCTCGACGCCGTCGTCGAGTTGGTGGTCGAGTGCCACCGGGATCCCGCGACCGCCTCGCTCGCGCTCTGCGTCTCCCCCGACTACCGGGCCTCCGTGCGGCTCGGCACGCCGGTACGCGAGCGGGTCGTCGTCGATGACACCTTCGCCACCCGCGACCTCGTGGCCGACCTCAACCGCACCGCCTCGTACCGGGTCCTCACGGTGAGCGACCGGAAGGTGCGCCTGCTCCTCGGCGATCCCCACCGGCTCGTGGAGGCGCTCACCGAGGAGTGGCCCATCCATCGGGAGGACGACGAGAGCTCCGTCTCCTGGTCGCGCCGGGTCACGAGGTCCATCCGGGCCGAGCTCGCCGACCACCCGGCCCCGACCATCGTCGCCGGCGTCGAACGCTCGATCCGCACGGTCCTGCGGCGCGACCTCGTGCAGCCGATCGGGATGATCCCGGGCAACCACGACCGCACGCCGTGGGCTGCGCTCCACCGAGCCGCGTGGCCGATCGTCGAGGCCTGGATGTCCCTCGACCACGACCTGGCGCTCGCGGCCATCGACGACGCGCGCTCGGCGCGTCGCCTGTCCGCGGGCATCGAGGACGTCTGGCCGCTCGCCACGGCCGGGCGCATCGACCTGCTCGTGGTCGAGGAGTCGTACTCCCCGCCCGTGCGACTCGGACCCCGCCACCTCGAGCCCGTCGACGACCCGCGGGAGCCCGGTGTGGTGGACGACATCGTCGACGAGACCATCGAGAGCGTGCTCCGCAACGGGGGACGCACGGTCGTCGTCCCCGACGCGTCGCTTGCGCAGCACGACCGCATCGCCGCCGTGCTGCGCTACTGACCCCCGCCGCATCCGCCCGGGCGACTGCACCCCCGCCCAGCGCCCGGGCGGGTCGGCGGGCCCAGATCAGGCGGCGGCGCGGTACCGGCGCCAGGCGATGACCGCCCAGACGAGCTCGACGACGCCGAAGGGCCAGGCGCCGGACAGGAACCCGTAGCCGCTCGACAGGACGCAGCCGAGCGCGAAGAGGGCCACGAACACCCGGCCGCGGCGCTCGAGCGCGTACATGCCCATCATGAACGTGACGGCGAGCACGCCGTAGACCGTGATCGCCACCGTCAGGTGTCCGCGCGCAGGAGGTCCGCGGCCCGCTCGCCGATCATCACGGCCGGAGCGTGCGTGTGGCCGCGGTTGATGGTCGGCATGATCGACACGTCCGCGACCCGCAGCCCCTCGACCCCGCGGACCCGCAGCGCCGGGTCCACGACGCTCGTCACGTCCGCACCCATGCGGCAGGTGCCGGCCGGGTGGTACAGCGTCTCGGCCTGCTCGGCGAGGAACCGCTCGATCGCGGCGTCCGAGTCGTCGGCCGGCCCCTCGATGTCCGGCCCCACGTAGCGACGCATGGCCGCGGTCTCGAGGAGGCGCCGGGCCGCGCGCACGCCGGCCGTCATCGCCGCGAGGTCGCCGGCCCCGGAGAGGTAGCGGGGGTCGATCGACGGCGGGGCGGTCGGGTCGGCGGCCGAGATGGCGACCTCGCCGCGGCTCGACGGTTGGATGAGCACCGGTCCGACGGCGAGCCCGTGGCCGGGATCCCAGTCGATGAGGCCGTGGTCGATGTAGGGCACCGGCCCGAAGATGACCTCGATGTCGGGTGCCGGCAGGTCGGCGCGGGTGCGGATGAACGCCGCGGCCTCGCCGACGTTCGAGGTGAGCAGACCCTTGCGCAGCAGCAGGAACTTCGCGAGCTGGACAGGCTTCTCGGCGTCGACGAGCGTGACCGGTTCGGGACACGACACCACGAGCGCGGACATGAGGTGGTCGATGAGGTTTCGCCCGACCTCGGGCGCCGCGACGACGAGGTCGATGCCGTGCTCGGCCAGGAGGTCCGGATCCCCGATGCCGCTGCGTTGGAGGATGGTCGGTGACGCGACCGCTCCGGCGGCGAGGATCACCTCGCGTTCGGCCACGACCGTCCGCTCCCGCCCCGAATCGTCGATGGCCCGCACACCGCGCGCGCGCCCACCCTCCACGATCACCCGGTCGACGGTGAGACCGGTGAGCACCTCGAGGTTCCCCCGGCGCATGGCCGGCTTGAGGTAGCCGTCGTAGGTGCTCCACCGCTTGCCGCGCCGCTCGTTGACGATCGTCGGCGCGTACCCCTCGTGGTCCCCGGTGTTGTGGTGGGGCTTGCGTTCGAGGCCGATCTCCGCGCAGGCCTCGAGGAACGCGGCCGTCGTGACGTTGGGGTCCCGGTGGTCCTGGATGTGGAGCGGACCCTCGGTGCCGTGGGCTCCGTCCCCGTCGTCCGGGGATCGGCGTTCCGCCCGCTGGAAGTAGGGCAGCACGTCGTCGTACCCCCAGCCCGCACATCCGGCGTCGCGCCACGCGTCGTAGTCGGCCCGGTGACCGCGCACCCACATCATGGCGTTGATGACCGAGGAGCCCCCGAGCGCCCGCCCTCGCGGCCAGTAGAGCGCGCGCCCATCGAGGGCGGGCTGCGGCACGGTGGACAGATCCCAGTCGAGCGGTCCCTTGAACAGCTTCGAGAAGGCGGCGGGGATCCCCGCCTCCATCTGCTTCGGCGCCCCGCCGGCCTCGATGAGCGTCACGGTCGTCCCCGGATCCTCGGACAGGCGCGCAGCCAGGACCGCACCCGCCGACCCGCCGCCGACCACCACGTAGTCCGCCACCATCACGCTCCCCGCTCGTCTCGACGACGGACGCGGACGCTACCCGAGTCGCTGCACGCCCGACCCGAGACGGATCGCGTACGCCGCATCGTCGGGCGTCGCGTCGGGCAGAGTCAGGGTGAGCACGCCATCCCGCTGGCCGCGTTCGATGGCGGCACCGGTCGCGAGCAGCGTGGCCTCCCCCACCGTCGCCGCGTCGATCCCGCCGACCGTGAAGGTCGCCGCACCGGGGCGCCCGAGGACGAGCGCGTGCACCACCCCATCGCGCACGGTGAACCTCACCGCCGTGCCGTCGTCGGTCTCCGCCGATGAGGTCACCCAGGGCCGCGTGCCCCGCAGCGCGTCGCCGTTGCCGGCCATCCACGCACCCAGCCCGCGCAGCGGGGCCGCCTGCACCTCGGGGATCGCGCCGGACCCGTCGGGGCCGACGCCGATGAGCAGGTTCCCGTTCTTCGCCACGATGTCGCA
This sequence comes from Actinomycetes bacterium, assembly GCA_046075855.1. Classification (GTDB taxonomy): domain Bacteria; phylum Actinomycetota; class Acidimicrobiia; order IMCC26256; family IMCC26256; genus IMCC26256. The sequence continues at coordinate 8,402 of JBJTQX010000087.1, forward strand.
CAGCGAACGGATGAGTTCGGTCGCCGTGACGATGTCCTCGGGCCGTTCGTTGCGGTTGGCCCCGAACGAGTGGCCGACCCCCCGGGTCGATTCCCACTTCTTCTCCCGGATGTCCGGCAGGCTCTCGTACTCCGGCGTGGAGAAGTCGTACCAGCGAGCCCCTGGGAAGGTGAGCCGCTTGCGATCGGCCGGGATGAACCGCCAGAACGCCTCCACGGTGCGGCCCGCCGCACGCAGCAGGGCGATGCTCACCCGGTTGGCCTTGAACGTCGGCTGCACCCACCGATCGTTGATGACCCCGTCGGGCACCGCGTCGTAGTAGCGGGCGAAGAGTCCGGCGAGGTCCTCGTCACGGGGCCAGCCGATGTCGTTCCACATGAGCGAGGGCTCGTAGCGGGCGATGAGCTCGCGCCAGTGCGCCGTGACGTACTCGAGGTACCGCGGGTCGTCAGGGGTCGCGAGCACGATGTCCGCCCCGTGGCGCAGCAGGACCTCGTTGTACGGCCAGTCCCACCCCCCCGAGTAGTAGAAGCCCATCCGCAGGCCGCGAGCGCGCACCGCGTCGGTGAGTCCACCCACGAGGTCGCGGCGCGCGTGGTACTCCCCCTTCACCGGGTGCGGCACCGCCGACGGCCAGAGCGCGAACCCCTCGTGGTGCTTCGTGGTGAGCACCACGTAGCCCGCGCCCGCCTCCGCGGCGAGCCCCGCGATCGCGTCGAGGTCACAGTGGGCCGTCCCCGCGTCGAACATCGGGATGAAATCGTCGTAGGCGAAGTCCGCGCCGTAGGTCTCGCGGTGGTGGCGCTCGGTCGGAGACCCCGGGACCCGCATGGTGTTGCGGTACCACTCGGCGTACGGGTTGTGGCTCAGCATCCGCGCCGGGCCGTCCGAGACCAGCATCGTCTGGATGTCGGGCACCTGCGGCGCCCACCCCGGCACCGAGTACAGGCCCCAGTGCACGAACACGCCGAGCTTCGCGTCCTCGTACCAGTCGGGCAGCGGGTGCTGCCGCACGGACTCCCAGGTCGGTTCGTACGCCACGTGCGCCCCCTCGGTCGGTGCCGAGGTTCGCACACCTCGGATCCTCCGTGCCGGAACTCAGGTGGCCCGGGCGCCCGGACCGAGGCGCACCACGTGCACGGGTTCGGCGGGTCGACGGTCCGGGAGCAGGACGGAGACCTCGCCCGCGTCGCCCCGGACCTCGAGCGCGCCACCCGTCGCGAGGAGGTGTGCGGTCTCGAAGGAACCCGGGCGCAGGCCGGGGAGGTGCACCTCGGTTCCCGCGCGGTCGTCGACGAGCGCGTGCACCGAACCCTCGGCCACGACGTAGCGCACCGACGGGTCCCGATCGATGCCCGGTCCGTCGAACCAGGGCCGGCTGCCCCGGATCGCGTCGCCGTTGACCCGCAGCCACCCACCGAGCCCGCGCAGCGGTGCGGCCTGCACCTCGGGCACCGCACCGCCGGCGTCGGGACCCACGCCGATGAGCAGGTTCCCGTTGCGGGCGACCACGTCGCAGAGCAGCCGCACGAGCGCGGGGGTGGTCAGGATCCCCGCACCCTCCTCGTTGCGGTTCAACCCGAACGAACGACCGACGCCCCGCACCGCCTCCCACTTCTCGACCTGGATGCCCTCCGGGATCTCGTACTCGGGCGTGGTGAAGTCGCGGACCGTCGAGGGCGGGAAGGCGAGGCGGCGGCGAGCCTCCGGGAGGCGTGACCAGCACGCCTCGGCGATGCGCCCCACCCCGGCGAGCAGCACCCGACGCACCCGCCCGTCGAGTCCGGGCAGGACCGCCCACCGATCGTTCACCACCCCGTCGGGGACCGCGGCGCGGTAGTCGGCGATGAGGTCCTCGAGCAGGTCACCGACCGGCCACGCCACGTCGCCCCAGAGGATCGAGGGGCGGTACCGCGCCACGAGGTCCCGCACCTGGGCCGCGGCGAAGCGTTCGTACTCGGGAGACGTCGGGATGGCGAGGAGCAGGTCGGCACCCCGCCGCATGACCCGGTCGGTGTATGCCCAGTCATAGCCAGCGCAGTAGTAGAGACCCATCTGCAGCCCACGGGCCCGCACCGCGTCGGTCACGGCCCCGACGAGATCACGGCGCGCGTGGTACGCACCCGCCACCGGGTGCGGCACCGCCGAGGGCCAGAGCGAGAACCCGTCGGCATGCTTCGTGGTGAGCACGAGGTACCCGGCGCCCGCGTCCTCGGCGAGCGCGGCGAGCGCGTCGACGTCAGCGCCCTCGCTCGCCTCGTCGAACACCGAGCGGAAGTCGTCGTACGCCGCGTCCGGGCCGTAGGTCGCACGGTGGTGGCGCTGGGTCGGCGAACCCTGGATCGCCACAGTGTTCCGGTACCACTCGGCGTACGGCATGTCCCGGAGCATCGCCCGCGGCCCCTCGTCGTGGAGCAGGCGCTGGACGTCGGGCGTGCGCGGGGCCCACGCGGGCACCGAGTAGAGCCCCCAGTGCACGAACACACCGAGCTTCGCGTCCTCGTACCACCGGGGCAGCGCTCGGTCGGCCGGCATCGCCTCAGCGGGGCGCGCGGAGCACCCGGAGGCTGCCGGTCGTGGCGATGGGCTCGAAGCCCTCGCGCACCGCGCGCTCCCACACGTGGAACGGGGCCTGGCCGCCGTCAGCCGGGTCCTCGAAGCAGTCGTGGATCGCGAGCACGCCGCCGGGCAGCACCCGGTGCGCCCACATGTCGTAGTCGGCCATCGCGACGTCCTCGGCGTGGCCGCCGTCGATGAAGAGGAAGCCCACGGGCGTGGCCCAGTGCGCGCCGACCGTCGGCGAGTCGCCGATGACCGCCACGACCGCGCCCTCGAGTCCGGCCGCCTCGATCGTGCGCCGGAAGTACGGGAGCGTGTCCATGCGGCCCGTCGCCGGGTCGACCACCTCGGGATCGTGGTGCTCCCAGCCCGCCTGGTTCTCCTCGGAACCCCGGTGGTGGTCGATCGTGTAGAGCACGGTCCCCCGCGCCCGGGCCGCGGAGCCGAGGTAGACCGCGGACTTGCCGCAGTACGACCCGATCTCGAGCAGTGGGCCGACCTCGCCGCCGGCGAGGCCCGCCTCGTGGAGGGCGAGCCCCTCGTCCTCGGGCATGAACCCCTTCACCCGCCGGGCGACGGCGAGCTCAGCCTCGGTCATCACAGGACGGGCGTCTCCCGGTAACGACCGAACTCCTCGGCGAGGCTGTCCATGATCTCGCCGACGGTGGCCCGGGCCCGCACCGCGCCGAGGATGGCCGGCATCGTGTTGGCCTCGGTGGCCGCCACCGCCCGCACCGCGGCGAGCGCGGTGGCCACTGCGTCGCCATCACGGGCTCGCTTCACCTCGGCGAGACGGGCCAGCTGCTTGTCCTCGTACTGCGGTCCGATGAGCAGGAGGTCGGGGGCGACGTCCTCGTTGCCCTCGGTGAAGTCGTTGACCCCGACGATCACGTGACGGCCGTCGTTCAGCTTGCGCTCGAGCTCGTACGCGGCGTCCGCGATCTCGCCCATGAACCAGCCGGAGTCGATCTCGCGCAGCACCCCCTCGAGCAGGGAGCCGTCGCCCACCTCGTCGAGGTGCGCGAACACCTCCTCGGCGAGGCGCTCGGTCTCGTCGGTGAGCGCCTCGACGTACCACGAACCGCCGAGCGGGTCGGCCACGTTGGCCACCCGCGACTCGTGCGCGATGACCTGCTGGGTGCGCAGCGCGAGGCGGGCCGCCCGGTCCGACGGGAGCGCGAGCGCCTCGTCGAAGGAGTTCGTGTGGAGGCTCTGCGTGCCGCCGAGTACCCCGGCGAGCGCCTCGATGGCAGTTCGGACGAGGTTGATCTCGGGCTGCTGCGCGGTGAGCGAGACGCCTGCGGTCTGCGTGTGGAACCGCAGCTGCATCGAGCGCGGGTCGGTCGCCCCGTAGCGGTCGCGCAGCCAGCGGGCCCAGATGCGCCGAGCCGCGCGGTACTTCGCGATCTCCTCGAAGAAGTCGACGTGCGCGTTGAAGAAGAACGAAAGCCGCGGCGCGAACTCGTCCACCGCGAGCCCGCGGGCGAGCGCCGCCTCCACGTAGGCGAAGCCGTTGGCGAGCGTGAACGCGAGCTCCTGCACCGCGGTCGAGCCGGCCTCGCGGATGTGGTAGCCGGAGATGGACACCGGGTGGAACCGCGGCATCTCGTTCGCGCAGAACTCCACCACGTCGGTCACGAGCCGGAGGCTGGGCCGCGGCGGGAAGTAGTACTCCTTCTGGGCCTGGTACTCCTTGAACATGTCGTTCTGGAGGGTTCCACCGAGCGCGGCCCGCGGGGTCCCCGAGGCCTCGCCCGCGGCCACGTACATGGCGAGCAGGATCGGTGCCGCGCAGTTGATCGTCATCGACGTGGTGACGGTCCCGAGGTCGATGCCGTTGTAGAGGTCCTCCACGTCGGCGAGGGTGTCGACCGCGACCCCGCACTTGCCGACCTCGCCGAGGCTCAGCGGATCGTCGGAGTCCCGCCCCATGAGCGTCGGCAGGTCGTACGCGGTGGACAGGCCCGTCCCGCCCGCTGCGAGCAGGTCGTGGAAGCGCCGGTTCGTGTCGGGCGCGGTGCCGAAGCCCGCGAACATCCGCATCGTCCAGAGCTTCGACCGGTACATGGAGCCGTAGGGCCCCCGCGTGTACGGGTACTCGCCGGGCACCTCGGACCCCGGCGCACCGTAGACCGGGTCCACCTCGAGGCCCGAGTGCGTCGTGAAGTCCGCTTCCCGCTCCTGCATCCCGTCATCCTCGCACGCCCGGCGCCGGCCGTCAGGCGAGGCCGAGCAGCTCCGAGACCCCGTGGCGATGCCCGGCCGTGTACCCACCGTCGACCGGGATCGCGGTACCGCTCACGAAGGACGAGTCGTCGGACGCGAGGAAGAGCGCCACCGAGGCGATCTCCTCGGC
>JBJTQX010000088.1:0-27108 GCA_046075855.1 Actinomycetes bacterium
CCGAGGACGGCCGCGATCACCCCGACCGCTACGAGACCGGTGAAGGTGCGGTTCACGAACTCCACCATGGCGTGGTACGAGGTGGCGGAGTGCGGCGTGAGACGACCCTCCGAGCAGTTCGGCCACGACGGGCAACCGAGACCCGAACCGGTGAGCCGCACGGCGGCCCCGGTCACGATGATGACGGCGACGAGGACGGCCGCCGCGACGCAGATCCGTCGGTAGGTGGCGGGAGCGATGCGCATGGGACCCCGATGCTACGGGGCTGTCGCGGCGACCGGGGCATCCTGCGGCTACGTTCGCCCACGTGGAACACGCCTACGACGAGTTCGGACTCCTCCACGAGAACGCGGCGGAGTTCGGCCTGCCGACCCCGGCCCGGGTGACGGTGCGCCGCACGCAGGTGGAGGTGGCCCCCGGACGTCGGGTCTCCGCGATCGTATGGGGTGCGGGGCCCCCGGAGGTCGTGCTGCTCCACGGCGGCGCACAGAACGCGCACACGTGGGACACCGTCGCCCTCGCCCTCGATCGACCGCTCGTGGCCATCGATCTCCCCGGCCATGGGCACTCGGACTGGCGGGAGGACCGGGCGTACTGGCCCGCGGAGAACGCCCACGCGGTGGCCGCCGCCGTCCACGCCCTCGCTCCGGACGCGCGAGCCATCGTCGGGATGTCGCTCGGGGGGCTCACAGCGCTCTCGCTCACCGACGCGTACCCGAGCCTGGTCCGTCAGCTCGTGCTCGTCGACATCACCCCGGGCGTGACCCGCGACAAGGCCTCGGCGATCACGTCGTTCATCAACGGCCCGGAGACCTTCGCGTCCTTCGACGAGATCCTCGAACGCACCATCCTGTTCAACCCGACACGCCAGGAGTCCTCGCTGCGTCGGGGCGTGCTCCATAACGCGGCACCGCAGGCCGATGGCACGTGGGCGTGGCGGTACGACCGGAACCATCTCCCGGAGGGCTCGGAGGTGCCGGACTTCGGATCGCTGTGGGACGCGGTCGATCGGCTGGCGGTACCGCTGACCCTCCTGCGCGGCAGTACCTCACCCGTGGTCGACGATGGGGACGTCGCTGAGCTCCTGCGTCGACAGCCGGAGGCCGAGGTCATCCTCGTCGATGGTGCCGGACACTCGATCCAGGGTGACCGTCCGCTCGAATTGGCCGAGCACCTCGCGGCGATCCTCGATCGCTGAGCGTCCGCGTCAGGACCCGGGGACGGTGATGTCTCGATCCGGGGTCGCCGGAGGCGGCGTGAACCCGGGTCCCGGTCGCCACCCGCTGGCCCTCATGTCCTCGATGACGTGCGACATGTTCAGCATGTCCTCCTGGTACCGGAAGGCCCCTGCTCCCGCGTACACGAGACGCGACCACCCGGACTGCACCCACTCCCCGCCGTCGGGCCGACGTCCCGGGAGCACCTGCAACCACTTCACGGCCACGTCGTCCCCTGCGATCGCCGTGAACTCCACCGGGAACTTCCAGTCCTCGAGGCCGAGCATGGACTCGACCATGAACGCGCGGATGGCGTCGCGACCCACGACCCGGCCCCAGGCCGGGTCGATGTAGACCGCGTCCTCCGTGTAGAACTCGATGAGGTCCGTCCACACCCGCTCGCCGGCGTCGATGGCCGCTCGCATGGCGACGTACCGCGCCATGACCTCCTCGATCTCCTCACGCGGGAACGGCACGATCGATCACTTCCCTTCGAACTCGGCGGCTTCACGCTTGGCCTTGGCGGCGTAACCGATCGTCATGTCGTCGGAGACGAACTCGACGGCTGCGCTCATGGCTTCGAATCGGAGGGCTTCGGTGAACCCTCGCTCCACGAAGCCGTTGATGGTGCGCTTGATCCCCTGCACGGCGAGCGGTGCGTTGGCGGCGATCTCGTGCGCGAGGGCGAGCGCGGTCTCGTCGAGGCGATCCCGGTCGACCACCTCCTGCACCAACCCGAGCCGCAGGGCAGTCGCCGCATCGATGCGCCGTCCCGTGAGGGCGAGGAGCTTCGCATTGCCCGCGCCGATCTCGTGGGCGAGCCGCAGATCCCCACCCGCGTCGATCGACACGCCCACCTGAGCTTCGGGGAGTGCGAACTGCGCATCCGCAGCCGCGATGCGCAGGTCGCACATGAGCGCGATCTCGAATCCTGCTCCGAGGCAGTAGCCCTGGATGGCGGCCACCGTCGGTTGTGGGAGGTCGGAGAACACCCGGAACCGCTCGTGGACCCACCGGAACCGCTCGTAGTAGTTCCTGACCTTCTCGGCCGGCGAGCGGCCGGTGATCCGATCGCTCGGCATGCCCAGGTCCACTCCCGCGCAGAACGCACGCCCCTCGGCCCGGAGCACGACGCTGCGCACCGAATCGTCGAACCGGAGCCCATCGGCGACGGCTCCGAGTTGGCGGGCGGATTCCCATGACCACGCGTTGAGTTTCTCCGGTCGGCAGAGCGTGACGGTGGCCACGGGACCGTCGTGGTCGACCCGGAGGTGCTGCTCCGTCCCATCCTGGCTCACCGTGCACCCCCCGGTTCGGGCTCGAGCCGGAACGGTGGACGCCCCATCTGCTCGCGTACCGGCACGACCTCCGGCATGAGCATCGCTCGGCGCTGCCAGTTCGCACCGTCGACGACCATCGTGTGCCCGCTCACGAACCCCGCGTACGGAGAGGCGAGGAACGTCGCGGCCCACCCGAGCTCCCGTGGTACCCCGACTCGGAGCGCGGGTTGCCGACGTGCGTCCGAACGGTGGCGCTCAGGGACACCTCGGATCGCATCCACCTCGTCATCGTGCGGGAACAAACCGGGTACGAGGCCGTTGACCCGGATGCCGTACGGGCTCCACTCGACTGCGAGCGTCTCCGTGAGGTTCTTCACCCCCGCTTTCGCCGCGGCGGAATGCGCGAAGCCGGGCCCGCCGGTCCACGCGTACGAGGCACCGATGTTGATGATCGAACCCGATCGTCCGGCGTCCATGAGGCGGCGACCGAACTCCCGCGAGCAGAGGAACGTGCCGTTGAGGACGATGTCGACGACCGCGCGCCACGCATTGGGCGACATGTCCTCGGCGGGTACCGGGAAGTTCCCGGCCGCGTTGTTGACGAGGACGTCGGGCAGTCCGGGCCCGTCGGCCACCGCATCGAAGAGCGCGGCGACGGCTCCGGCATCGCGGACATCACAGGGATACGCCGAGGCCCGGGCTCCGATCTCGGCGAGCGCGGCCAGGCCGGCCTCCCGGTGATCGGCGCCACGGGAGGCGATCACCACGTGGGCCCCGAGCCGCCCGAACTCGAGGGCGATGGCCCGGCCCAGCCCGGTGCCACCGCCCGTGACGATGACGACCCGACCGTCGAACGTGCCGGACGGCAGCGCGTGCGCGCCGAGGGGCGGCGGTTCGGGCAGGCCCACGTCGGCGGCTCCTTCGGTCGGGTGACGGGCGCAGGCTAGCGCCGGGTTCTGCGAGGATGCCCGGGTGGATCCGGGCCTCGAGCACCTTGCCAGCCGCAGCCTCTGGCTCGATGGGATCCGATCGTCGCTCCGGGCCCGGCCGGCCCTCGACGGCGACCTCTCGGTCGACGTCGCCGTCGTCGGGGCCGGCTTCACCGGCCTGTGGACCGCGTACGCGCTGCTCGAACGCGAACCTGACCTCCGCGTCGCCATCATCGACCGGGAGCACGTCGGCTACGGGGCGTCGGGCCGCAACGGCGGGTGGGCCTCGGCGCTGTTCGCCGGCAGTCGGGCACTGATGGATCGCCTCGGCGGCGCGGAGGCGGTGGTCGCGCACCACCGAGCGATGGTGGGAGCGATCGACGACATCGAGACCACCTGTCAGCGGGAAGGCATCGACGCCCGGTTCCTCCGTGGCGGGACCCTCACGGTCTCCCGCAACCCCGCGCAGGACCGGAGGGTCCTCGCCGGTGTCGACGAGGACCGACGCTGGGGGCTGGGAACGGAACACTCGATCGTCGAGGATGCCGCGTCCTGCGGGCAACGGATCCGCGTCGCGGGAACCCGCCTCGGGGTGTTCACTCCGCACTGTGCCCGGGTCGACCCGGCCCGGCTCGTGACCGGACTCGCGGACGCGCTGGAGGCACGCGGCGCCATGATCCACGAACGCACCCGGGCACTCGACGTCAAACCGGGAAGGGTCGTCACCGAGCACGGAACCATCCGAGCCGGCACCGTGGTGCTCGCGACGGAAGCGTGGACGGCCACGCTCCCCGGGCGGCGTCGGCACCTCATTCCCCTGTACTCCCTCATGATCGCAACCGAACCACTCGATGAGGCGACCTGGGAGCAGATCGGCTGGTCCGGCGCGGAGACGCTCACCGATGGTCGTCGTCTCCTCATCTACGCACAGCGCACTGCCGACGGTCGCATCGCATTCGGCGGTCGGGGGGCGCCCTACCACTTCGGCTCGCGCATCACACCGGCCTTCGACCGGGATCCGTCGGTCTTCGACGGGCTGCAACGCTCACTCGTCGAGATGTTCCCCGCGGTATCGGCGGCGACCATCACCCACCGCTGGGGCGGGCCGGTCGGCGTACCGCGCGACTGGGAGTCCTCGGTCGGCATCACATCCGACCGGCGTCTCGCCCACGCCGGTGGCTACGTCGGGGATGGCGTCACCACGACGAACCTCGCCGGCCGGACGCTCGCCGAACTCATCCTCGGGTTGGATACGGAGCGGACCCGGTTGCCCTGGGTGGGCCACCGGCTGCGACGCTGGGAACCGGAGCCGTTGCGCTGGATCGGGGTTCGGGCGTTGGGCGGCATCGCCCGCAGTGCCGATCGCAGCGAGGCCCGACGACTGCGTGAGGCTCGCCTGCGGGGACGGATCCTCGACGCGTTCACCGCTCACTGAACGGCTTCAGGCCACCTCGGGTTCGACCGGCACGCCGCGGTGGCCGGTGACGACTCCGGCGACTGAGCCCAGCACCACCGCGCCGGCGACGAACTGCATGGGCAGCAACGTCTGCCCGAACAGGATCCATGCACCCACGGCGGACACGACCGGGGACAGGAGCATCACGACCGACAGGAGCGTGACCGGAGCGTGACGCTGTGCCCAGGTCATGAGGCCGTGACCCGTGAAACCGGGGACGATGACGATGAAGAGGACGAGGAACCAGTCGACCGTTCCGAGTGCCTTCGGAACTCCCTCGAGCACGACGGTGTAGGGCGTCATGGTGATCGCCCCGATCAGCATCACCCCCGCGAGGAGCGGCAACGTGTGGACGTCCTCGTGGCGGGTCCGGAGCCGTTTCGTCTCGATGAAGTAGGCGACCCACACGATGAGGCCTGCCACCGCCCACAGGTCGCCGCGGCGGGATGCCCCGGAGGTGTCGCTGGAGACCGCGATGAAGGTGAGGACGCCGGCGAGTCCGCACCCACCGAGCACGAGGTCCCGGCGGCGGATCCGCTCGCCGAACATCCGGCTCGCCACGAGGAGGACGAGCACCGGTTGGAGGGCCGGAATGATCGTGGCGTTCGCCACCGACGTCGTGCGGATCGAGGTCCAGCCGGTCATGAGCGAGAGCGCGAACAGCACGCCCGGGACGATCGCCCGACGGAGGGTCCGCAGGTCCAAGCCACCGCTCGAGCGGGCGAGCAACCACGCGATGGGCACCGCGATCCACAACCGCCAGAACGCGGTGAGCGCAGCCGGCGCATCGATGCCGCGGACCGCGAGCGGCCCGACGCCCCATGCGAACGCCGCGACGGTTGCGGCGATCAGCGCCGACTCGGCGCCCCGCGCCCCGCCGCGAGGTGCGCCGACCTGCGTCATCGGGTCTTCAGCAGGTACTCGCTCATCGTGATGCTGCGGATCCGGTCGAGATCGAGGAACGCGGTGACGCTCGAGAGCATCTCGCGCAGGTTGGCCCCCATGACCTCCGAATCGCCATCGGCGCAGTAGAACAGCATGGGATCCGTGACGTGCTCTGCGCTCGGCCAGCACTCCTCGACGATCCCCCGGTACGGCGGAGCGTCCGGGGTCACGGGACGGACCACCTCGTTCCGCACGTAGCGGGTCCTGGGTTGCATGGATTCGGAGACCGGCGACTGCACCGTGTGCCAGTGGGTCACCCACTCCTCGGGACTCAGCCGATCCGGACGTTCCATGAGCGTCACCATGGTCACCCCGGGCGAACGCGCACCGTCCGGCCAGTCCCTCGGTCCGGAGTGTCGATTGCCGCCGTAGTCGGTGTACAGGCTCTCGAGCACGAGGTACCCGGCGATCTGCGAGCACCGAGCCCGGAGCACCGCCTCGAACGGGGCTCGATCGTCGTAGCGATCCAGCCAGATGGACACCACGCCCATCGGCACCGCCTCCCCCTCAGGCGGGGGCAGCGGAACCGGGACCTGCGCGTCGGCATCGTCCACCTGCATCCAGAGCCGCTGCGGACCGAGGCCCAGCAGCTCGCCGGCGAGGGCGGTCGCGATGCGTGCGTGATCCTCAGGTCCGGACCCCGGAGGGGCCCAGAGCAGGTAAACGAGCTTCTCCACTATCCGCTCCGAGGCCGGTCGCTCAGGCGTCGTCGGACGGGCAGAGCGCCCGCCACACCACGGCGCCGAGGATCCCCCCGATGAGCGGGAAGACGATGAAGACCCAGAGCTGCTCCAGCGCCCAGGTTCGCTGGAAGACCGCGGTCGCCAGCGAACGTGCCGGATTCACCGAGGCGTTGTCGATCGGGATGAGCACGAGGTGGATGAGCGTGAGCGCGAGTCCGACGACGAGCCCGGTGAAGCCCGGGGTCATGGACCTGCGGGTGGTGCTCGCGATGATGAAGACGAAGATCGCGGTGAAGATCACCTCGGCCACGATGGCCGCGCCGAGCGAGAACCCGCCGGGCGAGTGGGTGTCGAAGCCGTTCGATGCGAATCCGGTTTGGTTCGCGGTCCACGCGATGTCGCTGGACCGGGCGATGGTGAAGATGATGAACCCACCGATCACCCCACCGACCACCTGGCCGACCACGTAGAACGGCACGAGCGCCCGTTCCGTCTTCCCGATCACCCAGAGGCCGATCGTCACGGCCGGGTTGATGTGGCAGCCCGAGATGTTGCCGATGGCGTAGGCCGCCACCAGCAGGGCGAGCCCGAAGGCCAACGAGACGCCGAGGATGCCGACGTTGCCGGGCAGCGTCTTGAGCACCCCGAGCCCCGCCGCCTTACGCGTCGTGAAGTATCCGGTCGTCAGGATGGCCGTACCCGGACCCCCGACCACCAGGATCATCGTGCCGATGGCCTCGGCCAACGCGATCCGTACCTTGCCGTTCATCGGTCCCCCATCGCCGCGTTCCGGAACCACCGGATTCTAGGGATGCGCCGATTGCCGTCCGGGGATCCCGGACCGGTCAGCCGAAGGTGTCGGCCTCGGCCTCGATCCTCCGAGCGATGTGGTTCGAGAACCATCCGCGGTAGCGGTCCTGGAGCTCAGGTCGACGCCAGTCCGCGCCGGTCACGAGGCCCCGGCAGCCGGGTTCACCGCAGGCGCACACGAATTCGTCGTAGTCGTCGTCATCCGACATCGCGTAGTCGAAGGTGAGCTCCTCGCCGACGGGAACATCCCGCATCGCGACGAGGAGGACGTTGCCCGCGATCCCACAGTTCGGTTCGCAGGAGTGGTTGAAGAGGTCGGCGGGCTCCTCCTCCTCCGGGCACACGAGGAACAGATCCGCGTCGATCTGGAGCGAGTGGGTCCGCCGGTACTCGGGCATCTGCTCGAACTCCGTCCGATGCGCCATGCGGCCCCCGAAGGCCGCAACCGTCGTTCCGGCAGCGATCGGAGCGGTGGCGAAGACCCCTCGCCCCTTGCGGCCCGCGTCGCGGACCATGGCGACGGGAGTCAGGTAGTTGATCGGCACGTGGCCTCCCGGGGACCGAGGCGAGAACGGCGCAACCCTAGTCACCGCCTGGAGCACCGGACCAACGTCGGGCGATGGGGCTAGGTGGTACCGGCGAAGTAGCCGACCACGTCGACCACGACGTGCGGACAGCCCTGGTTCGTGGTGAACGAGTCGGCCGCGAACAGCCCGACCTTGACGAGTGCACCGTTGGCCACGATCTGTCCGGCGAGGAAGTTCACCGTGGATGCGGTTGGCGCGCCGACGCCTGCCGGATACGCAGTGATGTAGGCGGCGCCAAAACCACCAACCGCGGTCACGTTGAGTGCCACGGAGGTTGCATTGAGTGGCACCCCACTACCGGGAACTCCGGCTACCTGGAAGGTGCGGGTCAGGTTGAGGCAGCCTCCATCCGACCTGGTGTCGGCCAAACGGAACGGAGTCAGCCCCACGAAGCCGCCCGGTGCGGGACTCCCACCGACGAACCATCCAACGACGTCGACCACCACCTGAGGGCACCCGGCGAGCGCGTACACCGAGATCTTTCCCCCGCCCCCAATCTTGACCGTGGTTCCGTTCGGGACGATCGATCCGGTGGTGTAGTTGAGCGTCGAGGACGTTGGTCGAGGAACTCCGGTCGGGTACACAGTGAGGAACCCAGCAGCCGATGGGGTAACCGCCGTGACGTTGAGCGCGACCGCGACCGCATCAGCCGGGACCCCGGCAGCTGACGGTGTGATCTGGATGTCCCGGCTCCCTGTGATGCACGGGGCGTTGTAGATGCCGCGCGTGTCGAAGATACGCACGGGTGCGATGCCCTGGAACCCGCCGCCGTTCGGTGCACCCGCGGAGAAGAACCCCACCACATCTACAATTGCGTCAGGACATCCAGCGTTCGCGTACACGTCGATCTGCCCGTCGCTGCTGACGGCGACCGTTGCGTTGTTCGCGACTGTCTGCTTCGCAATGAAGTTCAGGTTTGAAGCCAGCGGCAGCGGAGTGCCCGATGGGTACACAGTGAGGAACCCGCCGCTCTTCGCGTTAGTCACGGTCACGTTGAGCGCGACGGCTGCGGCTGTCGCCGGGACGCCGCTCCCATCCACACCTGCCACCGTGACCGTCCGAGCGGCCGCTCCGATACACGCTCCGCCACCGACTGCCCGAGTGTCGAGCAAACGGAACGGCGTGACCCCGGTGAATCCGCCCGCGCCTGCCTGGAAGCCTTGCACGCGGGTCGGCACGTAGCGGTCCGTAGTTGTTCCGTCCCCCACCTGTGCGTCGAGGTTCAGACCCCAACACATCACGAAGCCGTCGGATCCTCGGACGCAAGAGTGGTCGGTCCCGAGCGCAGGCTCGACTCCATTGGTGACGCCTACCGCAGTGACGGGCGAGGACGAACTCAGCGTCGAGCCGTCGCCGAGGCGTCCAGAGAAGTTGTCGCCCCAGCAGACCATCGACCCGATCGTGCGGAGAGCGCAGGTATGCCTCGATCCAGCTGACAGCGACCGAACACCTGTAAGGCCGCTGACCGCCACGGGAACACGGGCGTCCGCACTGAGGTTGTTGCCAATTTGGAACGTGGAGTTGTCTCCCCAGCAGACAGCCGAACCATCCGCCAACCCGGCACAGGAGTGGCGCGACCCCGAGGCGATCGACACCGCCCCGGACATCCCGGACACGAACTGGGGGAGGTTGAAGCCGGTCGTCGAGTTGTTCCCCAACTGTCCCTGCGAGTTCCCGCCCCAGCACCGTCCGGTGCCGTCTTCGAGCACCGCGCACGTGAACGTGTTCCCTGCCGAGACCGCCACGGCCCGTTGACCGAGAACAACCTCGCCGCCGGGGGTATTTCGGCTGTTATTGGTTCCGTCTCCTAGCTGCCCATACGTGTTCTGCCCCCAGCACACCACGCTGCCCGAGCCGAGCAACGCGCAGGAATGGGCCAAACCGGCGACCACCGCCACCGCGCTCGACACTCCACTCACTGCCGTGGGGTACCGACGGTTGGTATTGGTACCGTCGCCGAGCTGACCGGCCGAGTTTGCCCCCCAACACAGCACCGCTCCGTTGAACCGCACCGCGCACGAGTGATTGTCGCCGGCCCCGACTGCAACTGCGCCGGTGAGGTTCGCGACGCTCACCGGCGTCAGCCGCGGCGAGACCGTTCCGTCGCCGAGCTGTCCGTAGGTGTTCTTACCCCAGCAGATCACGAGGCCGCCTGAAACTGTGGCGCACGTATGTGCGCCACCCGCAGCGATCGTGGGGGCTGACGGAGTCGTCACGACAGCCCCTGCAGGTGCCGACTGGACGGCCACGAGCGGACCCGTGCACAACGCGACCGTGGTCGTCAGCGTTCCGAGCGTCGCGCCGAACCGAACCCGCACCCCGTTCCCCCCCGTGAGCATCCGGGTCCGATCGTCGACCCGTACGGGGGTCAGGCTACCGCCGCTCATGACGGTGCGGGACGCGGCGACCACCGAGCGCGGCCAACGCCATCGGTCCGGATGAGGCAGGCCCAAGGACCCATTCCGTCACTGGCCCTCGACCTCGCGCAGCGTCGCCTCCCCGATGGCCCGCACCCGGTCGTCGCCATGGTGGCTCCCGATGCAGGCGAGTCCGTGTGCCAACGCATTGCCCATGGCGCGCGTCCACTCGGCCTCCGTCGGACGGATCACATCCCGGAGCACGCCGCGCCCATCCGCGTCGCAGGCCGTCCAGGCGACCGACAGGTCGGTCGCCGGATCTCCGGCTGCGAGGTCTCCCCAATCGATGATGGCGGTCAGGTCGGCACCTGAGACGACGAGGTTCCCGGGATGCAGGTCACCGTGGATCCACGTCGCGGGTCCGGTCCATCCATCGGCGGCGAGCGCCTGCTCCCACCGCCGGGCGAGGTGCTGCCGACGGCCGGCCGGCAGTCCGGCGAGTGCGGCTCGCGCTCGGGCGTCGCGTTCCTGCAACGGCACCCCGCGGTACGGGTTGGCGGGTGCGTCCGGAGCAGCCGGCCGCCGGAGCGCACGGAGCGCAGCCGCGAGCACCGTCGCCCGATCGTGCCCGATACGTGAGCCTTCGCGGTCGAGGGCGAGACCCGGACACCACGAGACGATGGCCCACGGCACCGGGATCGCCTCGCTCGGGGGGAACCCGGACACCGGTTCCGGGACGCGAACCGGCAGCATCGGCGCGAGCTCGGGCAGCCACCGCAGCTCGTGGAGGATCAGGCGCTCGGCCTCGGGGCGTCGCGGCACGCGCACGGCGTGGTCCTCCCCGAGTCGGAACACCCGGTTGTCCCAACCGCCGTCCACCTCGCGGAGTCCGGTCGCGTCGAAACCGGGGGCAACCCGTGCCATCTCAGCCCGGAGCCGATCCTCGAGTTCCGTCGGATCCGGTACCGGGGCAGTACTCACACGTCGACTTCGTGGACGTGTCCGGTGTCGACGTCGTAGACGAAACCAGCGAACGAGGTACCCGGGGCCAGCAGGGTCTCCATCCGCAGGCGGTCGACGTCGGCGCGCAGCACCGCCTCCTGGTCGCCGATCGGCAGGAAGTCCCAGGCCGCCGAGGTGGAGCCATCGTCGTCGGGCAACCGACTCCGGATCTCCTCGTTCGTGGTTCCGACCATCGCACAGCGTGTGTGCTGGACCACGCAGATCCGGTCGACGCCGAGCAGGTTGGTCGCGAGGATGAGCGACCGAACCGCGTCCTCGCTGACCCGTCCCCCCGCGTTCCGGATGATCTTCGCGTCACCCGGAGCGAGGCCGAGCATGGCCAACGGTTCGATCCGGGAGTCGATGCACGTCACCACGGCGAGGCCTCGCCGCGCCCGCGCCTCGAGCCCCGCGAGCGAGAACCCTTCGGCGTACCGGCGGTTCGCCTCCACGATGTCGTCGAACACGCTGGCATCGTGTCACAGCCGGTATCGGTCGACCAAAGCGGTCAGGCCGCGGCTCCGCCGTGGTTTGCGAGTCGACGCAGCATGGTTCGCTGGAGCGGATCGGCGATGGCGGGCCCTCCCTCCACCGCATCGAGGAACACCTCACCCGGGATGACCCATACGGTTCCGACCGACGTGGCCCGCACCGTCGCCGTCCGCGGTCTGCGGCCGAGGAGGCCGATCTCCCCGAACCACGCAGCCGGTCCCATGCGGCTCAGGAGGCGTTCGCCACCGCCCGGTTCGACGGTGACCGCTTCGAAGGTGCCCTCCCGGACCACGTAGAGCACGTCCGCCTCATCGCCCTCCTGGATGAGGATCTCGCCCGGCTGGGTCCTGCGTTCGACCACGGATTCCGCGACCTGTTCGAGCAGGGCCTGCGGGACCCCGTCGAGGATCGGGAGACCTCGGAGCACCGCGACGTACGGGGCCCAACGGCGGGCATACGAAGCGCTTGCGGCGTCGGCGCGGGCCATCGGACGCCAGAGCGCGACGCTCGCCACCGCGAGGGACCCCCCGATGACGACGATCCCGGCCTCGAGGCCGAGGGCTCCGATGATGAAGGGTGCGCACATGGCGCCGAGCACCTGGGAGCCGATCACGAGGCTGCCCTGCAGACCGAAGACCCGCCCGAGCAGGCTGCGGGGCACGATGCGTTGGAGGAGCGTGATGAGCAGCACCTCGTAGGCGATGACGCCGCAACCCTCGGCGAGCAGGATGACCACCGCTCCGCCCACGCTGCGGGGCAGGCTCAGCAGCATGAGCGGGATCGCTCCGAGCAGGTTGGCGAGGACGAAGGGGCCGACGAGGCGCGGGCGTTCGGCGACCCTCGGCACCACGGGCGCAGCGATCAGGCCGCCGAGGCCCACCGCGGCGACGAGGATGCCGACGCTCGCCGGACGGCCCAACCGGTCCGCCGCGATCAGGACCTGGGCGACCCCCTCGGCGCCGAAGACGAACTCGCTCACGGCCACGAGCATGAGCACGTAGGGCGCACCGGGCGCACGGGCGAGGGCCCGCACGCCTTCGAGCAGGCTCCGACCGATCGACCCGTTGACAGCTGCGTCCTCGAACCGCATCCCGGTGAGCCGGGGGACGGTGAGCGCGCTGACGATGAGGGCGGCCGCGGTGACGAGCAGCACCTGATCGGGATCACCCGCTGCCAGTCCGGCGGCCGCGACCGCTGGACCCACGAGCAGGGATACCTGCATGACACCACCGAACGTGGAGTTCGCCGTTGCGGTCTCCCGTTCCGAAACGAGACCCGGGATCACGCTCAGCACGGTGGGCCGGTACGCCGCGCCGACCGCTTCGGCGATCACGACGAGCCCGAGCGCGAGCGGGATGGGTCCGTCGATGGCGGTCACCCACGCGAGCGCGAGGAGGAGTCCCGCTCGGAGCACGCTCGCCGAGACGAGCAGGCGTCGGGCGTCGTACCGGTCGGCGATCGCGCCGCCGATCGGCGAGGCGATCGCGTAGGGCAGGAGGCGGGCGACCGTAGCTGCGGCGATCCACGCCGGGCTCGCATGGGTCTCCGACGTGATCCACACGAGGAGCACCACCCCGTAGCACCAGTCCGCCATCCCGCTGATCGCAGCACCGCCGAGCAGACGCAGCAGGGCCGGTTCGCGCCGGAGGAGCGAGAGGGATCGGTGGCGGTCGGGGTCTCCGCTCGCGGTCACGAGCGGCCGACGGATCGCCGGAGCCCCATCCCGGAGATGAGCAGCCCCAGCCCGAGCGCGGCCAGTCCGAACGGGGTTCCACCGGTGGCCGGCAGCACCGGCACGAGTGGAGCCGGGACCGTCGTCGTGGGCGCCACGGCCTGAGCCGCCCGGCGGGCGTTCTCGGCTGCGATGTACGGCTCCGCCGCGGCCGGACGCGCCGTGTCGAGGCCGTCGACGCCCATCGCGAGCAACCGTTGCCACACCTCGGGGACGTCGTCGTCGGTTCCGTTGAACCAGACGTAGACCTTCAGGCCGGCGGCGTGTGCGTCCGCCACGAACTTCGGCGTCACGACCTCGATCGCACCGTAGACCGGCGGAACCTCGAGGTAGCGGTACGGCGGGAGCGGCCCGCGCGTGCCGAACCACGTCGTGACCGTCTGGAGACCCGGACCGACCGGTACGTCGGGCGCCAGCTCGTGGAACCGTTGCACCGTCGCGTCATCGAAGGCGAGCACGATGTAGCGATCGGCCGGTCCGTGCGTCGCGATGAACGCAGCGAGCGCCTCGGCGCCGGGGATCCCATCCTTGATCTCCACGTTGAGGCGGCGGTCCGGGAACCGTTGGACCACCTCCTCGAGCGTCGGGATTCCGAACTCGTCGGCGGTGGCACCCGCAGGCGGTGGCACCGAACCGGTTCGGACTCCGCGCAGCCGGTACTCCGACGGATCACGGTCGTGGCATGACCAGCAGTTCGGGACGAACCAGTAGGCGTTGTCCATCGCCCGGAGTTGAGCGGCCGTGTAGGAGGTGACCGCACCCGAGGCCCCAGTGAGCCGATCGACCGTCTCGTCGTGCTGCACCATGATGACGCCGTCGGCGCTGACGCGAAGGTCGAGGTCGATGATGTCCGCACCCGCCTCGATCGCGGTGCGCATCGCGTACAGCGTGCTGTGCGGCGCCTCGAGGTCACCACCCGCGTGTGCGAGGTTCGCCACCGGTCGGGGATCGATGAGCGATCCGACCTGCGGGGCGAAGCCCGCCTGTGCGACGGTGAGCCAGGCGACGAGCCCGATCACCACCCGAATCCGTCCGCTCATCCCCGGCCGCACGGCCGCACGGTAGCCGCGAGGGGCACCGCGGTTCAGCGCATGGCGACGAGGTCGAGGTCCTCGTCCCGCCAGTGGTCGTAGCGCTCATCCGGGAGCCGGAGGCAGTGGGTCGGCTCGAGGGCCTCGACGAAGGCGGGTTCATGGCTCACCACGACGATCGTCCCCTCCCACTGCCGGAACATGTGGCCGACCGCCTCCACCGAGGCCGGGTCGAGGTTGTTCGTCGGTTCGTCGAGCACCAGCAGGTTGGATCGCCCCGCTGACAGCATCGCCAGACCGAGTTTCGCCCGCTCCCCGCCCGACAGGCTCGATGCGGGCTGGTCCATCGCCGCACCACTCAGCCCGAACGAACCGAGGAGCGCGCGGCGTTCCGATTCGAGCCGCAGCACGGAGTCGTCCACGTTGTCGAGGCTCGTGGCGTCCTGATCGATCTGCTCGTGCTCCTGGGCGAAGTAGCCGAGGTTGACGTTCGCGCCGAGCCGCACCGAACCGGCCGAGGGCGCCTGCACGCCGGCGAGGCAGCGCAGCAGGCTCGACTTCCCAGCCCCGTTGCGGCCCACGACGGCGATCCGCTCCCCGCGGTGGACGGAGAACCCGACCCGACGCAGCACGTCGAGCGATCCGTACCGAACCGCGAGACCCTCGACCTCGAGCGGTGTGGCGCCGGATCGCGTCGGTGTCGGCAGCTTGAGGCGCACCGCTCGCTCGGCCCGTCGGACCTCCGTTCGGTTCGCTTCGAGACGTTCGACACGACGATCCAACGCCTTCGCGGTCTTGGCCCGCTTCTCCGTCTGCCCTCGCATCGTGTCCGCAAGGGTCGAGAGTCGCTTGATCTCTCGGGCTTCCTGCGCGGCGGCCTTCTCGCGCTGGGCGATGTCCTCACCGAGGCGCACCGTGAACGAGGTGTAGTTGCCCCGGTACTCCGTGAGTCGGCCGTCCTGCAGGTGCAGCACCTTGTCGATCGATCGATCGAGCAGTTCGAGGTCGTGGCTGATCACGAGCATCGTGCCGCCGAATGCTGCGAGCTTATCCATGAGCCAGCGCTTGGCGTCTGCGTCGAGGTGGTTCGTGGGCTCGTCGAGGATCATGACCTCAGGTTGCTGGAACAGCAGGCGGATGATGTCCACCCGGCGGCGCTGCCCGCCCGACAGCGAGGTGATGTCGGCGAAGAGCAGGTCCTGCCGTAGCCCCAGACCATCGGCGAGCCGGGCCATGGTCGCTTCCGCCTCGTACCCGCCTCGGTTGCCGTACTCCTCCTCGAGCGCGGTGAACCGTTCGATGTGTTCGGCCGAGGGGTCCGCGGCCATCGCGTCGCGTGCAGCGGTCACCTCCTCGTCGAGGCGATCGAGCCCCCGGCCGCTCAGGACGTGGGAGAAGCCGAGCGGATCCACGCCGAGGCCTTCGGCGCGGGGAACCTGAGGCAGGTAGCCGAGTGCGCCCATGGTCCGGACCTCACCGAGGGTCCTCACCTCGGGGGCCGTCTCCCCGACGAGCACGGAGATGAGCGTCGACTTCCCCGTGCCGTTCCGGCCGACGAGCCCGACCTTCTCGCCCGTGGCGACGAGGAACGAGGCGTCCCGCAGCAGCGCTCGGTGCCCGATCTCGACCGTGAGCCCGTTGCCGGAGATCACGAGGGCTCGAGGGGTGGCGTCGGGACGGTGATCGCCGGACTCTCCGTTCCGCCGTCGACCTCGAAGACCTTGCCGGTCACCCAGGACGACGCGTCCGAGATGAGGTAGAGCACCGCACACGCGATGTCCTCGGGTTCGCCCGGACGGCGCATCGGCGTTCCCGCCTCGAACTGGCCCCGGAGTTCGTCGTCGGTGAGCACGACCTCGAGCGAGCGGGTGGCGACGCCCCCGACGTCGATGGCGTTGAGCCGCACCCGCGGCGCCAACTCCGGCGCCATGTTGCGGGTCAGCCGGTCGAGCGCAGCCTTGGCCGTGCCGTACGCGACGAACCCGGTCTGGGTCATGCTCGCCGAACGAGACGAGATGTTGACCACTGCTCCGTGGCCGACGGTGTCGACCATCGCCCGGGCTGCGAGCTTCGTGAGCGTGAACGGCGCAGTCACGTTGAAGTGGAAGGTGCGCTCGAGGAACCCCTCACTCGTGTCGAGCGCAGCACGAGGCATCGCGCCGCCCGCGTTGTTGACCACGGCGTCGATGCGACCGAACCGCTCCACCGTCGTGGCGACGAGACGCTCGAGGTCGGCCTCGACCGTGACGTCCGTCGGCACGACGAGTGCTCGGCGACCCGCCTCGCGCACGCGGAACGCGACCTCCTCGAGGTCGGAGGCCGTCCGAGCCGCGAGCACCACGTCGGCACCGGCCTCGGCGAGCCCGATGGCGATGCCCCGGCCGATGCCGAGCCCGGCCCCCGTGACGATGGCGACCCGGTCGTCGAGCCGGAAGCGGTCGAGGATCACGGCTGCCGCACGGATCGATGCAGGTGCGGTGCGGCCCGTCCCGCGACGAGCGGCATCTCGAGGTACGTGAGGAGCCCGGGTGCCGCCGCACAGACGTAGGGCACGGCGTTCACGCAGTGCATGGCGGTCGCGACCACCCCGGGATTGCGACGCAGCCCCTCCTCGATGGAGTGCGGGTGGAGCTTCCGGAAGGTGGTGAGGCACGAAGGATCGCCGGTGACCTCCACCTCGAACCGTTCACCCTCGGGGCCCCAGGTCCACGCCGGGTCGAGGTGCTCGTCGCCCATGAGCCAGTTGACCCGAGCCGAGATGACGACCTCCCCGTCGACGGTGGCCTCCCACAGGAACCGCTGGGCCGCGACGAACCCGGGTTCGATGACGCCGATCGGCGACTCGATGGGCTCAGTCGCCACCGCCATCTCGTGGGTGGTCCGGATCTCCGGGTCGATCGCGAACCCCAGTTCGTCCGCCACCATGTTGACCGACTGGCGGAACCCGGCGCCGAGGGCGTCGGCCATGATGCTGGTGCGGGCCTCCTCGGGGGTGCGTCCGAAGAGCATCCAGTCCCGGATCACGTCCGGGGCACCGTAGGTGCGGATGTCGGAGAACTCCTCGGCGCGCACGTGGGTGATGGAACCGGAGAGCGCCGAGACCATGAGCGGGAACCGTTCGGTGATGCCGCCGGGGTGGATGCCGGTGCCGTGCAGGGTGACGCCGGCGCTCCGGGCGATCCCATCGAACCGGCTGCGCTCTTCGCTCGGCGGGTAGAACCAGCCCAGCGGCGTCACCACGTTCTTGCCGGATTCGAGGATGCGCGTCACCACGCTCGGATCGGCGAAGATCGGCGCGTACAGCACGCAGTCCGCCTCGACCGCCAGCAGCGCGTCGACGTCCCGGGTGGCGCGCACCCCGATCGGGTCCCGCCCGACGAGCGTCCCGAGGTCGACGCCGTCCTTGGACTCGCCGTGGACCCAGGCCCCGACGACCTCGAGGTCCGAGTGGTCGAGCATCCCCTCGATCGCGGCACGACCGACCCCGCCCGTCGCCCACTGGATCACTCGGTACGTCACGTCTCCGTCCTTCGGCTCCCGGATCCACGCATCGGGCGACGGTAGCGCGCACCCTGCGTCCGCCCGTGGCCCGATGGGTGCTCGGAACGGTCCATGGGACCGTGCGGGTGGCATGATCCCCACCGCGCTGCGACCGTCGGTCCGGCGCTGGAACCGAGACCGCCCCGGAGCCTGAGATGACCCGCCCCGATCCGGCCGCCCTCGAGGCGGCGAAGGCCCGCTACGACGCCGAACGGGCCAAGCGCGTGCGGGACGAGGGTCTCGGGCAGTACCACTCGCTGTCGGAGTACGACCTCGACCGAGACCCGTGGGCCGATCCCGCCGCGACGAGGGACCCGGTCACCGCCGAGGTCGACGTCGTCGTCCTCGGCGGGGGGTTCGCCGGGATGCTGGCGGCGATCAACCTCACGAAGCTGGGCATCACCGACTTCCGGATCATCGAGAAGGCCGCAGACTTCGGCGGGACCTGGTACTGGAACCGGTACCCGGGCTGCATGTGTGACGTCGACGCGACGATCTACCTGCCGCTGCTCGAGGAGACCGGCTACATGCCGACCGAGAAGTACGCGAGCGCCTCGGAGATCTTCGCCTACTGCCAAACGCTGGGCCGTCACTTCGGGCTCTACGAGCATGCGCTCTTCCAGACCGAGGTCGCCTCGCTCACCTGGGACGACGACGCGCACCGCTGGGACGTCGTGACCAAGCGCGGTGACCACATCCGCACGCAGTTCTTCATCGCCGCCGGCGGGCTCATGCACAAAGCGAAGCTTCCCGGCATCGAGGGCATCGAACGGTTCGAGGGCAAGGCGTTCCACACCTCGAGGTGGGACTACAGCTACACCGGCGGCTCCCCCACCGAACCGATGGATCACCTCCGGGACAAGGTCGTCGGCATCATCGGTACCGGCGCCACGTCGGTGCAGGTCGTACCGCAGCTCGCGCGCGCGGCGAAGGAGGTCTACGTCTTCCAGCGCACGCCCTCGGCGGTCGGCGTGCGCGGGCAGCAACCGATCGACCCGGACTGGTACGCGTCGCTCCCCACCGGTTGGCAGGCCGAACGGACCCGCAACTTCACCGACATCGTCACCGGCAACCCGCAGGAGCAGGACCTCGTCCACGACGGCTGGACGGAAGCGCTCGCGGTCGACACGCAACGCATCCCTGCGACCGAGGAGGAACGGGCCGACCTCGAGGCCATCGACTTCGATGTCATGGAGGGGTTCCGCCGCCGGGTCGCCGAGGTCGTCACGGACCCGGCCACGGCCGAGAAGTTGAAGCCCTGGTACGGGAAGCACTGCAAACGGCTCTGCTTCCACGACGAGTACCTGCAGGCCTTCAACCTCCCGAACGTGCACCTCGTCGACACCGACGGCCGCGGCGTTCGGGAGATGTCTCCGGCCGGACCCGTCATCGACGGGATCGAGTACCCGCTCGACCTGCTCGTGTTCGCGTCCGGCTTCGAGGTCACGTCGGGACTCGTCGATCGGCTCGGCTTCGATCCGGTCGGGCGCGGCGGCGTCCACCTCAGCGAGCGCTGGCACGACGGCACCCACTCGCTCCACGGCGTGCTCACCGCCGAGTTCCCGAACCTCTTCGTCTTCTCCTTCATCCAGGCCGGCTTCGGCCTGAACTTCGTGCACTTCCTCTCCGGTTCGACCGAGCACATCACGGCGCTCATCGACACCTGCCGGCGGGAGGGCATCGAGTCCATCGAGGCCACGGTCGAGGGCGAGGATGAGTGGCTCCAGACCCTCTGGCAGCGCTCCACGGCGATCGCCCAGTACAACCGGACCTGCACGCCGTCCTACGGCAACAGCGAGGGCGCCAAGACGATGCTGGCCGCCCGTGGCGCGGTCTACCCGGGCTCCGTCATCGCCTACCTCGAACTCCTCGCCGAGTGGCGAGCGGCCGGCGATTTCGCCGGGGCGCTGACCGTGCGCTCGGGAGAATCCTGAGCGAAGGCGGAGCGCCTCAGAACGGTCGGTCACCCCGCAGGGTCACGCGCTGGATGACCCGAGGCGCTTCGCCGTAATCGCCCACGACCGAATGCTGCGTCGCCCGGTTGTCCCAGAAGGCGATGTCGCCTTGGGTCCAGTGGTACCGGACCACGAACTCGGGACTCGTCGAGTGGCGGTAGAGGAACGAGAGCAACGCTTCGCTCTCGTCCGGCCGCATCCCCACGATGTGGGACGTGAACCCACGATTCACGAAGAGCGCCTGCTCCCCCGTCTCCGGGTGGATGCGCACGACCGGGTGCTCCACCGGCTCGAGCGCGCGATACGGAGCACCGTCCCACGACCCTTCCCCCCGTTCGGCGAGCTGCTTGCCGAAGGCGGCACGCCCGTCGTGGACCGCGGTGAGCGTGGCGAGGAACTCCCTCATCGGTGCGCTGAGCGCCGCGAACGAGGCGACCTGATCCGACCACATCGTGTCGCCGCCCGACTCAGGGATCCGCACTGCGCTCAGGACCGACCCGGCGGGCGGTCGTTGCACGAACGTGACGTCGGTGTGCCAGTCGAGACCGGCCCGACGAACGGCCACGTCGCCGTACTGCGCGTAGACCTGCCGGGATGCCCGGTAATCGATCTGGAAGATCTCGGGATGGTCGGCGAGCCCCGGGATCACCGGGTGGCCCGGGGTCAGTTCACCGAACCGAGCGGCGAAGCGTTTGTGGCTCTCAGGATCCAGGTGTTGCTGCCGGAAGAAGATGACCCGCCGGGCGAGCCACACCTCTCGGAGCGCCTGGACGGTCCCCTCGTCGAGCTCGTCACGGAGGTCTATCCCCTCGATCTCCGCGCCGATCGTGCCCGAGAGCGGGCGCACGGTGAACCTGAGGTCAGTCGTGGAGTCGAGCAGCGCCATGGTCCCTCCCGTGAAACCCGATCTATCGGGTCGGATTTTATCGCCGCTCGCTAGATTGTCAACAAGAACGATAGGGTATGTCACCTCAGGGCTCCGGCAAATGGTTGCGGCGTGCCGGCCTGGACGCAAGAAGACCCGGCCCTGAGGCCGGGTCTGTGGTGTCGGAGGGGGGACTCATCAACCTCGTCGCGGTCAGACCTCCCTCATCTGCGCGCTTCGACACGCTGAAGCTTCCTTCACCACGGCGTGGAAGCAGGCGGCTGCTCGACGCCCGCCGACGTGACTACGAACCCAGGACCAGATCTGTGAGCGCGGCGGCCACCTCCTCCGGGCGTTCCTCGTGGCTGAACAGCCCGGCGCCGCCGATCACTCTCAACGTGGTCCTCGGGAACGTCGACGCCATCTCCTTCGCCCGGGCAACCGGGAAGAACAGGTCGTGCTCACCCCAAACGAGTCCAACTGGCACCTCGATACGGCGGTGGAGCGCAGCGAGATCGGTCACGAACCGAGGGTGGAAGCTCCGCAGCAGACGGGCGGCTGCGGCACGGGCCTCCGGCCGTTCGTGCAACGGGCGGAGGAAGAACTCCGCGAACTCCCCCTCGAGGAGCGACCGGTCGGCGAAGGCGCCTCCGAAGACGAACTGGTTCCGGTAGACGGCAGGTCGCGCCGCCACCCAGCCGAGCGCGGCGGCGAGGCCCGGAGCGCGCCTGGCGACCACGAAGGACCGGAACCTCCACCCCATCCCCTGCGGCTGTTCTGTGTCGATCAGCCCGAATGCACGGACCCGGCCGTCACCAGCGAGTGCGTGCCGGGCGAGCATCCCGCCGCTGTCGTGGCCGACGACCACGACGTCGTCCAGACCGAGTCCGTCGACGACCGCCCGGATCCCGGCGACATGGAGGTCCAGCGACAGCGACGTCGTGGACGTGAACCGGCTCGCTCCGGCACCCGGCAGGTCCACGACATGACACGTGGCGAAACGCGCCAGGTGCGGCAGCACTCGCCGGAACGTGGCACCGCTGACTGGCCAGCCGTGGATCAGCAGCACGTCCGGGCCCGACCCGACCGTCCGGACAGCGACCTCGGCGCCCCCGACCGGCACCATTCGGTCCGGGGGCGCGCGGAAGAGGTCTGCGGCATCTGCCTCGGTCCACTCCGTCATCGCTGCTCCTCCGCGGCGGGCCGCACGCGAGCACCGCCTCCCGAGATCCTCTGAGCACCGCTAGGCCTCGTCAACGAACTGACGGGGTAGGTGCCGGGGCCTGCGTGCACGCCCTACCGTGCCACCCATGTACGAGGGGCTCGAGGGCGCTCGGTGAGCCGGCCGACAGTGCCCGCAGGGCTGTTTCCTGCACTCCTGAAGCATTGGCGCCGGCAACGTGGATTCAGCCAGCTCGACCTGGCGGTGGCCGCGGACGTCTCGTCCCGGCACATCAGTTTCTTGGAGACCGGACGTTCCCAGCCGAGCCCCGAGATGGTGCTGAGGCTCGCCGCGGCGTTGGGGGTTCCCCTCCGACACACCGACGAGATGTTGCGCGCCGCGGGCCACGACCCGAAGTTCGGCGAGCCTGATGGCAAGTTGCCCGGGTTGGTGACCACCGCCGTGCACCTGATGGGTGAGCACCACGAGCCCTTCCCGATGTTCGTGCTCGACCGCTGCTATCAGGTCCTTCATGCCAACCGAGGGGCAAGGCGCATGCTTGCTGCCGTCCTCGGCCCAACTCCGGCCGAGCAGGTCAACCTCGCGAGAGCGACGTTCGACCCGGACGGCGCCATGCCGGCGATCGTCAACTTCGATGTGGTGGGCCGCGAGCTCCTGTGGCGCATCCACCGCGAGGTCCTCGGCAGCGGGAACGACCCTGACCTCCGGCAACTGCTCGACGAACTGCTCCAGCAGCCCACCATTGCCCCCGACTGGCGGACCGTGGACCTCTCAGCCGAGACCGAGCCGGTGCTCACGGTGCACCTCCGGCACGGGCGCAGCGACCTCAGGTTCTTGGTGGCCGTCACGTCGTTCGCAGGTCCGCAGAACGTGGCCTCCGCCGAATTGCGGATCGAGACCTGGTTCCCGGCCGATGAGCCGACCGCAACCGCGTGCAGGACGCTCGACGAGTCGGGCTGACCCAGTGTCGGAGGGGGGACTTGAACCCCCACGCCCTTGCGGGCACTAGGCCCTCAACCTAGCGCGTCTGCCTATTCCGCCACTCCGACGTGGAGGCGGGACTGTAGCGCACGGACCTCAGCGTTCCGCCAGCCCGGGGTAGTCGGCGAAGATGCCGCCGAGCAGGTCGACCGCCAGCCCACGAACCCGCGACCGCGCGAGGTAACGGGTCCGGTACTGCACGACGGGCTTCACCGCGATCTGCTCGAGCACGGAGCGTTCGGCGTTCCGGTACAACCGGTTCCTTTCGGCGGCATCGGCCGTGCGCGAAGCGGCGATCGCCGTGAGGTCGGCAGCCAGCGAGGACACGTGGGCGACGTTCTCCGGGGCGCCGGTCGCGAAGACCGGGAGCAGGAAGGCCTCGGCGCTCGGATCGCTCGCCACCCATCCGAGGCGGAACAGTTCGGGATCACCGTTGGCGAGGAAGTCGTCGTACTCCGCGACGGGATGCGGCCGCGGGTTCGCAGTGATCCCGACCGCCGCGAGCTGCTGCCGTGCCACCTCGGCGAGCCGAGTCTGGGTCGGCGTCGCGTCGTGGTCGATCGAGATCGCTGGGACGCCGCCGGCGGGGAAGGCGCGCGCGAGCGCCGTGCGGGCACCATCGGGGTCGTACTCGCAGACCCCTCGGCACGGTTTCCGGCCATGTCCGGCCACGGTCTCCGGGATGACCCCGTTGGCCACCCCGACGGTCGGTCCGAACGTGGAACGGACGAGCGCGGAACCGTCGAGCGCCTGGAGGATCGCTCGGCGGAAATCGGGGTTGGCGAACTTGGGGTTCGAGAGGTCGAGCGCGTAGTTCGACACCGCGACGTACGGAGCCGAGACCGGCCGCAAGCCACCTCCGAACGTCGTCCCGGCATCCCGGCTGATGAGGGCGAGATCGGCGTCGCCGTCCGTGACGGCGGCTCTGGACGCCGTTGCGTCGGGGTACCGCCGCACCACGATGCGCTCGGCCCCCCCACCTCGGCGCCGCCGCAAGATCCAGCCCGATGCGTCGGACCGTGCCACTGCGTAGGCACCGGCACCGACGAAGCCACCAGGCGCATCGGCGTCAGGTCGCACGATGCCGAGCGCCGGGTGGCCGAGCGCGGTCGGGAACGTGGCGTCCGCCCGGTTCAGGGTGATCTCGACCCGACGGGAGCCGATCGCACGGATGCCCTCGAGCGGGGTGCCGGCAGCCCGTGCCACTGCGTACCCCTCGACCTCGGCGAGCAGATCGGCGACGGGAGAGCGCGTCGCCGGCACGACCACCCGATCGAGCGAAGCCACGACGTCTGGGGCGGTCACCGGCGCGCCGGTGGAGAAACGCGCGTTCCGATCGAGGGTGAACGTGAACACGGTCTGGGTCCGATCCGCGGTCCACCGGCTGGCCAGCCCGGGTCGCGGCTCCGAGGTCGCCGGATCGATCACGACGAGCGGCGTCGCCGTGAGTTCGGCGAGCGAGATCGAGTCGGGATCGACCGCAGTCGCGGGATCAACCGTCGCCCCGGAGGTGACTGCGTACCGCAGCGCGGTCGACCGCCGCTCAGGCGGGTCGGCCGACCGACCACCGCTCGAGCAGGACGCGGCGAGCACGAGGCAGGCCACACCGATCGTGAACCGCCTCAGAGCACGGCCTCCTCGGCCGGGAAGTGGCAGGCACAGGCGTGGTTGCCCTCGACCGGCACGAGCGGCGGCGAATCCGTGGCGCACCGTGGCTCGACCTTCCAGCAGCGGGTCCGGAACCGACAACCGGAGGGAGGGTCGGCGGGACTCGGCACGTCACCCTCGAGGATCCGGCGGGAACGTTGCCGCTCCTTCCGGGGATCCGGGATGGGCACTGCGCTCAGCAGGGCCTGCGTGTAGGGGTGCTGGGGACGTTCGTACACCTCGTCCGCCGGGCCCATCTCGACGATCTGGCCGAGGTACATCACGGCGACCGTGTCGCAGATGTGACGGACCACGGAGAGGTCGTGGGCTATGAAGACGTACGCGAGGCCGAGGCGATCCTGGAGGTCCTCGAGCAGGTTCACGACGCCGGCCTGGATGCTCACGTCCAGCGCGGACACCGGTTCGTCGAGCACGAGCAGCGACGGCCCGAGCGCGAGCGCCCGGGCGATCCCGATGCGTTGGCGTTGACCCCCCGAGAACTCGTGGGGGAACCGGCTGGCATGCTCGGGGTTGAGCCCGACGAGTTCGAGGAGCTCCGCGACGCGCTCCGCACCTTCGTCCCGGTAGCGCCCGTAGATGCGCAGCGGCTCGGCGATGGTCGAGTGGACCGAGAGCCGAGGGTTCAGCGATGCGTACGGATCCTGGAAGACCATCTGCATCCGGGCACGGAGTCCACGGAGTTCACGGCCTCGGGCCGAGGTCACGTCGTGCCCCTCGAAGCGGATCGAACCGGACGTCGGGTCGATGAGCCGTGTGATCATGCGACCCGTCGTCGACTTCCCGCAACCCGACTCCCCGACGAGGCCGATCGTCTCGCCGGGCCGCACCGAGAACGACACGCCGCTCACCGCCTGCACGGTGCCGACCTGGCGACGGAGGAAGCCGCCCCGGATCGGGAACTCCTTCACGAGGTCGCGGACCTCGAGGATCTCCCCGCTCACGCTCCCGCCTCCAGGATCCGACGCGCCGACTCCGGGAAGTGGCAGGCCGCTTGGTGCCCCGCCTCATCGCCGGTCAGATCGGGACGATCAGTGGCACAGGGCGCCGGGGTCCTGGCCTCGGTGCAGCGGGGATGGAACGGACACCCGGGCGGGACGAACACGAGGCTGGGTGGCTGACCCTCAATCCGGTACAGGCGAGCATCAGGACCGGCTCGACGATCCAGCCGCGGCAGGGAGGCGAGGAGCCCCGCGGTGTACGGGTGGCGGGTCTCGTAGAAGATCTCGTCGACCGTGCCCAGCTCGGCCTGCCGCCCGGCGTACATCACCATGACCCGGTCCGCCGTTCCGGCCACCACCCCGAGGTCGTGGGTGATGAGTACCACCGCCGTGTCGGTGCGCTCCTGCACCCGGCGCACGACGTCGAGCACCTGGGCCTGGATGGTCACGTCGAGCGCGGTGGTCGGCTCGTCGGCGAACAGCACCGCCGGGTCGTTGGCCAGCGCCATGGCGATCATGGCCCGTTGACGCATGCCGCCGGAGTACTCGTGCGGGTACTGCGACACTCGGGTCGCCGGATCGGGGATGCCGACGATGTCGAGCAGTTCCACGGCGCGCCGCTCACGAGCCCGACGATCCTCGAGTTCGCCGTGGACCCGCATGGCCTCGACGATCTGGTCACCGACCCGGTGCACCGGGTTGAGGGAGGCGAGCGCGTCCTGGAAGATCATGGCGATCTGCGCGCCACGGATGGGCTGGAGCTCCTTCTCGGACCTCCCGATGAGCTCCTCGCCCCGGAAGCGGATGCTGCCGGTGACCTGCGCGGTCTTCGGCAGGAGACCCATGACGGCGAGCGAGGACACGCTCTTACCGGACCCGGACTCCCCCACGATGCCGAGGGTCTCGCCGGCCCGGAGGTCGTAGGAGATCCCATCCACCGCCCGCACGGTGCCGTCGTGGGTCGGGAAGTGCACGGTGAGGTCGCGAACCTCGAGCAGCGGCGCGCTCATGCGTGGGTGCTCTGCGGGTCGAGGGCGTCGCGGAGACCGTCGCCGAGGAAGTTCACAGCGAGCACGGTTAGGAAGATCATCAGGCCCGGGAAGTAGATGAGGTAGGCCTGCGTGGTGCCGACGTACCCACTCGCGTTGTCGAGCAGCGCCCCCCACGACGTCGCCGGCGGCTGCACCCCGAACCCGAGGAACGACAACGCCGATTCGGTCAGGATCGCGCCGGCCACGCCGAGGGTCGCCCCGACGAGGATCGGACCGATGCAGTTCGGGATGATGTGCCGGAACACCACCCGTGTCGGGCTCGCGCCGATCGATCGGGCCGCCTCGACGAATTCCCGCTCCCGGAGGGCCAGCACCTGACCCCTCACGACTCTGGCCTCGCCCATCCAGAAGATGGCGGCGAGGCACAGGGAGATGGCGAGGGGCGTGGAGCCGGCCCCCTCGATG
>JBJTQX010000089.1:0-24115 GCA_046075855.1 Actinomycetes bacterium
GGGCGGGCATCACCTCGGCCTACTTCGCCCAGCAGAACACCGGGAAGCGCAACATCTCGCTCGACCTCCACCGGGCCGAGGCGGTGGACCTCCTCCTGCGTATCGGGGAGCACTGCGACGTCGTCATCGAGAACTCGCGGCCCGGCGTGATGGATCGCCTCGGACTGGGGTACGCCGCGTTCTCCGCGCGCAACCCGGGCATCGTCTACGCGTCGATCACCGGGTACGGACAGCACGGGCCGTGGTCGGACCGTCGTGCGTTCGCGGTCGTGATCCACGCGGAGATGGGTCTCCTCGAGGCCGGCGGGCGGTGGCGGGCCGACGCAGCCGGCGAGTCCGGCGACGGCGAGGACCGGCGGGCCCAGGATCCCATGAGCCACGCGGATGTGTACGCGGGGCTGCACTGCTCCTCCGCGATCCTCGCGGCGATCATCCAACGCGGCCGCACCGGTCGCGGACAGCACATCGACGTGGACATGGCCGAGGCCCTGCTCCACGTGAACGACTTCACGCACTGGGACCTCGCCGACGCGGATCCGGGCGCGAGCCGTCCGAGCCTCGCGCCCGTCTACTCCCCCATCGTCACCACGGGCGACGGTACCGACCTCGTGATCGCCGGGGATCCGGGGAACGGCATCGTCTTCGAGGGGTACGTGCTGGCGATGGGTCGCCCCGAACTGCGCGAGGACCCGCGCTTCTCGCCTGACGCGCGCGCGGACCACCGGCACGACATGCTCGCGATCATCCGGGAGTGGGTGGCATCGTTCGACCGGGTCGAGGATCTCCAGGCCCGGCTCGACGAGATCGGGCTGGTGAACGGCGTGGTCCGTACCATCGCGGAGGCCGCCGACACCGCCTGGGCCCGGGACCGGGGTGCGATCGCCGAGGTCGACGACCGTCGCGGCGGGCTGGCCCGCATCCCACAGGCCCCGTGGCGGTTCTCCGACGCGGACACCGGCGTGCGCGGGGTACCCGCCTGGCGGGGCGAGCACAACCGGGAGGTGCTCGCCGAGCTGCTCGGCCTCGACCCGGCGACCATCGAGCAGCTCGAGACCGACGGGGTGCTGTCGGCACGCGCACCGAGCACCTGATCGCACCGACCGCGGCGCAGTCGGCCCTTGATCGCCCCTGGGCCGGGACGTAGCGTTCGATTCGGTCGCCCCACGGAAGGGGCCCCGACGCCAAGGACGGCAACCATGCGATCCCGAACCACCACCGCGCTCCCGCGCACCCTCCGCCTGACGATCGTCGCCCTCGTGGTGCTCGTCGCCGCGCTGCTCGCCCACCTCGTCGTCACCGTGGTGACGCCGGCCTCACGGATCGCCGGTGCCGCCGGGTTCGTCGTGACCCCCGGGGTCTCCACCGACCCCGGCGGAGCGACCGTGACCATCGACGCCCGCGGCACCTGGCGCGAGGGCGGAGGAACGTCGGCGAGCGGCACCGGGTGCCGACGGGTCTGGGTCCCCGCGGTCGCACCGGTGTACCTCGACCGGGGCGGCACCATGTGGAACGGCCGCCACCCGATGCCCTCGAAGCCCGCACCCGATGCCGTCGCCTACCACGTGTACTGCGGAGGAACGTACGTGACGTCCGTGTGGCTCCGCCCGTCGGCCTTCCTGCCTGCGCCCGACACCTCGCGCGAGATCGCGCTTCGACTCGTCGCGCGCCTCCCGTACCCGGCGCTCGGCATCACGGTGAACCCCGCGACCCGTGGCCTCGCTGGGCTCGACTCGTACCTCGCGACCACCGGGTACTCGTCGACGATCACGGACCGCGTCGCCGGGTTCGGCGCCACCGTGGAGGTCGAGGCGGTCCCGACCGCGGTCACCTGGGATCCGGGCGACGGCACCGGCACGGTGCGAGTGGGCTTCGCCCCGCGCACGCGTGGACTGCTCGCGCACCGCTACGAACGCCGCTCGGCGGGCTACTCCATCACCGCCACGCTCGATCTCGCGCTGCGGTGGCGCACGGCCGGCGGCGCGTGGCAGCGCCTCCCGGGCATCACCCGACGCGCCGCTACCAGGTACCCCGTGATCGCGGCCCGCAGCGTGCTCGTCCCCGCGCCGTGACCGCATGGGGAAGCGGCAGGTCAGAACCAGTGCTTCTCGTTGGCGACGTAGGTCGCGTAGAAGTCCTCGTCGCTCTTCGTGAGGTAGATGATCCCCTCGACGAAGCCGATGATGCCCATGACGAGCGCCGGGATGATGAAGATCGCGCCGAGCAGCGACACCAGCAGCATCGTGACGCCGGCCTTCGTGTATCCGAGCACGAACTTGTGGATGCCCAGGCCGCCGAAGAGGATGCCCATGATCCCGGCGAGCACCTTCTTCGAGGAGTCGTAGGCGGGGCCCGGCACCCCGTACCCCGGAGGCGGCGGCGGGGGCGGCGGCATCGACATCAGCGTCCTCCTCGTTCGGCTCCGCACCGAGGGTACCGACGGGTTCGACCGCTGCGGTGGACCGGCTTGGGGAGGCCAACTGACCGCCGGGTAGCCTCGCCGCCGTGCCGACCCCGTTCGACCGATCGACCGCCCTGCGACGCCTCGAGGACGAGGAGTTCGACGTCCTCGTCGTCGGCGGCGGCATCACCGGCGTCGGGTGCGCGCTCGACGCGGCATCACGGGGCCTGCGCACCGCCCTCGTGGAGCGCGACGACTTCTCCTCCGGAACCTCCTCGAAGTCCTCGAAGCTCGCCCACGGCGGCTTGCGCTACCTGCAGCAGCGGGAGTTCGGCCTCGTCTACGAGGCCCTCTACGAGCGCACGATCATGCTGCGCAACGCGCCCCACCTCGTGCACGAGCTGCCGTTCCTCATCCCGGTGCTCACCCGCGACGGGCTCATGAACCCGAAGATCGCCCGGGCCCTCGGCTCCGCCCTCTGGATGTACGACCTCACGGGCGGCGTGCGCAGCGGCAAGATCCACAAGCGCATCTCGAAGGCGCAGGCGCTCGAGCACATGCCGACGCTGCGCGAGTCGAACCTCGCGAGCGCGTACATCTACTACGACGCCCAGGTCGACGACTCCCGACTGACCGTCGCGGTCGCCCGCACCGCGGCCGAGCACGGCGCGGCGATCGCCAACCACTGCGCAGTCGTCGGGCTGCGCAAGGACGCGGCCGGCCGGGTGAGCGGGGCCACCGTCGAGGCCGACGGGCGCCAGTTCGACGTGCGGGCCCGGGCGGTCATCAACGCGGCCGGCGTCTGGTCCGACTCGGTCCGGGCGATGGACGAGGGCGCGAACCCGCACTCGATCCGCCCGGCCAAGGGCATCCACATCACCGTGCCTTGGGAGAAGGTCCGCAACGACATCGCCACGATCGTGCCGGTGCCGAAGGACCGACGGTCGATCTTCGTCGTGCCGTGGGGCGACTTCACCTACATCGGCACGACCGACACCGACTACGACGGCGACACCGAGGACCCGCAGTGCACGCCCGAGGACGTGCGGTACTGCCTCGACGCGATGAACCTCGCCATGAGCACGCCGCTCACCGAGGCCGACGTGACGGGCGTCTGGGCCGGGCTGCGTCCGCTCATCGCGGGCGGCAGCGTCGGCGACAAGACGAAGGACCTCTCCCGCAAGCACGGCGTGACCACCTCCGAGGGCGGGGTGACGACCATCACCGGCGGCAAGCTCACGACCTACCGCCGCATGGCCGCCGACACGATCGACGCGGTCGCCGACCGCCTCGGCGTGAAGGGGCGGTCGCGGACCAAGAAGCTGCGCCTCGTCGGCGCCGAGGGCGCCCAGCCGGCCGACGAGCACCTGCGCGGGCGGTTCGGCTCGCTCGGGGCCGACGTGCTCACGCTCGCCCACTCGGATGCCGACCTCGCGGCGCCGCTCGTGCCCGGCCTGCCGTACCTGCGGGCCGAGGCGGTGTACGCGGTGCGCGAGGAGATGGCGGGTTCCCTCGCCGACGTGCTCGAGCGCCGCACCCGGGCTCGGATCCTGGCCCGTGACGCGAGCCTCGCCGCCGCACCCTCGGTGGCGGCACTCATCGGCGCCGAGCTCGGCTGGGACACGGACCGGATCGAGGCCGAGGTGGCCGCCTACGCCGCCTCCATCGCGCACGAGCGCACCGTCTCGGACCTCCCCGAGGTCGCCCTCTGACCGAACTTCGTGCAGTTCCGACGGCCCCGGCCGTCACAAGTGCACAGAGTTCCGGAGGGAGTTCCCGAGGGGTGCCGGGTGGGGGCGGTGCGCGGTGGGCGGCGGACCCTCTAGGTTGACCCGGTCCCGATCCCTCCCCGCCTCCGAGAGG
The DNA here is from genome assembly GCA_046075855.1 of Actinomycetes bacterium. Taxonomy (GTDB): domain Bacteria; phylum Actinomycetota; class Acidimicrobiia; order IMCC26256; family IMCC26256; genus IMCC26256. The sequence continues at coordinate 4,262 of JBJTQX010000089.1, forward strand.
ACCCGCGTGAGCCCGTCCGGCCAGCCCACCCCGCCCATCGCGATCGCCGGCGAGCCGGCCGAGGTCACGAACCACCTCGCCGCCACCCGGGTCGAGATCACCCCGGCCCATATCGACGCGCTCCTCGCGACCGGGGCCGCCGTGAGCACGCTCGACGGCGAGGTCGTCGAGGCCAGCCGCGACTGGTGGCCGCTCGCCATGATCTGGGCCCTCGACGGTGAGGTGGGTGCGCGGGCCGCGGCGGTCGTGCGACCGGCCGACGCCGCGCAGGTCGCCGCGGTGCTTGCGGTCTGCGACGACGCCCGCATCCCGGTGACCGCGGCCGGCGGCCGCTCGGGCGTGTGCGGCGCGAGCGTGCCGGTGCACGGCGGGGTGCTCCTCGACATGACCGCGCTCGACGGCATCGTCGAGGTCGACCACGACTCCATGCTCGTGCGCGTCCTGCCCGGCACCTTCGGCACCTGGTTCGAGGAGACCCTGCGCGCCGAGCACGGCGTCACCGCGGGCCACTGGCCGCAGTCGATCGACCTCTCGACCGTCGGCGGCTGGATCGCCTGTCGCGGGGCCGGTCAGTACTCGACCCGCTACGGGAAGATTGAGGACATCGTCGCCGGGCTCGAGGTGGCGCTCGCCGACGGTCGGGTCATCCGCACCGGCGGCGCGCCGCGCGCCGCGGTGGGGCCCGACCTCACCCAGCTCTTCGTCGGCTCCGAGGGCACGCTCGGCATCGTCACCGAGGTGACCCTGCGCCTCCACCCCGCACCGGCCACCGAGCAGCGCGCGGCCTACTCGTTCGCCACCTTCGCCGACGGCCTCGAGGTCTGCCGCCGGATCATGCGCCGGGGCGCGCGGCCCGCGGTGCTGCGCCACTACGACGAGATCGAGGGCGACCGCTCCTACAAGACCGGAGACCGGCAGGTGCTGCTCGTCATGGACGAGGGCGACCCGGCGATCGTGGAGGCCACGATGCGCGTGGTCGACGAGGAGGCCCGGGCACTCGGCGGCGAGCCGCTCGACGTCGCGCTCGTCGAGCAGTGGATGGGCCACCGCAACGACGTGAGCGCGCTCGAGGCGCTCATCACCCGCGGCTACGTCGTCGACACGATGGAGATCTCCGCGCCCTGGGGCGCGTGCGCCGACATCTACGCGGCCGCCACCGCGGCGATCCGCGAGGTCGAGGGCACGATGGTGGCCAGCGCCCACCAGTCCCACTCCTACCCGGACGGCGCGTGCCTCTACTTCACCTTCGCCGGCAACCCACCGGCCGAGGCCCGCGAGGCGTACTACCGCGCCGCGTGGGACGCCGGGCAGCGCGCGGTGCTCGCCCACGGCGGTGCGCTCTCCCACCACCACGGCGTGGGGCTCAACCGGTCACGGTTCATCGCCGAGGCGCTCGGCGCGGCGCACGGTGTGCTCGTCGCGGCGAAGCGGGCGCTCGACCCGAACGGCATCCTCAACCCCGGCAAGCTCGGCCTCCCCGATCCGTGGGGCGGACCGGCGTGGCCGTGAGGGGCGCAGCGTGAGCGGCATCCTCGTCGTCGACGTCGGCACCTCGTCGGTGCGCGCCAGCGTCGTGCACGACGACGCGACCGTCTCCCACGAGACCGCGCGGCCGCTGCTGCCCGACTCGCCCGCGCCCGGCATGGTCGAGTTCGACGCGGCGCTCCTCGCCCGCACCGCGCTCGACGCGGCCCGCACGACGCTCGCCGCGCACGGCCCGGTCGACGGGGTGGCCATCTCGAACCAGCGCGCGTCCACGGTCGTGTGGGACCGAGCCACGGGCGAGCCGCTCGGCCCGGGCCTCGGCTGGCAGGACCTGCGCACGGTGTTCACGTGCCTCGAGCTGCAGGCCCGCGGCCTGCGCTTCGCGCCGAACCAGTCGGCCACGAAGTACGGCTGGTCGCTCGACACGTTCGACGCCGAACGCGGGCGCGACCTGTGCCTCGGCACGGTCGACTCGTGGATCGCCTGGGCCCTCTCCGATGGTGACCTGCACGTCACCGACGCGTCGAACGCCGCGGTCACCGGGCTGGCCGCCCCCGGCGCGACCGGATGGGCCGACCTGCCGCTCGAGGCGCTGCGCATCGCTCCCGTCAGCCTCCCGCGGATCGTCGACTCCTGTGGCCCCATCGGCCCGGCCACCGCGCTCGAGGGCGCCCCGCCGATCGTCGCACTGGTCGGCGACCAGCAGGCCTCGCTGCTCGGGCAGGGCTGCGTGCGCCCCGGCCTCGCCAAGATCACCTTCGGTACCGGCGGCATGCTCGACGCGTGCACCGGCGCCACCGCACCGGCCAGCGAGGCCCGGAGCGCGCACGGCACCTTCCCGATCATCGGGTGGCGCCACGCCGGCGCGACGACCTGGGGGGTCGAGGCGATCATGCTGTCGGCCGGCACCGCGGTGCAGTGGCTCGTCGACGACCTCGGCATCCTCGACTCGGCCGCGGCCTCCGACGCGCTCGCGGCCTCGGTACCCGACGCCGGGGGTGTGGCGTTCGTGCCCGCGCTCCTCGGCCTCGGCACCCCGGAGTGGGACTTCGGCGCGCGCGGCGCGCTGCTCGGCATCACCCGCGGCACCGGCCGCGCCCACATCGCGCGCGCGGTGCTCGAGGGCGTGGCTCAGCGCGGCGCCGACCTCGTGGAGGCGGCCGAGCAGGACGCCGGCCTCAGCCTCCCCGCCCTGCGGATCGACGGGGGTATGAGCGCGAACGCCACGTTCGTACAGGCCCTCGCGGATGCGACCCGACGCCCGGTCGAGGTCTCGCCGGTGCTCGAGGCCACGACCCTCGGCGCCGGACTGCTCGGCCACGTGGCGACCGGAGGGTTCGGATCCATCGACGACCTCGCCGGCACCTGGCGGCCCCGCACGGTGGTCGAGCCGGGCACCCCGCTCGACCGCGACCGCTGGCGTGAGGCCGTGCGGCGGGCGAGCGGTTGGGAGTCCGGGCTCTCGTCGTTGTCGTTCTAGGCGCGCGTCACGCGGGTGCGTCGACGGCGCGTCGTACCTCGGACCACCCGGCCCCGGGCGGCTCGCCCTCCACCGCGACCGCCACGATCGACCGGTCGAGCCGTTCGCGGCCGCAGGGGACGATGATCGTCGCCAACTCGAGGCACTCGACGGCCGGCTCACGTCCCTCGCCGCCGTGCGGTACACCGTCGGCGTCGTGCCACGCGCACCGCCACGGATCACTCGGCGGCGGGAGCGCGTCGTCGAGGCAGAGGAACCCGCCCCCCTCGATGGCGTACCGGTCGCGCTCGACGAGCACCGCGCCGTGCACCCGACCCGACACCCGGCCGGGCGTGGCCGCGCCCGCGTCGGGCAGCACCTCCCACTCCAGTTCGAACCCGAACGGGATGCGCTCCCCCCGCTCGCCCGTGAGCGCGTCGGCCGCCGAGGCGTACCGCAGTCCGAACGACTCGAGCCCGACCGACCAGTGCTCGCCCGGGACCTCCTCGACGAGGTCGAGCCCGATGCCGTCGCCCCGCACCTCGTGGCCACGGCGCGGGAAGGCGAGCTCGTGGTCCCGCAGGGCGATCGTCCCGATGGCCGGGCCCACCGCCCCCGCCCAGGCCCACGCGTGGCCGTCCTCGGCGCGGGTGAGCCGCACGAAGCCGCCGAGTACGTCGGCGTCGGACCGCAGGGGTCCGACCCATTCGATGCCGACCGAGGCGGTCGTGGGCGTCGGTGGCACGCTTCAGGCGACCGGCGGGTAGTACGGGACGTTCGGGTCGGCCTCGATCGGCGCGGGCGCCTCGTCGATCATCGACACGAGGTCGTAGAGGTCGAGGCTGTCGCGGGGCACGGTCCAGTCGAGGTCGTGCTCGACGCCGGCGACCCGGGCGAACGGCAGCAGGAACGAGAAGTAGACGTACGCACCCGCGTCGATCTTCTCCTTGCGGCTCATGCCGGCGATGAGCCGGTAGAGCGAGCGCTGGGCCGCATGCACCGAGGCCGTGATGTCGCCGAGCGCGTCGAGACCCACCTCCACCCAACCGCCGTCGGTCGGGTCGACGATGGCGATGGCCTCGAGGTGCTCGAGGTAGTCGGACGGATCGGTGAGCGAGGTGCCCCAGTCGTTGCAGGTGACCGCCACGTCGCGCAGCACGAGGCCGAGGGTGAGGTTGGCGTGCGGCAGATCACCGCAGACCGCGGCGCTCCACGGGAAGTGCCCGACACCGAACTCGTTGAAGTCGCGCACGAGCAGCACCCGACCGTCGCCGAGGTCATAGGGGCCGGTGTCCTGGTAGCCCGCGCGGGTGTCGAAGTAGAGCAGGAACAGGAAGGAGGTGAGGGCGGCGTTCGCCCGACCGACCGCGGTGCGGGTCTCGGCGTCGGTGACCGGCCGGGCGGCGGCGAGGAGCGCGTCGATGACCTCCCGGTCGTAGCCGTGGGTGCGCAGGCCCGCGTCCCAGGCTTGGCGCGTGCCGTCGCCGCGGTACGCGCGGGCCACCGGCTCCCAGAAGTCGAAGATCGCCGCGAGGGTGGGCAGGTCGACGGCCGGGTCGAGCATGCCGACGGGTGCGAACACCTGCCGCCCGACGAGCGGGATGTTCGCGATCGACCACAGGTGCACCGGATCGATCTGGTTGCCCGGGCGCCGACCGGCCCGCCCGATCTCGGCCGGGTCCATGGCCGCGGCGATGGTGCGCACCATCTCCGGGTAGCGCCGGTAGGCCTCGATGGCCGAGACGATGATGTACGGCGTCACCGGGATGAGCGCCGAGGCGAGCGCGGTGCGCTCCACCGTCATGGCCTGCGAGATGCGACCGTGGTAGTCGAGCGTGGCCTGGACCGCCCCGCGATCCGGCTGCGCGCCGGGGACGCTCACCCGAGGCTCCGCACGACGCCGACGGCGTCGGTGCAGTCGACCTCGACCCGGGTGCCGTTCGCGGGACGCTCAGCCATCTCGGTGGCCATGGTGCAGGGCACCCGGTACTCCCGGCTCACGATGCCGATGTGGCTCATCGGCGTGCCCGAGAAGCACACCACCGCGGTGAGCTCGTGGAAGATCGGCGCGAGGAAGGTCGCGCCCGCGTCCTGCACGCCGGCCACGATCCCCTCGGCCCCCTCGTCCATGAGGTCGAGCACGTCGTCGGGGGTCTCGAGCATCCGCCAGACCCCCGCCACCGGCGGGTTGGCGAAGACCGTGGTCCCGGTTCCGAGCGGCGTGGAGGCGGCGGCAGTCATGGCGGGCGATGCTACCGGCGGCCCCCGACATGCGCCGTCGGTAGCATCGGCGGCCGTGCTCGACCTCGACCTGCTCCACCGGCTCCGGCTCGTGGGCATGCTCCCCGATCCGGCGGACGGGTCATCGTCGGTGCTCGTGGAGCACGGGTACGCGCTGCGGCGCGGCGAACGCCTCATCCTCACCCCGGCCGGACGCGAGCACGCCGAGGCCGCGGCGCGCCTCGACGCCGGCTCGGACGCCGAGCACGCGGCCCAGCGGGTCTACGAGGGGTTCCTGCCGCTCAACGCCGAGATCCTGCGGGCCTGCAGCGACTGGCAGGTGCGCCCCGGCGGCGTGGCGAACGACCACACGGACCGTGCCTACGACTGGTCGGTCATCGACCGGGTCGCCGGCATCGACGAGCGCATCGGCGTGCCGGTCTCGCGACTCGGCCGCAGCGTCGGCCGCTTCGCCCACTACCGCCCGCGCCTGCGCGACGCGCTCGACCGGGTGCAGGACGGCGAGCACGACTGGCTCGTGTCGCCCCGCCTCGACTCGTACCACACCGTCTGGATGCAGCTCCACGAGGACCTCCTCCTTGCGCTCGGCATCGCGCGCGGCGAGGAGGGCGCACCGTGACCGAGGTGGCCTTCACCACCGAGGTCCGTCACCTCGCCGGGCACGCGGTCCACTGCGAACGCTGGACGCCGGCGCCCGCGGGCGACGAGCCTCCGCTCGTGCTCGTGCACGGCCTCGCCGGGAGCACCGCGACCTGGGTGCTCGTGGGCGAGGAGCTCGCCCGCACGCTCGGTCGATCCGTGCACGCACTCGATCTGGCCGGGTTCGGGCTGACCGCGGCCACCGAGCGCGGGGCCGGGGTCGAGGTGAACACCGAGGTGCTCGCGGCGTTCCTGCGGGAAGTCGGGCCCTCGGTGGTGGTCGGCACGTCGATGGGCGGGGCGATTGCGGTGCGGGTGGTGGTCACCGACCGCGACCTCGTGCGAGCCCTCGTCCTCGTGAACCCGGCCGTTCCGCGCCCGCGGGGCAACCGGGACGGCCTGACCCGGCAGCTCAAGTTGGCGTCGACGCTCGCACCGCGGGTGGCCGAACGCCTCCTCGAACGCCGTGCCCGCGTGCTCGGCCCGGAACGCTTCGTGGACTCCGCGCTCGACGTGGTGCTGGCCGACCCGGCGACGCTCCCCGACGACGTGCGGCGACGGCTCGTGGCGCAGGCCGAGATGCGCCACGAACTCGACGAGAACTTCCCGTCGTACGTGCAGGCGGCGGGCTCGCTGTACCGCTACCTCGCGGGCCCGGCCACCCACGACCTCGACTTCGTGCGCCAACCGACGCTGCTGGTCCACGGTACGGAGGACCGCATGGTGCCGGTGAGCTGGGCCCGAGCCGTGGTGTCCCGCCGCACCGACTGGACCTACCGGGAGTACGCGGGCTGCGGCCACGTGCCACCGCTCGAGCAGCCCGCGCGCTTCACCCACGACGTCGTCGGGTTCCTGCACGGCTCCTGAGGCTCAGTCCGGCAGGGCGACGCCCTCCCGGGCGAGCAGGCGCCGCTTGAGCGCGATCCCCTCGGGTCGGTCGCCGCCCCCGTAGCCGCCGATCCGGCGCCGCCCGCCGCCGGCGCTGGCCACCACGCGGTGGCAGGGGATGACGAACGGCAGCGGGTTCGTGGCCATCGCGGCACCCACGGCGCGGGCCGCACCGGGCCGCCCGGAGAGGGCCGCGAGTTCGCCGTAGGTGACGACCTCGCCCCAGCCCACCTCCCGGTGCAGCGTCTCGAGCACCGTGCGGTGGAAGGACGAGAGGCCCGCGGCGCCGAGATCGATCCGCAGGTCGAGGTCGTGGGTGACCCCGGCGCACCACGCGTCGAGCGCGGCCGCCACGGCGTCGTCACGCGCGTCGACGGCGTCCTCCGCGATGGCGTGCGGCTCCGACGGCAGCTCGATGCGCTCGACCCCGTGCGGGCCGAGCGTGACCGCGACCTCGCCGAGGTCGGTGGGTTGGGTCCACCACCGGCGAGGTGCGGCCGCGGTCATTGGATCAGGGGATGAGGCCGAGGCCGCGCACGTCGTCGCGCTCCCCGATGAGCTCCTCGGTCGTGATCCGGATGCGCTCCTGCGAGAACGCGTCGTGCTCGAGCCCCTCGACGACCTTCCAGCCGCCCTGGCCGTCGGCCGCCACCGGGAAGCCGAACTGCAGCCCCTCGGGCACGCCGTACTCGCCACGGCTCACGACCGCGAGGGAGGACCAGTCGCCGGCGGGCGTCTCGCGCCAGACCGCGTTCACCGAGTCGATGGCGGCGTTCGCAGCCGAGGCGGCCGAGGAGGCGCCGCGGGCCTCGATGATCTTGGCGCCGCGCTGCTGCACGGTGGTGAGGAAGTCACCCTCGAGCCAGGCCCGGTCGGTGATGACCTCGGTCGCGACCTTCCCGCCGATGCGGGCGTTCGTGAAGTCCGGGTACTGCGTGGCCGAGTGGTTGCCCCAGATGGCGACGTTCGTGACCTCGGAGACCGGCACGCCGGCCTGCTTGGCGAGCTGAGTCTGAGCCCGGTTCTGGTCGAGGCGGGTCATCGCGAACCAGCGGTCGGCCGGCACGTCCGGCGCGTTGGACCGAGCGATGAGGCAGTTCGTGTTGCACGGGTTGCCGACGACGAGCACCCGCACGTCGGAGGCGGCGTGGGCGTTGATCGCCTCGCCCTGGGGCTTGAAGATGCCGCCGTTCACGTTGAGCAGGTCGCCGCGCTCCATGCCGGCCTTGCGCGGGATCGACCCGACGAGCATCGCCCAGGACGTGCCGTCGAAGGCCGTCTTCAGGTCGGTCGTGCCCTCGATGCCGGCGAGCAGCGGGAACGCGCAGTCGTCGAGCTCCATGATGACGCCCTCGAGCGCCTTCATCCCCGGCTCGATCTCGAGGAGCCGCAGCACGACCGGCTGGTCGGGCCCGAGCAACTGGCCCGAGGCGATGCGGAAGAGGAGCGCGTAGCCGATCTGGCCGGCTGCGCCCGTGACGGTGACGTGGACGGGGGTCTTGGAAGCCATGCGGGCGAATCTACCGCCGCCCCCGCACCGCTCCCCGGGTCGGGCGACCTCAGTTCGGCTCGAGCGAGAGGAGGATCGCACGCGCCTCGGAGAGTCGGGCGAGGCGATCGGCGGCACCGTCCTGCGATCCGCCGTGGTCGGGGTGGGCCACCCGCACGAGCCGCCGGTACCGCCGCTGGATCTCGGCCCGGTCCGCGTCGGTGCCGGGGTGCAGGCCGAGGGTCTCCATGGCCCAGCGCAGATCCTCGGGGACCCCGGACCACCGGCCGTCGACGACCATCCCCAGAGCCGACGGATCGGCGGGCGCCGCGAGGCCCGGCCGCTCCGCCGGCAGCCCGTCGATGAGACGCACCACCCGCCAGCGGTGCGGGTGGATGCCGGGACGCCGCAGCGCACGGCGCACCGCGTCGTGGGCCGGGGCGCGAGCCACCGCGGGCATCGCGGCGATGGCCATGCACACGGCGAGCACCTGCGGTTCGGGGTGGGCGTGCACGTCGAGCTCGAGCACGGTGCCCCGCCCGTCGTCGAGCAGGCGGTGCCGCGAGCGATCGAGCCCGTGCGTGTCGGTCTGGAGGCGGTGGTGGAGGTGGACCGAGGGCACCTCGAGCGTTCCGTCGGCCGCGCTGCGCAGGAGCCGGGGTACGCGGACCCGCGTCTCGGCATCGATGCGGTGCGCGAACTCCGCGACCACCGCAGCGAGGAGGTCGGAGCCGGCGGCGCCGCCTGCGGTCGGCAGGTACGAGGCCTCGAGCGCGACCCGCCGCGTCGGCATGTGCCGGCGGGTGTGCCGCAGGGTGAGCTCGGCGAGGCGGGTGCCCTCGGTGTCCATGCGCACGGTTCTACGGGGCCGGACCGGGCGGCGGACCGGCGGCGCCCGTCACACTCCCGGTCAGCGGATCACTGCGACCACGGCGAGGGTCACGGCCCAGACGGCCGCGATGCCCGCGACCATGCCCCAGAGCGCCGGCCGCGGCAGGGGCCGCGGGCGGTCCGGTGCGTCGGTGCCGAGGTGCAGGCTGCACCGGCCGCAGCGGTCGACGCCCGCCGGGATCGGCGCAGCGCACAGCGGGCACCAGTCGGCGGCCGGCGACGCGCCCGTGCCGGGCTCCGGGGGCGGGAAGCCGAACGGCGCGTCGGTCACGCGGCCCCCCGCTCGGCCGCCGCGACCGCGTTGGCCAGCAGCATGGCCCGGGTGGTGGGGCCCACTCCCCCGAGCCGCGGGGTCATCCAGCCCGCCACCTCGGCACAGGCCTCGTCGACGTCGGGGATGAGTTTGCGGCCCTCGCCGAAGGTGATGCCCGCGCTCACGACCGCAGCGCCGGGCTTGACCATGTCGGGCGTGACGATGGAGGGCGCGCCGGCCGCGGCGATGAGGATGTCGGCCTGACGGGTGTACGAGCCGAGGTCGGGCACGCCCGTGTGCACGACGGTGACCGCGGCGTTCGCGTTCGGGCGCTTGAGCGCGAGCAGGTTGGCCAGCGGTCGGCCGATCGTGAGGCCGCGGCCGATGATCACCACGTGCTTGCCCTCGATCTCGACGCCGTTGAAGGCGAGCAGCGCCTGGATGCCGGCCGGCGTACACGGGATCGGCGCGTCGACGCCCATGACGAGGCGGCCGAGGTTCACCGGGTGGAGGCCGTCGGCATCCTTGTCCGGGTCGATGGCGAGGAGCGCCCCCTCCTCGTCGAGGCCCTTCGGCAACGGGAGCTGCACGATGAACCCGTGGATGTCGGGGTTCGCGTTGCAACGCTCGATCGCCGCCACGACGTCGGCCTGCGTCGCCGATGCCGGCAGGTCCTCGCGGAACGACGCGATGCCAACCTCCGCGCAGTCCTCGTGCTTCATGCGCACGTAGGACGCGGAGTTCTGGTCGTCACCGACGAGCACCGTCGCGAGCCCGACCGTCACGCCGCGCTCGGCGAGCGCGGCGCAGCGGGCGCGCAGGTCCTCCTTCACGTGGGCGAGGAAGGCGTTGCCGTCGAGCAGGGCTGCGGTCATGCGATGGCTCCGAATCGTCTAGTGCAGGAAGTGGCGCTCGCCGGTGAACACCATGACGAGGCCGAGTTCATCGGCCCGGGCGATGACCTCCTCGTCGCGCACCGAACCGCCGGGCTGCACGACGATGGACACGCCCGCCGCGGCCGCCGACTCGACGCCGTCGGGGAACGGGTAGAAGGCATCGGAGGCGCACGCGCCACCTTCGGCCCGACCCGCGGCCTTCTTCGCCGCGATCTCGCCAGACTCCACGCGGTTCTGCTGCCCCGCGCCGATGCCGACGGCCTGACCGTTGCGAGCGAGCACGATGGCGTTGGACTTCACGTGGCCGCACACCCGCCACGCGAACTCGGCGTCGGCCCACTGCTCAGCCGTGGGCTGTGCGGCGGTCACCACCTGCCATTCGTCGCGACCGGCCACGAACGCGGGCGGCTCCTGCACGAGGAACCCGCCGGAGATCTGGCGCAGGTGGAGCGCCTCGGTACCCGGCGCGGGGGCCTCGAGCAGCCGGGTGTTCTTGCGCTTGCCCTTGAGGATCTCGAGCGTGCCCGCCTCGTACCCGGGGGCGATGACGAGGTCGGCCTGCGGCCCCTTGGCCATGGCCTCGGCCGTGGCGAGGTCGAGCGGACGGTTGAGCGCCACGATGCCGCCGAAGGCCGAACGCTCGTCGCACGCGAGCGCGAGTGCGTACGCGGTGGCCAGGTCGTCGGCCGTGGCCGCGCCGCAGGGGTTCGCGTGCTTGATGATCGCCACGGCCGGCCGGTCGCCGAGGTCGTGGGCCAGCACCCAGGCCGCCTCGGTGTCGTAGAGGTTGAGGTACGAGAGCGCGACCCCGCCGTGCTGGGTGACGCCGTCCCACCAGGAGGTCTCGTTCACCCGGCGGTAGCGCGCGCCCTGCTGGTGCGGGTTCTCGCCGTAGCGCAGGACCTCGTCGGTGCGGGTGAGCGGGATGACGAGGTGGCGCGGAAGGGTGTCGTCGCGCTGGAGCCACGCCACGATCGCCGCGTCGTAGGCCGCGGTGTGCGCGAACGCCTCGAGCGCGAGCGCGCGGCGCAGCTCCTCGGTGAGCCGACCGTGCTCGCGCAGCTCCGCCAGGATCCCCTCGTACTGCGCGGGGCTCGTGACCACGCCGATCCACGCGTGGTTCTTGGCCGCGGCCCGCACCATGGCCGGGCCGCCGATGTCGATCATCTCGATGCCCGGTTGCGCGCCGAACGGGTAGAGGTTCACGACCACGAGGTCGAACGGCTGGATGTCGAAGCGCTCGAGGTCCTCGAGGTGGGAGGCCTTCGAGCGGTCGGCGAGGATGCCGCCGTGGATCTTCGGGTGGAGGGTGACCACCCGGTGGTCGAACATCTCCGGCGCGCCGGTGACCGCCTCGACCGGGGTGACCTCGATGCCCGCCTCCTGCAGTGCGCGGGCCGTGCCGCCGGAGGACACGAGCTCGACGCCGGCCTCGCGCAGTCCCGTCGCGAACTCGACGAGACCGGACTTGTCGAACACACTCAGCAGGGCGCGCATGGCGGAGGTTCCTCTCAGGGGGTGGGGGTGGACTCGTCGACGAGACGGCGCAGCACCTCGGGGTAGATGCGGCGCTCGATCTCCTTGATGCGTTCGTGCAGCGACTCGACCGTGTCGTCGGCGCGGATGGCCAGCGCCTCCTGGGCGAGGATCGGGCCCTCGTCGACCTCGGCGGTGGCGAGGTGCACCGTGCAGCCGGTCTCGGTGGCGCCCGCGGCGAGGGCATCCTCGACCGCGTGCCAGCCCTTGAACGCGGGCAACAGCGCGGGGTGGGTGTTGACGACGCGGTCCGGGAACGCCGAGAACATCTCGGGGCCGAGGATCGTGCCGAAGCCGGCCATGGTGACGAGGTCGATGCCCGCACCCTCGAGCGCCGCGATCACCTGGCGCGTGTAGGCGTCGCGGTCGAAGCCGGCCCCGTAGGTCGTGCGGGCCACGAGGCTCGTGGCGATCCCGGCCCGCTCCGCCCGCCCGAGCGCCGCGCAGTCGCGATCCGCCAGCACGAGGGCGATCGGGAGTTCGGCGTCGATGAGGGACTGCAGGATGGTCCCGCTCCCCGAGGCCAGCACCGCGATCCGCACGGGGCGAACCTACCCCGGGGCCGACCGGACGGACCGACCGGTCAGACCAGCCCGAGGGAGATGGCCCGGGCCGCGGCCTCGGCCCGCGTCGACACACCGAGCGCCCGGAAGATCGCGCTGACATCGTTGCGGATCGTCGACGGGCTGTACGCGAGATCGCGGGCGATGGCGGCGTTCGTGCCGCCCGCCACGAGGCGGCGCAGCACCTCCTGCTCGCGCTCGGAGAGCCGCGGCGGGACGGAGCCGCTCGCCCCCGGGATCCGCTCCCGCTGCACGGCGATGCGTCGCAGCGACCGGGCGTCGCCGAGACCCTGGGCGATGGGCACCGCCGCGTCGAGGTGCTCCGTGGCGAGGCCGAACTCCCGACGGGTGATGGCGAGGTGGGCGAGGAAGACGTGCACCGGACCGTCGCACCACCACATGGCGGCGTCGGCGGCGACCCGGTCGGCGTAGGGCTCGAGGTGCTCCCGCACCTCCGGCTCGATGTCGGTGAGGTCGGCGTAGGTGACCACGGCGGCGGCCCGGCTCAGGAGCAGCAGCAGGCTCGACTCCTCGTCGAGCTGCCGCAGCGCGATGCGCAGGTGGCGGGCCGCGGTCGCCGAGTCGCCGAGCCACGCCCACGCGAGGGCGAAGATGCTGCGCCCGATCGGGCTCGCGAGGGCCGGGTTGTCGTCGCTCGGCAGTGCCGCCGACACCTCGGCGATCATCTCGCGGTTCAGGATCTCCTGCGCGAGGAAGAGCCGGTCGGCGGCCGGCCACCCCGGCAGGTTCACCTCCATCCCGAGCGCCGCGGCCTCCTTGCGGTGCGCGATGGCGCCCTCGAGGTCCTCGTCCATGAACGCGACCCCGGCAGCCAGCGCGTGGGCCTGCCAGCGCAACCGGGGGTTGCCGTCCCACTCGGCGATCCAGCGCATGACCCCGAGCGCGTGGTCGAGCCCCGCGCGGTCGCCGTCCTCTGCCGCGTCGGCCGCCAGCATCGCCGCCGCCGACACCTGGTGGCCCGGGTGCCGGAGCACCTGGGCGAGGTCGAGCGCCTCGGCCGAGACCCGGCGGCGCGCCTCGAGGTGGCGCGGCGCCCGGTGGGTCGTCCGCCACGCGAGGAGCGAGGTGAGCCGGGTCTCCGGGGTGAGGTCGGCCGAATCCGCGAGCGCCCGTTCGGTGAGCGGCTGCGCCACGCTCGGTCGGGTGATCCAGGCGAGCTGCGCCTCGATCGCCGGCAGGACGGGGATCCGCATCTCGACGATGCCGCGTGCTGCGGACACGGCCGTGCGCTCGTCGGGGGTCGCGGCGATGGCCTCGGCCCGCTGGAGCAGGGCCGAAGCGCGGGCGTCACCCGCGAAGAAGTCCTCCGGGAACGCGTGCGCCACCGCGGCCGATACCGCGAGGTCGTGCGCGCCATCGGCCTCCGCGAGCTCGTACGCCGCAGCGAGCGCGTCGCGGGACTCACGGATCAGGCCCAGCCCGTCGAGGGCGGCGGCGAGGTCGACGAGTCGCTCGGCACGGGCCGCCGCGCCGTCCGTCACGCCCGCGGCGCTGGCCACCTCGATGAGGCTGTGGGCCGCCGCGTAGTCGCCGGTCGCGAGGCTGATGCGCGCGGATTGGGTCGCCATGCGCTCGAGTTCGGCGAGCTGCGCCACGCTCCCGGCGGCGCGGGCGTGCTCGAGCGCCTCGCCGAGGTGGTCCTGTCCCTGCGCGATGAGGTGGCGCGCCGCGAGCGCGTGGATGCGGGCCTGCTCGGCCGGGTCGACGTCGGCGACGATCCGCGCCGCCACCTCCGGGTCGAGCGCACCGTCCCGCAGCGCGCCGTCGGCCTCTGCGCCCTCGAGCGCTCGGGTGGCCGCCGCCAGCGGCACGCCGGCGTAGCGCGAGATGCCGAGCGGCGTGAGGTCGCCCGCGACGAGACCGGTGGCGACCAGTTCGGCCCAGTCCTCGCGCTCGTCCATCCTGCTCCGTCGCCTCGGCGCACCGTCCCCCGCGGACGGATCCGGACCCGAAACGCTACCGCCGCTCCCGGGGCTCGGGAACCGTGGCGACTACCCGAGCGCCGCCGCCCCCCACGTGAACGTCACCGACGAGGTGAAGGAGATGGTGCTCACCGTCACGCCGCCCGATTGCTTCGCCCCGATGGCGAGCGTGTCGCCCTTGGCGATCGCCAGCGAGTTCGTGAGGAGGACGGCGGTTCCGCCGTTGCCCGAGCCGCTGATCGTGAGCCCGGTCGACACGCCGTTCTTGTACAGCGTGTACACGATGGACTTCCCGGCTCCCGGGTTACCCGAGTGCGTGAGGGTGATATCGCCGAGCGTGCCCGCCACGTTCGCCGTGACCGCAGCGTTCGCATAGGTCGCCGTCGCGTTCGCCTTCGTCTTGAGCGAGAAGAAGGAGTCCGAGGAGCTCGTGCTCCAGGAGCCGGCGTTGCCACCACCTGTGGTGAGCGACAGCGAACCCGAGTTCGTGAACCCGTCGACACCGTTGGTGCCGTTGGTGCCGTTGGTGCCGTTGGTGCCGTTCGTGCCCTTCAGCGTGGTCTGGAGCGTCCAGGTCGAGGCCCCCGTCTTCTTGTAGAAGTCGTAGTTCGCCGACGACGTGTCGATGTAGAAGTCCCCGACCGCACCGGTGGCTCCTGAGGGCAGGCCCGATCCGCTCAGCACCGTGCTGCCGTTGGTGCCGTTGGTGCCGTTGGTGCCGTTGGTGCCGTTGGTGCCGTTGGTGCCGTTGGTGCCGTTGGTGCCGTTGGTGCCGTTGGTGCCGGCCGTTCCCGTCGCACCGGTCGCACCCATCGGACCCGTGGTCCCCTGCGGTCCGGTCGGACCCTGCGGACCCGTCGCGCCGTCGACACCGTTCGTGCCCGCGACACCCTGGGCGCCGGTCGCACCCGTGGGACCCTGCGCACCCTGCGGACCCGTCGGGCCCTGCGGACCCGTGGCGCCCGTGGCCCCGTCGGTCCCGTTCGAACCGTTGGAACCGGCGACACCCTGCTCCCCCTGGGCGCCGGTCGCACCATCGACACCGTCAGCACCAGCCACACCCTGCTCACCCTGCGCACCGGTCGCACCCGTCGGGCCCTGCACACCCTGCGGACCCGTCGCACCAGCGGGACCCTGTGCACCATCGGCGCCATCCGCACCGTCGGAGCCGTTCGCGCCGTCGACACCCGCGACACCCTGCGCACCGGTCACACCGTCGACACCGTCAGCACCATCGGCACCCGCAGCACCCTGCTCACCCTGCGCACCCTGCGCACCGGTCGCACCCGTCGGACCCTGCACACCCTGCGGACCCGTCGCACCAGCCGGACCCTGCGCGCCATCCGCACCATCGACACCCGCGACACCCTGCGCACCCGTGGCACCCGTGGCACCCGTCGCACCGACGTACATCCCGCCGGTCTGACCGACGGCGCCCGGATCACCCGTCGCACCGGTGGCACCGGTCTCGCCGCGCGATCCCTGGGCACCGGTTGCACCCGCCCCACCGGCGGGACCCGTCGCGCCGGCGGGTCCCTGCGGACCCTGTGGGCCGGTCGGTCCGACCGGCCCCTGCGCACCTTCGACGCCGGTGTTCCCCGTCGCGCCCGTCACACCGCGGGCGCCCTCAGCGCCCTGCACACCCTGCACACCTTGCTCGCCGGTCACACCCTGCGCACCGGTCACTCCCTGCGAGCCCTGCGGACCCTGCGGGCCGTCGACGCCCTGCGAGCCGGTGGCGCCGGTCGCGCCGGTGGCTCCGGTCGGGCCACCCGGGCCCTGCGCGCCGGTGGCACCGGCCGGACCCTGGAGACCCTGTGCACCGTCGGCGCCGGTGACGCCGCGGACACCCTGCACACCCTGCACGCCCTGGTCACCGGTCGCGCCCTGCAGGCCCTGCGGACCCGTCGCGCCCTGCGGACCCTGCACACCCTGCGGTCCGGTCGTGCCCTCGACACCGGTCGCGCCGCGGGCGCCCTGTGCACCCTGCGCGCCCTGCTCACCCGTGGCACCCGTCGGACCGGCGGTGCCCTGCGGACCCGTCGGTCCCGCCGGACCCTGCACCCCCTGCACGCCGGTGATGCCCGTCGCACCCGTGGCGCCGCGGTCGCCCTGCGCGCCCTGCGGGCCCTGCTCGCCCTGGAGTCCGGTCGAGCCCGTGCTCCCCTTCACGCCCTGCACACCCTGCTCGCCCTGCGGACCGGTCGCACCGGTCGCACCGCGCTCGCCCGTCGGACCCTGCTGGCCCTGCGGTCCCGTGGGGCCCGCCGGACCCTGTGCACCCTGGACACCCTGCAGACCGGTCGAGCCGGTCACACCCTGCGCACCCTGCACGCCTTGGACCCCGGTCGCACCGGTCACGCCCTGGAGTCCCTGCACACCCTGTGCGCCCTGGAGTCCCTGCACACCGGTCGCACCGGTCACGCCGGTGGTACCGCGCGCGCCGACCGCGCCCGTCGCACCGCCGACACCGGTCGCTCCGGTTGCACCCGTGGCACCGGCGGCACCCGTCGCACCGGTGATGGTCGCGCCAGTCGCGCCGGTCGGACCCGTTGCGCCGGTCGCACCGCGGGCACCCGTCGGACCACCGAGACCCTGCGGTCCCGTGGCGCCGGCCGGACCCGTCGCACCGATGGAACCCGTCGCACCGGTCGCACCGGTGGCACCCTTCGCGCCGGCGGCGCCGGTCGCACCCTTGAGGCCCGTGGCGCCCGTCGCACCCGTCGCACCCGTGGGTCCGGTCCCGCCCTTGACGCCCGTCGCGCCGGAAGCGCCGGTTGCGCCCGTGATCGACGGGCCGGTCGGGCCGGTCGGGCCGGTCGCGCCCTTGGGACCCGTCGCGCCCGTCGGACCCTGCGGACCCTGCGCGCCGGTCGGTCCCGCGGGGCCGGTTGCCCCGGCGGCACCCGTCGCCCCGGTTGCGCCGGTCGCGCCGGTCGCGCCCGTCGGACCCTGAGGTCCCTGCGCACCCGTCGGGCCCGCGTAGCCACCGATGGGGAGCGGGACCTCGTCGGAACTGCACTCCGAGCTGTCGGTGGCGACGTGGGTGACGGTGCCGTCGACCATGTTGAAGCACAGCCAGCCACTCGTCGTCGGGCCGTAGGTGGTCGCTGCGGCGAGGCCCGGGACGGCCCCGAGCGACAGCGTGGTGACGGCGACGGCGATGGCGAGCCTGCGGGTGCGCATGCGGTCCGGATCCCCTGGGTGCGGCGGCGGGACCCGATCCCGCCACGTTGGGTGGGAGGATCGGGACGTTTGACCCGGGAATCTGCCGTATGGGCTGGTACTGATGCCACCCTCAGTGGCAAGAAATCCAGCGTTGGAGCGGGTTTTGGACAGGCGGGCAACCCGATACGCGAAATACGACCGCTCAGCGCGGTTACCACGCTACGTGGTGTCAGACCGTCATCGCCTCGGTGCCGAGTTCCGGCTCGGTCGAGTGCGACACCGCGTTCCGGGTCAGAGCCCGGCGACCACCGTGGCCATGAGGTCGCCCGCCTCGGTCGGGTTCATCCCGACCTGAGCGCCGGCGGCCCGCAGCGCCTCGATCTTGGCCGCGGCGGTGCCCTTGCCGCCCGAGACGATGGCGCCGGCGTGGCCCATCTTCTTCCCGGGGGGCGCGGTGACGCCCGCGATGTAGGCGACGACCGGCTTGTCCATCTGCGTGCGGATGAACTCGGCGGCCTCCTCCTCCGCCGACCCGCCGATCTCGCCGATCATCATCACGGCCTTCGTCTCGGGGTCGTCCTGGAACGCACGCAGGCAGTCGATGTGGCTCGTTCCCGGAACCGGGTCGCCGCCGATGCCGACGCAGGTGGTGACGCCGATGTCCTTCTGCTTCAGTTCGTACAGCGCCTGGTAGGTGAGCGTGCCGGAGCGGCTCACGATGCCCACCGGGCCGCCGGCCTTCGCGATGTGCCCGGCGGTGATGCCGATGTTGGCCTTGCCGGGGCTGATGATGCCCGGACAGTTCGGGCCGAGCAGCCGCACGTTCGGGAAGTTCGTCCGCAGCTCGTTGAAGAACCAGGCCTCGTCGTGCGCGGGCACGCCCTCGGTGATGACCACGATGAACTCGATGCCACCCTCCGCGGCCTCCATGACCGCGGCCTTCACACCGGGAGCCGGGATGAAGATGCACGAGGCGGTGGCGCCGGTCGCGGCGACTGCATCGGCGACGTTGGCGAAGACGGGGATGCCGTCCACGTCGGTGCCGGCCTTCTTCGGGCTCGTGCCCGCCACGACCTGCGTGCCGTAGTCACGGTTCAGCAGACCGTAGAAGCGACCCTGCGAGCCCGTGAGGCCCTGGTAGACGACCTTCGTGTTCTCGTCGACGAAGATGCTCACTTGGCGGCCTCCCCCGCGAGTGCGACCGCAGTGCGGGCGGCTTCGATCATGGTCGGCTGCATCTGCAACCGGTCGGACAGGTGTGGCTGGAGGATCTCCCGGCCCTCGTCCGCGTTCGTGCCGTCGAGGCGGATCACGATCGGGGCGTTGATCTGCACCCGCCGCAGCGCCTCCACGATGCCGTTGGCGACCTCGTCGCCCTTCGTGATGCCGCCGAAGATGTTGATGAAGATCGAGCGGACGTTCGGATCCGACACGATCACCTCGAGGGCACCCGCCATGACGTCGGCGTTCGCGCCGCCGCCGATGTCGAGGAAGTTGGCCGGCTTGCCGCCGACCTGGTTGATGATGTCGACGGTGCTCATGGCCAGCCCCGCGCCGTTGGCGATCACGCCGACGAAGCCGTCGAGGCCGACGTACTGCAGGCCCTTGTCGTGGGCCGCGGTCTCACGGGCGTCACGGTGCTGGATCGCGTCGTACTGCTCGAAGTCCGGGTGCCGGAACACCGCGTTGTCGTCGAGCGTGACCTTCGCGTCGAGCGCGTGCACCCGGCCGTCGTCGGTGAGGATGAGCGGGTTGATCTCGACGAGGTCGGCGTCCGCATCGATGTACGCCTCGTAGAGCTTCATGAGGATGTCGACCGCGCCCTCGGTCGCCGCCGGGTTGAGCTTGGCCTGCTCGACCCAGGTGCGGCAGGCGGCTTCGGTGAGCCCGACCACCGGGTCCACGTGGATCTTGGCGATGGCATCGGGGTCCGACTCGGCCACGGCTTCGATCTCCACGCCACCCTGGGCCGAGAGCATCCCGAGGTAGGCCTTGGCCGAGCGGTCGAGCGTGAACGAGGCGTAGTACTCCTCGCTGATGTCGCTGGCCTTCTCCATCCAGAGGGTGCCGACCACGTGGCCCTTGATGTCGAGCCCGAGGATGTTCGTCGCGTGCTCGCGCGCCTCCTCGGTGTTCGTGGCCAACTTCACACCGCCGGCCTTGCCGCGCCCGCCCGTGAGGACCTGGGCCTTCACGACGACCGGGTAGCCGAGGCGGTCGGCCGCGGCCACTGCGTCCTCGACCGTGGTCACGGCCTCGCCCGCCGACACGGGGATGCCGTAGCGCGCGAACAGTTGCTTGCCTTGGTATTCGAACAGGTCCACAGGGCTCCTCGAGCGATGCGTGGGGTGACGGGTGGAACGGGTGGATCAACCGGCGAGCGAGCGCTCCCGCTCGTCGAGC
>JBJTQX010000090.1:0-22264 GCA_046075855.1 Actinomycetes bacterium
AGCAGCTCATGGGCCTGCGCGAGCTGCTCGAACGGCTCCGAGAGCGCCGTCGTGAGGAGGTCGAGTCGAAGGACCTCGGTGGGCCGTTCGCCGAGATCGCCGAGCGGCTGCGCGAGATCCTCGACGAGGAGCGGGCCGGCATCGATCGGCGGCTCGAGCAGGCCCGGGAGAGCGGGGACCAGCGCCGTCAGGAGATCGTCGAGGACCTCGCGTCCCAGCGGCACATGGAGCTCGACCTCATGCCGCCGGATCTCGGCTCCATGGTGCAGTCCATGCAGCGCTACGACTTCATGGACGATTCGGCGCGCCAGCACTTCGAGGAGCTCATGGACGAGCTGCGCTCCCAGCTCCTCCAGAACACGTTCAATCGGCTCTCCGAGGGGATGCAGAACATGACCCCGGAGCAGATGGGTCGCATGAAGGACATGCTCGCCGACCTCAACCGCATGCTCGAGGCCCGCGAGCGCGGCGAGGAGCCGAACTTCCAGGATTTCATGGACAAGCACGGGGACTTCTTCCCCGGCGACCCGCAGACGCTGGATGAGCTGCTCGAGCAGATGGCCATGTCGATGGCCGCGATGCAGCAGCTCATGAACTCCATGACGCCCGAGCAGCGTGCGCAGCTCCAGCAGCTCTCGGCGGCCCTGCTCGACGACATGGACCTGCGCTGGCAGGTGGACGAGCTGGGACGCAACCTCCAGGCGGCCTTCCCGGACCTGCCGTGGCAGCAGTCCATGCGGATGCAGGGCGACCAGCCGATGGGGCTGGGCGACATGTCACAGATGCTCCAGACGCTCGGTGACCTCGACCAGCTCGAGCAGTTCCTCCAGAACGCCACCCAGCCGGGCCAGCTCGCGGAGGTCGACCTCGACTCGGTGTCCGAACTCCTCGGTGACGACGCGGCACGCTCGCTCGAGCGCCTGCGGGAGATGACCCGGATCCTGCAGGAAGCGGGCCTCATCGACCAGCGCGAGGGCCGGCTCGAGCTGACGCCGCGTGCGGTGAGGGCGCTCGGCCAGAAGGCGCTCGGTGACCTCTACCGGAAGCTCCTCGCCGATCGGGCCGGGCGCCACGAGGTGGAGCGGACGGGTGTCGGCCACGAGCGGGCCTACGAGCACAAGCCCTACGAGTACGGGGACCCGTTCAACCTCAACGTCGAGCAGACCATCCGGAACGCGGTCTTCCGCGGGGGCGCAGGGACCCCGGTGCGCCTGCTCCCCGAGGACTTCGAGGTGGAGCGCACCGAGCACGTGACCCGCTCGGCCACGGTGCTGCTGCTCGACGTGTCGATGTCGATGCCGATGCGTGACAACTTCCTCCCGGCGAAGAAGGTCGCGATGGCGCTCCACGCGCTCATCTCATCGCAGTTCCCGCGCGACCACTTCGGGTTGGTCGCCTTCGGGCGGGTCGCCCGCGAGGTGAAGCCCGAGTTGCTCCCCGAACTCTCGTGGGACTTCGAGTGGGGCACGAACATGCAGCACGCGATGATGCTGGCGAGGAAGCAGCTCGCCGGGCAGAGTGGGACGAAGCAGATCCTCATGGTCACCGACGGCGAGCCGACCTCCCACCTCGAGGGTGGCGAGGCGTACTTCCAGTATCCGGCATCGCCGGTGACGGTCGAGGAGACGCTGCGCGAGGTCGCGCGCTGCACCCGCGAGGGCATCCGCATCAACACGTTCATGCTCGATGCGGACTGGGGCCTGCGCCACTTCGTGGAGCAGATGACCCGTCTCAACCGGGGCCGGGCATTCTTCACGACCCCGGACACCCTCGGCGACTACGTCCTCGTGGATTTCCTGGAGCACCGCAGGATGCGCCGCGCCGGTTGACGCCGGAGGTGGCGGCGGGCGGCGGATCCTGCGCATCGGGTCGGGACGGATGCGCCGCGCCGGTTGACGCCGGAGGTGGCTCTGGGCCCTCCGGCCCGGATCCGGGCCACCGAACGCTCTGTTTCGGCTCAAGGTGCCGCTCAAGGTCGCCCCGGCCGGGGCCGATACGCCCCCCGAGGCCAGCAGGGCGACGGGTGGATGATGGACCGACTTCCGGGCGAGATGAACCAGAGGATCCGACGGGAGGCTCGCGACGCGGGCATCGGTCGGCACACGGCACCGACGATCGCTGCGATCGAGCGGCGCCGGATGCAGCTGTGGGTGGTCACGGTCTTCGTGGTGATCGCGCTGGCCGGCGCGTCGGCGCTCGCCGCGTTCGCGGACCCCGAGGCGCGGTACCTCGGCGGCGCCTGGGTGCTGCGCGGTGCGGTTGCGCTGCTCGGTGTCGGGTTCGTGGCCTACGCGGTCGAGAAGGAGCTGCACCTCCACCGGTTGCTCCGCCTCCTGACCGACGAGCGCGTGCTCAACGCCGCGTACTCCAAGCGTCTCGACATGAACCGCGCGCTCTCGGCCGCGGGTAAGGCCTTGAACTCGGCGCTCGAACTCGACGAGGTGCTCGACGCCATCCTCGCGAATGCGCTTGCGCTGCTCGGGGCGCGCAGCGGCTCGGTGATGCTGCTCGACTCCGACGACCACCTCCGGGTCGTGGCGGTGCGTGGCGGCAACCTGCACCGGGATGCCCGGGTGCGGGTGGGCGAGTCCGTGGCCGGTCGGGTCGCCGAGACCCGCGCTCCGCTCCTCGTGAACGGCGACGCCGCAGCCCTCGGTCTGCGGGACGGCGACGATCGGGACGAGCCGATCTCGAGCGCCATGTCGGTCCCGCTCGTGAACCGCGGGCAGCTCATCGGCGTGCTCAACGTGAACGCGGCGGACCCGGTGGTCTTCGACGACTACGACCTGCAGACCTTCAGCCTCTTCGCCGAGCCGGTGGCGGCAGCCATCGCCAAGGCCGGCCTCTACGAGGCCGAGAAGGCCCACGTCGCCCAGCTCGTCGAGAGCGATCGCATGAAGTCGCAGTTCGTGGCCTCGGTGAGCCACGAGCTGCGTACCCCGCTCACCTCGATCCGCGGCGCGGTGGCCGCCGCCCGCATCGTCGAGGACCCGGCCCCGCGCGCCGAGCTCCTCGACGTGATCGAGCGGCAGGCGGTGCGGCTCCAGGGGATGGTCGAGGAGATCCTCGCATCGGCCCGCATGGAGCGTGAGCAGTCGGAGGCGGTCGAGGCACCGCTGCTCCGCAAGGTCGACATCGCTGCGCTCGTGCGGCTCGCTGCGCTCGACGCGCAGCTGGCGGGTCGTCCCGTCACCGTGGATGCGCCGGGAACCTGTGAGGTGCGGGCCGATCCGGAGGGACTGCGCCGGGTGGTGGGCAACCTCATCGAGAACGCGCACAAGTACGGATCGACGCCGGTCACCGTCACCGTGTCCCCGGACGCGGAGGGCCACGTGGTGCTCTCGGTGATCGACCGCGGTCCGGGCATCCCGGTCGGGGAGCGCGAGCGGATCTTCGAGCGCTTCTACCGGACCGACCCGAACGGCGTGCAGCCGGGTCTCGGTCTGGGCCTGTCGATCGTGCGCGGGGTCGTCGAGCAGAGCGGCGGTCACGTGTGGGTGGAGGATGCGCCGGGAGGTGGGGCAGCGTTCCGCGTCGCCCTGCACGCCCCGGCCGACGAGTGGAGGGAGGCCGCAGATGTCCACTAGGCCGAAGGTGTTGATCGTCGACGACGAACCCGATGTGCTGCTGAGCCTGCGGGTGATCCTGGAGGCTTCGGGCTTCGATCCGTCGCTCGCCGCCGACGGGGAGACCGCGCTCCGGCGCATCGACGAGGAGCACCCCGACGTCGTGCTCCTCGACATCATGATGCCGGTGCTCGACGGGTGGTACGTGCTGTCCGAACTGGCGGGCCGGCCGCGCCGTCCGCACGTGATCGTCTGCTCGGCCAAGACCGGGGAAGCCGACCGCCGACGGGCCGCCGAGCTCGGCGCCGATGACTACGTGACGAAGCCCTACGCGCCGGAACACCTCATCGAGCGCATCCGCGAGATCCTGGCGGTGCCTGAGTTCCGGGTGCGCGTCTAGGTCCGGAGCGCGTCGAGGATCCTCCGGTAGACGGCCACCACCGCGCCGTCGAAGCAGACGAAGCGCACCTCGTCGATGCCGGGAGGGGCCGCGGCGCCGGCCGCAACCGCGATCTCGGTGGCGGGTTCGAGCGGGTAGCCGTAGATGCCGGTGCTGATCGCCGGGAACGCGATGCTGCGCGCCCCGACGGCTGCGGCCTCCTCGAGCGCGGACCGGTAGGCCGCGGCGAGCTGCGCGGGTTCGCCCGTGGCCCCGCCCTGCCAGACGGGTCCGACGGCGTGCACGATCCAGCGGGCCGGGAGCGCGAACCCCGGCGTGGTGCGGGCCTCGCCGGTCGGGCACGGGGCGAGTGGCTCGCAGGCCTCGGCCAGCCCGGGTCCGGCGGCCGCGAAGATTGCCCCGCACACCCCGCCCCCGGCCCGGAGCCCCTCGTTGGCCGCGTTCACGATGGCGTCCACGGTCTGCTGGGTGAGGTCGCCCTCGACGACCTCGAGGCGGGGCGGTGCCACGGCGAACCTCCCGGTCCGGCTGCTCCGTCACTGGAGTGAGCCATGTGGTTGGAGTGGGCCGAGTGGGGTATCCGCGAAGTGCAGGGCGCAAAGTGCTTGAATCCCACCTTGCAACGGGCCCGTCAGGTCGGGCAGAGTACCACCGTTGTAATTACATCGGCGTCGACAGCGAGGGGGACGGCCGGTGCGCGAGGTGAGCATGATCACTCAGTTGCTGCCCGACGGCGGTGAACGGCGCTGGCATGAACGTGCCAACTGCCTCGGCGTCGACCCGGATCTCTTCTTCCCGGAGCGCGGCGCCTCCACCCGTGAGGCCAAGGCCGTCTGCGGCGGGTGCGAGGTGAAGGCCGACTGCCTCGAGTACGCGCTCGACAACGGCGAGAAGTTCGGCATCTGGGGTGGCCTCTCGGAGCGCGAGCGACGTCGCCTCCGCCGGCAGCGGGCGCTCGCCCGCCGCGCGGCCGCCACCGGCTAACCGGCGAGCCGCCCCTCCACGGACCGTTCCGGTCCGATGCCGCTGCGAGCGAGGAACCCCTCGCTGCAGCGCGACCGGGCAGCATCGGGGACGAGCCCGACGAGCTCGATCCGATCCACTGCGACCCCCTCGGCGCCGAGCCGTCGTTCGACCTCGGAGCAGGCCTCCTCGATCCCCGTGCGTTCGAGCGCGACGAGGTTCATGCTGACCTGAGCGTGGCCGCGCCCGGGGAGCGCCAGCCCGAGCGCCCGTACGCCGGGTAACCCGCCGTCCCGCTCGCGCACCGCGGCCGCCACCCGGCGGGCGAGGGCCAGGTCGTCGGTCGCGAGCTCCACGTTGATCGCCACGAGCGGCGGGCGGGCGCCCACCGCCACCGCGCCGAGCCGGGGGTGCGGGTCCGTGGACCCGAGGTCCGGGGCCCGGGTGCGGAACGCGTCCCGCCGGGCCTCGGGGAGGGAGCGGGCGAGCGGATCGGCGTCCCCGTAGAGGAACACCGGCACGCCGTGGGACTCGACGACCCACTCGGCGTACGCCCTCGCCGCCTCGACCGCGGTGGACGCCGCGGTGGGCGCGAGCGCGACGAACGGGACCACGTCGATCGCCCCGAGGCGCGGGTGCACGCCGCGGTGGGTCGAGAGGTCGAGGCGCTCTGCGACCGCGTCGGTGAGGCCACGGGCCGCCCGGGCTGCGTCCTGCAGGTCGCGCCCCGCCAGCGTCAGCACGCTCCGGTGGTGGTCGGCATCGGTGTGGACGTCGAGCAGCGCCGCGCCGCAGGCCGCGGCGATCGCCGCGATGGCGTCGGGGTCGCGACCCTCGGAGATGTTGACGACGCACTCGAGCACACCGCGAGGCTACGGCGGATGGGGAGGGTCCCGGAGGCCTCGGTAGGCTCCCGCGCCGTGCGCATCGGATTCGCCCTCCCCCAGCATGACCACGCGGTGGCCGGTGCATCCCCGATCACCTACGCGACGTTGCTCGCCCACGCGCGCGGGGCCGCAGCGATCGGGGTCGACTCGCTCTGGCTCGCCGACCACCTGGTCTGGGATGTGGCGAAGTACGGCGGCCCGACCGAGCCGGGCGGGATGTTCGAGCCGCTCACCACGCTCGGGGCCCTCGCCCGCGACGTACCCGACGTGCGTCTCGGCACGCTCGTGCTCCTCGAGGCGCTGCGCCCGGCGACGCTGCTCGCGAAGTCGGTGGCCACGCTCGATGTGCTGAGCGGGGGCCGCATCGACCTCGGGCTGGGCGCCGGGTGGTACGAGCCCGACTTCACCGGGGTCGGCATGGCCATGCCGCGCCCCGGCGAGCGGCTCGAACGCCTCGCGGAGTGCGTGCAGGTGGTGCGCGGCCTGCTCGGGCCCGACGGGGGCCCGCTCGACTTCGACGGCAGGTACCACCGCGCCGCCGGGGCCCGGGTGCTGCCCGCCGCCGTGCAGCGGCCGAACCCGCCGGTGTTCGTCGGCGGCAAGGGCGACCGGCTGCTCGACCTCGTGGCCCGGCACTCGGATGGGTGGAACACCTGCTGGCAGTGGACGCCCGATGCCTACCGCGAGCGTCTCGAGGTGCTCGAGCGCGCGTGCGAGCGCGTCGGGCGCGATCCCTCGTCCGTCTGGCGCACCCTCGGTCTCTACGCGCTCGTGGGGGAGGACGAGGCCGACCTCGAGCGACGGTTCGCCCGGCTCCGGGAGGTCTCCCCGCCCGGCGTGCTCGACCGGACGACCCTCGAGGAGTGGCGGGCGGGCCGGCTCGTCGGCACGGTCGAGCAGGTGCGGGAGCAGGTCGCGGTCTGGGCCGAGCTCGGGGTCGAGACGCTCATCCTCTGCACCGGGGCGGTGCCGTTCGCGGTGTCGGCGCCCGATGACCTCGAGGTGGCGGTCGCGGCGATCCGCGGCTGAGCGGGCGGTCCGCGCCGGGCGCGGTACCCTGAGGCCCCGCCACCAGGGAGGCGTCGCCATGAACTTCGGACCGACCGAGATCCTCATCCTGCTGCTCGTCGTCCTCGTGATCTTCGGGGGCAGTCAGATCCCGAAGTTGGCGCGCAACCTCGGCCAGGCTCAGAAGGAGTTCAAGAAGGGCATCGCCGAGGCCTCGAAGGACGACGACACCCCGGCGCCGAAGGCCGACTGACCGGGACCACGAGCGGCGACCACCCCCGGTGGCGCCCGTGGGAACCGAACCCGCCCCGCCGACGTTGACCGTGAGTCCGGATGGAGTGCCCACCTGGGAGGAGGTCGCCCGTGACCACGGGCGGTTCCTCTACACGGTGGCCTACCGCCTGACCGGCAACGACGAGGACGCACGCGACATCGTGCAGGACGCGCTCCTGCGGGTGCGCCGCGGCCTCGAGACCTACACACCGGGTTCCCTCGAGGGGTGGTTGG
This sequence comes from Actinomycetes bacterium, assembly GCA_046075855.1. Classification (GTDB taxonomy): domain Bacteria; phylum Actinomycetota; class Acidimicrobiia; order IMCC26256; family IMCC26256; genus IMCC26256. Next base: position 7,332 of record JBJTQX010000090.1, read on the forward strand.
CCCGCATCGTGACGAACGTGTTCCTCGACGACGTGAGGCGCCGCAAGCGGCGACCTTCGGTCGCGCTGCCCGACGATCCCGACCTCGTCGTGCCGGCGAGCGCCGCGGCCGACGAGGTCTCGGCCGCAGCCGGGCTGCCGGTCGAGATCCAGGCGGCGATCGACGGACTCCCGGAGGACTTCCGCGTGGCGGTCGTGCTCAGCGATGTCGCGGACCGCTCGTACGAGGAGATCTCGGCTTCGCTCGGGGTCCCCGTGGGTACGGTCCGGTCGCGGATCCACCGCGGCCGCAGGTTGCTGCGCACCGCGCTCGTCGAGGCGGGGGTGGTCGGATGACGACGGGAGGTGGGCCGGTGCCGGCCGATGACGACGCGCGTGCGGCGCTCTCCGCGTACCTCGACGGCGAGGTGAATCCCGACGAGCGCACGGCCCTCGACGCGGAGCTCGCCGCGTCCCCCGAGTGGCGCCGCGAGCTCGACGAGGTGGCCGAGGTGCGCGACCTGCTCCGGGCGCACGCGGCGGTCGAACCCCCAGCGGGGGCGATGGACGCGATCTTCGCAGCGGTCGCGGCGGCCGATCCGGTGGCGACCACCGGATCCGCAGGGTCGGCCGAGGTCGTGGACCTCGCCGCCCGACGTCGGTCCCGCGGTCGGATCGCGGCCTGGGCCGGTGGGGTCGCGGCCGCAGCGGCCATGGCCGTGGCGGTCGTGGTCCCGGGGGTCCCGACGGCCCAGCCGAACGTGGCTGCGGCGGTGCGTACCCACGCGGCGCGTTCCTCGGTCGACGAACCGGCCGCGCCCAAGCTCTCCGAGTCCGCCGTGCGGCGGGGGTTCCTGCGGTGAGGACGCGTCGTCTGCTCACGCTCGGGGCGGCCGCGCTCGCGCTGGTCTGCTCGGTGGGCCCGGTCGCCGGCGCGGCGACGATCGATCCGGCGGACCCGATCGGCGGTGCCCGCCGCGCCGAGCGCGCCCACGCGTTCGACGGCACCCTGCGCGTGGCCTGGCGGGCCGACGGCGGGTGGCGCACCCGGACGTTCACGGTGCACTCCGACGCGGGGAGCCTCGCAGTCGAGGGCGGCGCGACCACCACGGCGCGCGGCGACGTGCGGGCGATCGTGGACGGTGCGTCGGCCCACGTGCTCTGGGACCGGCCAGCCGCGCCCGGCCCGAGCATCACCGGCAAGTACGCGGTCGAGGTGAGCGCCACCGCGCGCGACACCGTCGCCGGTCGCGCGGCGTTCCGGGTGACCGTGCGCGATCGCCGTGGCCGCACCCGTGAGGTGCTCGCCCTCGACGCGTCGACGGGGCTGCTGCTGCGGCGGGTCACGCTCGATGAGGCCGGGAGGCGGATGCGCGTCGTGGCCTTCGAGCGGGTGGATGTGGCGGCGACCCCGACGGCCGGCGAGCCCACGCAGGTGCCGGACCGGACCGCAGGCCGAGCTCCGGCACCCGTGCGCACCGTCGTCGCGCCCTACGTCCTGGTGCGGCGGCTCCCCGGCGGGTTCCGCCTCGTCGGCGTGTACCGGGCTGCGGGCGGACGCGAGCTCTTCTTCTCGGACGGCCTCTACGGCGTGTCGGTGTTCCAGTGGCGCGGCGCGCTCGACCGATCCGCGCTGCCCGAGGGCGGCCGGACCGGGGGCAGCGCGGCGCACGGCGCCCGCACCTACGACTCACCGCTGGGGCCCGTGAGCGTCTGGTCCGATGACGACCTGACGTTCTCGGTGGTCAGCGAGACGACGCCGACGGAGACGGCTCGCATCGTGGCCGAGCTGCCCGGGTCCGCGGCGCCCGGTTCGATCGACGGGGTCGGCGGCCTGCTCGTCGCACCGTTCACGCTGCCCTAACGGTCCTCGTCCGGCCCCCGGCTCGGTGAGGGCGGCGAGGCGCAGGGGGTCCGGACGCGCCACAGCACCGCGCGCCGGGCCGGGTGCGGAGTACCGGCTCGGCGGACGCGGTGCTGTGCGCCAGGGTGCCTCGGTCTCAGTGCGCCGCAGCGGCGATCCTGCGGTCCCGCAGGATCCGACGGCGCTCCCGCTCCGACGCCCCACCCCACACACCGTGCTCGATGCGGTAGGTGAGCGCGTACTCGAGGCACTCGGCCTTCACCGGGCACTCGGCGCAGAGGCGCCGGGCCCGGTCGACCCCGACCCCGTCGGACGGGAAGAACAGGGACGGGTGGTAGTCCCGGCAGAGTCCGTCGGCCATCCAGGGCTGGGTGGTCTCCGTCGGGGGATTGGGGTTCGTGTGCTCGCTCATAGTCCCCCTTCCAACGTCGGTGCGGACCGTTCGGTTCCCGGGTCGTCGAGGTTGTCGGCCAGTTGTGCCACTGCGGTCCCGGCGCGCACGCCGGAGCGGGCCCGGGCTCGCTCAGCCAGGTCGAGGTCGCCGGGGGCGGCCGCTCGTTCAGCGCGGCGGAGGCGTCCGACCCCGAAGGCCCGCTGCAGGCTCGCCGCCACCGCGACCGTGACGCCGCCGGCGACGAGCAGGGTGCCCCACCCCGTGCCGACGTCGCTCCCGCTGAGGATCGAGTGGATCGTCGCGAGGACCGCGAGGCCGTAGGAGGTCAGGTGGATGCCGTGCCACACGCGAGGCGGGAGCGCACCGCGCACGAACGAGGTGGCCTGCACCACGAGGACCATCCAGAGCGCGACGGTTCCCCAGGCCACCGCGTTCGGCCGCCATGGCGATGCGAACGGCACGAGGGCCTCGCGCAGGGAGATGCGCACGTACGAGTCGGCCACGATCGCCCCGATGTGCAGGACCACGGCGCCGATCGCGAGCCCGGAGACCCACGGGTGCAGGTCGAGGAGCCAACGGCGCGCACCACTGCGTTCGGTGAGGCGGCCCGAGACGAGGGCGCCCATGACGAGGCTCGCGAGCAGGAGCACCCAGGCCACGAGTCCGCTGCTGCGGGCGAGGTACCACCAGGTGTGTCCCACGTCGTGGCTCCCCGTCGGCCGTGTTCCTCAGGACCCGCGGGTCGTCGTGTGCTGCAGGGTCGGCCACGTCTCCGGCGGCGGCTCGGTCGGGGTGGAGGGCCCACGGCCTCCGGTCCAGTGGTCGCCGTCGGGGTCGAGGACGCAATCCTCCCAACCGTGCCACCCGTCGTCGTCGCCCAGTCGGCCGAGCTGCTCCCGTAGGTACTCGCGCAGCGACTGCGCACAGGGGATCTGCGCGGTGTCGGCGGGCGCGGTCGTCGGCGTCGGAGCCGCGGCGCCCGAGACCCCGGGGTTCGAGGCGGCGATGGCCGCAGCGCCGGCGCCGACCGCCACGACGCTCGCTCCGGCGACCGCGGCCCGCGAGCGCCAGGTCCGGCGCCAGCGGTTGCGGGTCGCAGCGGTGAGGTGCATCGGTTGCGCTCCGATCGGTGGTCGAGGGGCCGGGCGGTGGGGGGAGACCGCCCGACGTGGAGCATCGTGGTCGGCGGAGGTAAGAGGTCCCTGCGTCGGAGGTAAGGAGAGGGTGTGAGTTCGGCCGGGACGTGCGCCTCTTACCCGGTGCTCACGGTCGAGGGGGAGAATGGGGCCGTGGCGCACCGCATCCTCGTGACCGATGACGACCGGGCGATCCGGGAGTCGGTGGCGCGCGCGCTCGAGCTCGAGGGCTACGAGGTCCGGACTGCGTCCGACGGCGTCCAGGCGCTCGAGGCCGTTGCGACCTGGGGCCCGGATGCAGTCGTGCTCGACGTGATGATGCCGACGCTCGATGGGCTCGGGGTGTGCCGGAGCCTACGGAACCGCGGCGACCGTACGCCGGTCCTCATCCTCACCGCGCGCACCGAGGTCTCGGACCGCGTCGCGGGCCTCGATGCCGGCGCGGACGACTACCTCCCCAAGCCGTTCGCGCTCGACGAACTGCTGGCGCGCGTGCGTGCGCTGCTCCGTCGGGTCGCGCCGGCCGGAGGCGACGAGGGCGAACCGCTCGAGGCGGAAGGGGTTCGTGTCGACGAAGCCGCGCGTCGGGCCTGGCGAGGAACGCGCGAGCTCGAGCTCACGAAGACGGAGTTCGAACTGCTCGCGCTCCTCGCCCGCAACGCGGGCATCGTGCTCTCGCACACCACGATCTACGAGGACATCTGGGGCTACGACTTCGGTCCCGACTCGAAGGCGCTCGCGGTGTACATCGGGTACCTGCGACGCAAGACCGAGCAGGATGGCGAACCCCGTATCGTCCAGACCGTCCGCGGCGTCGGGTACACGCTGCGCGCGTCGTGACCCTGCGCGTCCGGCTCGCGCTCGCGCTCGCCGCGCTCGCCGCGATCGCGGTGCTCGCGGTCGGCGTGACCACCTACGCGACGACGGTGCGAGCCCTGCGGAACGAGGTCGACCAGACCCTGTCGGCCTACAGCCGTCGGCTCGCGGACCGGGACGGCCGGTTCGCCGTGGTGCTCTGCGGGCTCGTGGCGACCCGGAACCCCGAGCGCGGCGAGGATTCGGGCGGCGGGATCCCGGAGCTCCCGGGTTCGCGGGTGCAGTGCCTCACGTCCGCGGGGCAACGCCTCGTGACGGACACGAGCGGCCGCCTCCCGGCGAGCTCGGCCGACCGTGCGCTCGCACGTCGCGGCGGTTCCGCTCGGTTCTCCACCGTGGAGACCGAGGAGGGCGACTACCGGGTGCTCACCGTGCCGGTCACCGGCGGTGGCGCGGTCATGCTCGGGCGCAGCCTGACCGAGACGAGCGGGACGCTCGCGGCGCTGCGGATCCGGTCGATCATCTCGGGCATCGGGGTGATCCTCGGGGCTGCCGCGCTCGGCTGGCTGACCGCGCTGCGGATGACCCGCCCGATCGAGCGGCTCACCGACGCGTCCGAGCGCATCGCGACGACCGGCGAGCTGGCGGCCGACCTCCCGCCGGCGGGTCGCGACGAGGTGGGCCGACTCGCCGGTGCGTTCGGGACGATGCTCGCCGCCCTCACCCGATCCCGTGAGCAGCAGCAGCGGCTCGTGCAGGACGCAGGTCACGAGCTGCGGACCCCGCTCACCTCGTTGCGCGCGAACGTCGACACGCTCGCGCGCCACCCGGACCTCGACCCCGCGGTGCGGGACCGGGTGGTGGCCGACCTGGGTTCGGAGGTCCGGGAGCTCTCGGCGCTCACCGAGGAGCTGCTCGATCTCGTGGTCGAGGGACGCGAGTCGGAGCCGCAGCGGCCGATCGACCTGCCGGCGCTGCTCGCCCGTTCGGCGGCCCGCGTCGAACGTCGGCGCGACCGGCGCATCACGGTCGTGGCCGAGCCCTGCACCCTGCACGGGCGCCCGACGCAGCTGGGACGGGCCATCGGGAACCTCCTCGAGAACGCCGCGAAGTTCAGCCCCCCCGGATCACCGATCGAGGTGCGCGAGGTCGGTGGCGTCGTGTCCGTGCGGGACCACGGCCCCGGCATCGACCCCGGGGACCTGCCCCACATCTTCGAGCGCTTCTACCGGGCCGACGCGGCCCGCTCGCTGCCCGGCTCGGGGCTCGGCCTCGCGATCGTGGCCCAGATCGCGGCCGACCACGGTGGCAGCGTCCGAGCCGAGAACGCGCCCGATGGGGGAGCGATCGTCACGATCGCGCTCCCGCCGGTCGTTCGTGATCCGGAGCGGCTCGCTGCGGAACCGAACGGCGATGCGTGACGTTGCACCCGTTGATCGACCGTGATCCATCCCCCGGAGGCTCCCCGTGAACGACCGACCCGACGACCAGGACGAGCAGCCCACCGAGTCCACGCCACCGTGGTTCTCGGCGGCTCCCGTCGACGACCACGACGCGACCGCGCTGGACACGGACGCGGTGCGCTCGGCCGACGACCTGCCGCCGACCGAGCGTGACCCGTGGGGTCCGCCGGAGGCCGGAGCGCAGGTCGAACCGGGTGTACCGACGGTGCCCGTGACCGCGTGGGCTCCGCCCACCGACCCCGCGTCCTCCGTCGCGGCTGCGGCCGATCCTGCGAACGTGGTGGACCCGCCGCCAGTGGTTCCCCCGCGCCCGGCTCGGGGCCGGCAGTTCGTCGCGGGCATCGCGCTCGGTGCGGTGGTGGGTGGACTCGTGGGTGGGGGCGTGGCCGCCGTCGTCGGTCGTGACGACGCTCGCACGGTGGTCCAGCAGCCGAACCCCGTGGTGACCGAGGCCCGCAACACCTCGCGGCTCGCGGTGGCTCGCGACATCCAGGGCATCGTGGGCCGGGTCGAGCCTGCGGTCGTCTCGATCCGTACGGGCGCCGCGGTCGACGATGGGCTGTTCTCGGGTCGGGGATCGTCCTCCGGCGGCGAGGGCACGGGTTTCGTCATCTCGTCCGACGGCGTCATCGTCACGAACAACCACGTCGTGGACGGTGCCGGCGGGCGCATCGAGGTGGTCTTCAACGACGGCACCGCCCGCAAGGCGAGGGTGCTCGGCCGCAGTCCGGAGCTCGACCTCGCGGTGATCCAGGCCCAGAACGTGTCCGAGCTGCCCACCGCCCAGCTCGGGAGCAGCGCGGAGCTCGTCGTCGGCGACGACGTCGTGGCCATCGGCAACGCGCTGGCCCTCGACGGCGGTCTCAGCGTGACCCGCGGCATCATCTCGGCGAAGGGTCGGACCGTCGACACCGACGCGAACACCAGCCTCTACAACATGCTGCAGACCGACGCGGCGATCAACCCGGGCAACTCGGGTGGCCCGCTCCTCAACTCCCGCGGCGAGGTGGTGGGCATCAACACCGCCATCGCCAACCCGGGTCAGGCGCAGAACGTCGGGTTCGCGATCTCCATCGATTCGGCCCGGCCGATCATCGACCAGCTGCGAGCGGGTCGGGCTGTCGAGTTGGCGTACCTCGGGGTGCAGACCAAGACGGTGACGCCGGCGATCGCCAAGGAGCTCGACCTCCGGACCCAGACCGGCGCGGTCGTGGTGCGGGTGCAACCGCGCACGGCGGCGGCCCGGGCGGGCATGGAGCTGAACGACGTCATCGTCGCGGTGGACGGCCAGGCCGTGCGGCGAGCCGACGATGTGGGCTCGGCGATCCGTGGCCGGCGACCGGGTGACACCGTGCGGATCACGGTCGAACGGGGTGGCGAGCGGCGCACGCTCGAGGTGACCCTGGGTTCGGTGCCGCTCAGCGAACTCGGCTGACGCGGCTCCGGGAGGTCGGTCCGAGTCCGGCGCGCATAGGCTCCCCCTGCCCAGAGCCTGCGCCGCGGCTCGGATCCGACCCCCACACCTGGAGTGACACCGATGGCCATGGAGCAGGAAGACCTCGAGCAGCTGCCGCCGGTGGGCCACGTCCGGGTCGTCTACCTCGGCCCGGTCGCCCCGCACTGGGATGTGGTCGGGGTGTTCGGGGACGGTCGGCTCATCGACGAGTTCCGTCAACGTGCGGTCGCCCGGCTCCAGCTCCTCCCGCCGCACGACCCGCAGTGCCGTCGCAACCGCGAGCGGGTGGTGCGCGACGCGGAGCGCGAGCGCCTCATCCTCGAGTGGGACCTGGGGTACGAGGAGGTCTAGGCGACCCGGCCCCGTACGGGCCTAGTCGTCGGTCGCCTGGCCCGGGTGGGTGCCGGTGACCATGAACTGCACGCGTTCGGCGATGGTCACCGCGTGGTCGGCCATCCGCTCGTAGTGACGCCCGACCAGCGCAACCTGCACCGCGCGCAGGACCGAGCCCTCATCGCCCGCGGTCTCCGCGAAGATGTGTCGGAACAGGCTCTTCGTGAGGTCGTCCATCGCGTCGTCCATGTCGGAGAGCACCGATGCCCACGTGGGGTCGCGGTCCGCGAACGCGTCGATCGCGACGCGCGTCTGGTTCACCGCCTGCTGCCCCATCTGGTCGATGATCCCCCGCACCTTCGGGTCGAGCGTGTGGGGATAGATGCGCTTCGTGGCCTTGGCCACGTTCACCACGAGGTCCGCGGTCCGCTCGAGCTCGTGGCTGATCCGCATGGTCGTGATGACCGCACGGAGGTCGGCCGCGACCGGTGACTGCGTGGCGAGGACGAGCAGCAGCTGGTCGTCGATGCGGTGGTACAGGTCGTCGATCGCATCGTCGTTGGCCTTGACCTCCTCGGCCGCCGAGGGGTCGCCGGCGAGGAAGGCCTGGGTGCCCGCGGTGATGGCCTCGGTGGTGAGGGCGGCGAGGCGGATGATGTCGGTCCGGACGTCGGTCAGCTCGTCCTGCAGGGTGCGGCGGCCGGCGATGTCCTGGTTGGGGGTGGGTTGCGCATCCGGCACGAGGGCGGCTCCGGCTCGGCGGTGGGACCCCGAATGCTCCCACACGGACGGCGGCGGCCCGGGCCAGCGGCGCGCCGCGAAGTTCACCGATGGTTCACCGGGGCGGGGTGGCGGGCCGCGGATGGTCCTCCCGAGGTGTCCTCCCGACGTCGGACGACCCCTCCCGTTCCCACGGTGTTCACCCGACGTTCACCCACGGGCCACGGTGGCTCCACCGACCCTGCTTAGGTTCCCGAGCGTCCGGGATGCGCCCGGCCCCGACGACCAGGAGGACCAGCCCGCATGATCCGCTCCGCAGTTCGACTGCGACGCCTCGTCATCCCCGCCACCGCCATCACGCTCGCCGTGGGCCTCGCCGCCTGCGGCGGCGGTTCCTCGGATGACGGCGGGGGCGGTGCGACGAGCACGACCTCGGGATCGAAGTTGGCGGCCGCGACGATCAACGGCTCGGGCGCGACCTTCCCGCAGGCCTACTACGAGACGGTCATCGAGCAGTTCAAGCAGGCGCAGCCCGCGGTCACGGTGACGTACGCGGGCGGTGGGTCCGGCAAGGGCCAGACCGACCTCGCCGCAGGCCTCGTCGACTGGGCCGGTTCGGACAGCACGGTGAAGCCGGAGGAAGCCGCGAAGTTCGCGACACCCTTCCTGTACTTCCCGACCGTGGCCGCGCCGATCACCGTCGCGTACAACCTGAGCTGGGTGCAGGGCCTGCTGCTCTCGGCCGACACGATCGCCGGCATCTTCGGCGGCACCATCACGATGTGGGACGACCCGAAGATCGCGGCCGACAACCCGAAGGCCGACCTCCCGGCGACCGCGATCGTCGTGGCCCACCGGGCCGACGGTTCCGGGACGACCGCGAACTTCACGAAGTACCTCACGAAGGCTGCGCCGACGACCTGGACCCTCGGCTCCGACAAGGTCGTGAACTGGCCGGCCGGGCAGCAGGCGGGGAACGGTAACGCCGGCGTGGCGCAGATCGTCAAGACCACGAAGGGCGCCATCGGGTACGTGGACTTCTCCGATGCGGAGTTCGCCGGACTCTCGTACGCCTCGGTGCGCAACCGCGCGGGCAGGTTCGTGACCGCGAGCCTCGCGGGGGCGTCGGCTGCGGTCGACGGCGCGACGGTGAACGCCGACCTCACCTACGACCCCCTCGACGCGCCCGGGGCCACGGCCTACCCGATCACCGCGCCGACCTACCTCCTCATCTCGACCACCTACACCGACTCGGCGAAGGGAGCCGCGGTGAAGGGCTTCGTGCGCTACATCCTCACCGACGGCCAGGCGCTCGCCGCCGACGTCGGGTTCGCCAAGCTCCCGACGAGCCTCGCGGCGAAGGCGATCGCCCAGCTGTCGAAGGTCACCGTCGGTTGACGGACCGCAGGGATCCCGACGTCCGGGGCGCGGCGCAGCCGCGCCCCGGCTCGGCGGGCCGCGGGGACGCGCGGTGACGGTTCCCGCCGCGATCCCGACGCGCCCACTCGGTGATCAGGGGCCCCCGGGTCGGGTGGCCGACCGCGTCTTCCGCACGTTCGCCGCGATCGGCGCGTGGCTCGTCCTCGTCATCCTCGCCCTCATCCTCGTCTCGACGACCCGCGAGGCGTGGCCGGCCTTCTCGGACCAGGGGCTCTCCTACCTCACCTCGAGCAACTGGGACGTGGTGCAGGGATCGTTCGGGACGCTCGCCTTCACGTTCGGCACACTCGTCGTCTCGAGCATCGCCCTCTGCATCGCCGTGCCGGTGAGCCTCGGGGTGGCACTCTTCGTCACCGAACTCGTGCCGGCTCGGCTGCGCCGCCTCGTGGTGCTGGCCATCGACCTCCTCGCCGCGGTCCCGTCGGTGGTGTTCGGGCTCTGGGGCATCCTCGTGCTCGCGCCGGCGCTGACCGGTCCGTACACCTCGGTGGCGGACGCGGTCTCCGGGGTCCCGGTGCTCGGGACGCTGCTGAGCGGTGATCCGATCTCGGGCCGATCGTTCGCGACCGCCGGGTTGGTGTTGGCGATCATGATCACGCCGATCATCACCTCGGTCACCCGGGAGACCTTCGCCACCGTGCCCCGGCAACTCAAGGACGGGGCGTACGCACTCGGCGCGACCCGGTGGGAGATGATCCGCGGCGCGGTGCTGCCCCACAGCCGCAGCGGCATCGTGGCCGCGGTGCTGCTGGGCTTCGGTCGGGCCATCGGCGAGACGATCGCGGTCGCGCTCGTCATCGGGTCGTCCCCGCAGATCACGGCTCGGCTCTTCAACTCGGGTGACGCGCTCTCGGCGGTCATCGCGAACCAGTTCGGCGAGTCGACCGGGACGTACCAAGCGGCGCTCATCGGGATGGGGGTCCTGCTCTTCGCGATCACCCTCGTCATCTCGTCGGTCGCCCGGCTCGCCATCCGCCGGGCCGAAGCCCGCATCGGATCGGCCTCGGCATGACCGCCGCCGCCGTGTCCCGGCCCTCCCTCACCCGCAGCAGCGCGAGCGGACGTCGGCGGGCCGCGAACGCGGTCGCGCACGCGTGCATCGTGCTGGCCTTCGTGGTCACGGTCATCCCGCTCGCGCTCGTGGTCGGGTACGTCGTGGCGCGGGGGATGGAGGTCATGTCCTGGTCCTTCCTCACCTCGGACATCCCGATCGTGACCCGAGCGCCCGGCGGCGGGATGGGACCGGCGGTGGTCGGGACCCTGCTCATCACCGGCGCCGCCATGCTCATGGCCGTGCCGCTCGGAATCCTCGGCGGGGTGTACCTGTGCGAGTACGGCGGCACGGGGCCGGTCGCCCGCTCGGTGCGCTTCCTCGCCGACGTGATGACCGGGGTGCCGTCGATCGTGATGGGCCTCTTCATCTACACGACCTGGGTGCTGGCCTTCGGGGTGTCGGGCTTCGCCGGGGCCCTCGCACTGGCCTGCCTCATGCTGCCGGTCATCATCCGGACCACCGAGGAGATGCTGCGGCTCGTCCCGCTCGACCAGCGGCAGTCGGCGTATGCGCTCGGCGGCCGTCGGGCCGGCACCATCCTGCGGGTCGTACTGCCGGCCGCCGCGCCCGGGATCGTGTCCGGGGTCCTGCTCGCGGTGGCCCGTGCCGCAGGGGAGACCGCGCCGCTGCTCTTCACGATCCTCACCCTCAACACGGTGAACCTCGACCTGTTCGACGGACCGAACACCACGCTCTCGGTCCAGATCTTCCGCAACGCCCAGCAGGTATTCCCGGGCCCGCAGGCCCGGGCCTGGGGTGCCGCGCTCACCCTCATCGGCATCGTGTTCGTGTTCACCGTCGTCGCCCGGTTGGTGTCGGCGATCTTCGCGAGGAGGCACCAAGCGTGAGCATCGTCTCCGACCCCCGGCCGGCCCCCGATCCCGACACTCCGACCGCTAACGTCGCCCGCATGGTGGCGGGCGCCATGGCGGCGGACGAGCAGGTCGAGACGGTGTTCGCCGCCCGGGATCTCCACGTCCACTACGGCGCGCAGCCGGCGGTGGCCGGGGTCGACCTCGACGTCGCGGCCCGGGACATCACCGCCATCATCGGCCCGTCGGGCTGCGGGAAGTCGACCCTGCTGCGCTGCTTCAACCGCATGAACGACTTCGTGCCCGGCGCCCGGGTCGAGGGCTCCATCACCTACCACGGCGAGGACCTCTACGACCCGAAGGTGGACGCCGCCGAGGTGCGCCGCCGCATCGGCATGGTCTTCCAGAAGCCGAACCCGTTCCCGAAGTCCATCTTCGACAACGTCGCGTACGGCCCGCGGATCAACCGCATGGCCGGTGACCTCCACGAGATCGTCGAGGAGGCGCTCACGAAGGCCGCGCTCTGGGACGAGGTGAAGGACAAGCTCAAGAAGAGCGCGTTCGCGCTCTCCGGCGGTCAGCAGCAGCGGCTGTGCATCGCCCGGGCGCTCGCGGTGCGGCCCGACGTGCTGCTCATGGACGAGCCCTGCTCGGCCCTCGACCCGATCGCCACCGCGCGCATCGAGGACCTCATGGTCGAGTTGAAGCGTGACTACACGATCGTCATCGTGACCCACAACATGCAGCAGGCCGCCCGCGTCTCCGACATGACCGCGTTCCTCACCACCGAGGTGACCGAGGGCGGGAGCCGCACCGGTCGCCTCGTCGAGTACGACCGCACCCAGAAGATCTTCACGCAGCCGAGTGACCCCCGGACCGAGGGGTACATCACCGGGCGCTTCGGGTGAGCCCCCGGCGGTCCGGTCCGAGCGAGCCGGCGGAGCCGTCGATCTCCGCGGGCCTCGGGCGACTCGTGGCCGCGCTGCGGCTCCTCCCCGACGCAGTGGTCGTGGTGGACGAGGAGGGCCGCGAGGTGCTGCGCAGCACGGCCGCGGAGCGGTTCGTGGCGGCCCGGCACGCAGACGCCATCGCGGAGGCCGCGGTCACCGAGATGCTCGCGGATGCGTGCCGGGGGGAGAGCTCGGCTCGGGAGCTACAGCTCTACGGTCCGCCGCGCGAGGTCCTCGCGCTCACCGCGCAGCCGCTCGTGGAGGCGGGGCTCATCGTCGGGGCGATGGTGGTCATCCGCGACATGACCGAGGCGCGTCGGACCGACGAGGTGCGGCGCGACTTCGTGGCCAACGTCAGCCACGAGCTCAAGACGCCGGTCGGCGCGCTCGGCCTGCTCGCCGACACCATCGCGGTGGGCGGCGACGAGGCGGTCACCCGGCAGCTCGCCGAACGCATCGGCCGGGAGGCGGACCGCCTCGCGCAGATCATCGACGACCTCCTCGACCTCAGCATCATCGAGGCCCAGGAGGCCCCGGACCGGGAGACCGGCCCCGTCGCGATGATCGTGGACCAGGCGCTCGACCGGGCCCGACCCGGCGCGGACGCGGCCGGGGTGCCGCTCGCCGCGGGCGACATCCCGCCGACGCTCCTGCTGCGCTGCGACCGCCGGCAGGTGGTGAGCGCGGTGACGAACCTCGTGGACAACGCGGTGAAGTACTCCGAAGCGGGTGCGCGGGTGGAGGTCACGGCGACTGCGGTACCCGGCGACCTCGTCGAGATCGCGGTGAGCGACGAGGGGATCGGGATCCCGTCGCGGGACCTCGAACGCATCTTCGAACGGTTCTACCGGGTGGACCGGGCGCGCAGTCGTGCGACCGGAGGCACCGGGCTCGGACTCTCCATCGTGCGCCACGTGGCCCAGGCGCACGGCGGAGAGGTGGTCGTCGAGTCGACTGAGGGCGTCGGCTCGACCTTCCGGCTGCGCATCCCGGCGCAGTCCGGTTCGGCGGCGGGACTCATCGAGGAACCGCCATCCCTGAGAGGAACCAGCATTGGCTGATCCCCAGTTGATCCTCGTGGTCGACGACGAGCCCTCCTACCGTGACGCGCTCTCGGTCGCCCTCCAGCGGGAGGGGTTCGCGGTGGACACCGCGGCCGATGGCATCGAGGCCCTCGAGCGGTTCGAGGCGTCACGGCCCGCCCTCGTGCTGCTCGACGTGATGCTCCCGCGCATGTCGGGGGTCGACGTGTGCCGTGAGATCCGTGCGACCTCCCGGACCCCCATCATCATGGTGACCGCGAAGAACGCGGAGATCGACGCGGTGGTGGGCCTCGAGGTCGGGGCCGACGATTACGTGACGAAACCCTTCCGCCTGCGCGAGCTCATCGCCCGGGTGCGGGCCGCGCTGCGGCGGGTGCCGGTGGAGGACCTCGGCGCGCTGGACCGGCTCGACCTGCTCGAGGTGGGCGACGTGCGGCTCGACGCGGCCCGGCACGAGGTGTTCGTCCGCGGCGAGCAGGTGGCCCTCCCGCTCAAGGAGTTCGACCTGCTCGAACTGCTCCTCGTGAACGCGGGCCGCGTGCTCACCCGCGACGTGCTCATCGACCGGATCTGGGGGCCGAACTACTTCGGCGACACGAAGACCCTCGACGTGCACGTGAAGCGGCTGCGCTCGAAGCTCGAGGAGGACCCGGCCAACCCGACCCGCATCCTCACGGTGCGCGGGGTGGGCTACCGGTACGAACGCCCCCGGGGCTGAGTCACCGCCGACCGCGGCGCGGGCGGGTCGACGGGTTCCGGTGCGGCATGAGGTCGTCGGCCGGTGCCGTGCGCGGGTTCGCGCGGTCATGGCGATCGCCCGCGCTCGCGTCGGGCGCGGGCGGAACCTCGGGGCCGGGTGCCGTCGGCTCGGGCGCCTCGGCGGTGGGGGCCGAGGCCGCCTCCACCCCGCCGGTCGCCCACGGGCTGGGCCAGGTCGAGGGCTCCGCGGGGTCGACGGGCGCCGGGGTCGCGGTGATGCGACCGAAGGCGGGGTTCGGGGTGGGCGCCGGTGCGTCCGGGGACGCGTCGCGGTCGTCGTCGGGTTCGCCGAGGTAGTCGGCGAACCTCATCCGAGTTGGGCGAGCGCCGCCTCGTAGTCGGCACGGGCCCGCGGGGTACCCAGGCTGGCCGTGGCGAACGACGCAACGACCTTGCCGTCGCCATCGATGACGAACGTGGCGCGGTTCGCGCAGCCGGCCTGATCGTTGAACACGCCGTAGGCCTGCGCCACGGTGCCGTGGGGCCAGTGGTCCGTGAGCAGCGGGAAGGTGAATCCCTCCTGCTCGGCCCAGGCGGCCAGGGACTGCCGGGTGTCACAGGAGATCGCCAGCACCGATGCCTTGACGGATTCGAACGCACCGAGGTCGTCGCGGAGCTCGCAGAGCTCGGTGTGGCAGATGCCGGAGAACGCGAAGGGGTAGAAGACGAGCACCACGGGCTTCCCGCGGTAGTGGCTGAGCGTGACCTCGTTGCC
>JBJTQX010000091.1:0-17715 GCA_046075855.1 Actinomycetes bacterium
CCTACGACGACGAGGAGCCCCGATGACCGCACGCACCGCCCGGCGCCGTTGCGTCGTCCTCGCGTCGGTCCTCCTGCTCGGCCTCCCGGCCTGTGGGGGCGGGTCCTCGGCGGAGCCGACGACCTCCACCGCCGGGACCACGCTGCTGCGCGCCGCGACGCGGGCCGGTGCGGCGAGCGACGCGGTGTCGTTCCAGCAGCGCACGATCTCGGCGGGTCGGGCCGAGGAGGTGTTCGCGCGCCGAGGTGACGACTCGCTCGTGGCCACCGAGTACGACGACGGGGGGCGCAACGAGGTGCGGCGCGTCGACGGCACCGTCTACGTGCGCTCGGACCTCCGACTCGCCGCCGGAGGGCCCGCGCCGTGGATCCGGATCGACGCGGGCGTCGACGCCGACCGGTGGATCGACCTGCTCGGTGACGACCTGCTCGCCCCGACGCCCGGCGAGGTGAGCGGACTCCTCGCCGCCGGTGTGGATCGGGTCACCGCCGTCCGGCGCGGTGGCGCCGGCGCGCGCACGCTCGTCGTCCGGCCCGCGGCGGTCGCCGACGGGGAGCGGCCGACCTCGATCCGCATCCGCCGCACCCGGCCCGCGTTCGTCG
Organism: Actinomycetes bacterium; assembly: GCA_046075855.1. Lineage (GTDB taxonomy): Bacteria > Actinomycetota > Acidimicrobiia > IMCC26256 > IMCC26256 > IMCC26256. The sequence goes on from JBJTQX010000091.1 coordinate 603, forward strand.
GTCGGGTGGCGGGGTTGTTCGTCGACGGGCAACGGGTGGCCCGGCGCACCTACGCCGCGGTCCGGTGGGGCGATCGGGCCGAGGCCATCACGGTGCCCACCGGGACCGTGGCCATCGACGGCGTGCGCGATCCGCAGGTCCTGGCCCTCCCCGCCGCGGTCCGACGGGCGCCCGCGGCCCTCCCGGCGGGTTGGGGTCTGCGTGCCGCGGTCGGCATCACGCCGAGCCAGGGCGACGGCACCTGCCAGCAGGCCCTGACGCTCTACGCGCCCGCGGGCCGGCCCCTCGCCGACGGGTACCTCGCGGTGTACCTCAAGGCCGCCGGGTGCCCGACCCCCGCCGGCGCGGGCTCGGCCACCTTCACCGCCGGTGCGAACGCGGGGTGGATCGGCCAGGACGCCGGGTCCACCGTCGGCGGTCTCACGGTGGACGGCGTGTCGGTGCGGTTCCGCTCGACGCTCGCCGGGCGCGACCTCGCCTCGGTGCTCGCGACCTGGACCCCGCTCCCGGCCTGAGGCCCGGAGCGACACCGGGCGATTCAGAACTGGAAGTAGATGAACGGCACGGGCGCGGTGCCCGACCACACCGTGATGCCGACCAGCGCGGCCCCGACGAGGGCCCCCTGGACGACCGGTGACCAGTGCAGCGGTCGCAGCACCGCGCGCCGCCGATCCACGAGGTCCATCGCCACCACGAGGGCGGCGAACAGGCCCACCGTGAGGAGGTCGGCCTTCCAGGCCCCGGGTGCCGAACCGATCGGACCGTTCGCCATGTTGCGGAAGAACTCGAACGCGTCGCCGATCGTCGTCGCCCGGAAGAAGACCCAGAGTGCGGTGACGAACGCGAACGTCCCGAGGATCTTGGGCACGTCGCGCAGGCCCGGCACCGCGGGTCGTCCCCGCGGTTCGTAGGCCCCGAGGGCGCGGTGCACCGCGAGCGCCGCGCCGTGCAACCCGCCCCACACCACGAACGTCCACGCCGCGCCGTGCCAGAGACCGCCGATGAGCATGACGAGGAACAGGTTGCGGTAGGTGGCGAAGCGTCCCCGCTGGTTGCCCCCGAGCGGGATGTACAGGTAGTCGTGCAACCAGGAGGACAGGGAGATGTGCCAGGTGCGCCAGAACTGCGTGATGGAGGTCGACAGGTAGGGCTGCTCGAAGTTGCGGAACACCTCGATGCCGAGCAGGCGCGAGGTGCCGCGGGCGACGTCGGTGTACCCCGAGAAGTCGCCGTAGATCTGGATCGCGAACGCCACCGCGCCGACCGCGAGCGGGATGAAGCCCCGCCCGTCGGGTCGGGCGAACACCTCGTTGGCGACGACCGCCACGGTGTCGGCGATCACCACCTTCTTGAAGATGCCCGTGATGATGAGCAGGATCCCCGAGTACACCTGCTCGCGGTTCGGCCGGCGCCGCTCGGTGCGCAACTGTTGGAGCAGGTGCCAGGCCCGCTCGATCGGACCGGCCGCGAGCAGCGGGAAGTACGCGATGAACAGTGCGTACGTGGCGAGGTTGCGCTCGGCCCGGAGGCGCCCCCGGAAGATGTCCACCGCGTACGAGATCTCGTGGAACACGAAGAACGAGATCCCGACCGGGAGGATGACCCGCAGCACGGGCGCGCTCCACTCGAGTCCGAGGGTCGTGGCGACCTGCTGGGCCGAGTCGATGAAGAAGTTGGCGTACTTGAAGAACCCGAGGATCCCGAGGTTGAAGACGAGTTGGGAGATGAGCCAGGACCGTTTCGCCCGCTCGCCCTCGGCCTCCTCGATCCGGATGCCGATCGCGAAGTCGACGACCGTGGTGACGATGAGGAGCGCGAGGAAACGCCAGTCCCACCACCCGTAGAACACGTAGGACGCGACGAGGAGCAGCCGGTTCTGGCCCCGGAGGCGCAGGCGCCAGTAGGTGAGCACCACGAGCACGAGCAGCGCGACGAACTGCAGCGAGTTGAAGGTCACGTCACCACCCTGCCCTGATGAGCCGCCGGCGAACCCGCTCCGAGAATCCTGCGGCGTCCGCTCGGTTCAGGTGCTCGATGTCGCGGAATGCAGAAGCCGGCATGGCCGAGGACTCGTCGATCAGCAGTACGCCCTCTTCCCGGGCGACTCGGGAGACGGCGCGCTCCCAGCGGTGGTAGTCGCGAGCGCCGCCAGGATGCGCGGCGATGTACTGCCGAGGGACGGGCATGATCACGACTGCGACGCGGGCCTGGCTGCGCCGGATGCCGCGGAGCGTGCGTCGAAACGCATCGAGCTCGGTCCGGCCGATGGAGAAGTCGCGCAGCTGTACCTCGCGGGCATACGCGGCCTCGGTCCTGCGCATGCGAGCGAGACGCGTCGGCGACAGCTTGCGTTCGCGATACGCGAACGTGATGGCGCGATCGGGGCCGCGGGATCGGAGCGATGTGCGCTGGTTCGATCCCGAGAACACCTTCGACATGACGTACGGATCCCGCAGGCTCGCCCGGTGGCGCGCGAGCGCAGACACGCGGGCGAGGCCGCGGTCGGCCGGTGCGAGCGCATCGCGACGAGTCGCTCGTGCTCGGTCGTACCTCCCGATGGTCTCGGGCTGGCGAGCCCGGTTGAAATCGAGCGACGAGACCCCCCACACGACGGCGTCCGGATGGGTGCGTGGGATGACCTCCTCGAGCATCCACCGCTCCTGCAGCGATGCCTGACCGCCGCCGCCGAGCGCCACGCTGTGGGCAGGCATCCCGTTGCGCACGCCTCGGGCGAGGACCGAGGGAACGAGCCCACGGCCGGCCATCGACGATCCGGTCACGGTGAGCCCGCCAAGGACTGCCGGGGCCTCCGCTGCGTCCATCTCCCGGACCAGGCGGGCGGCCGAGGGGGAGAACCAGTCGGGCGGTTCCGGGAGCCTCGGCTCGAGGAGCCGGACCGCCGCCTCCGCGGCGAGCACGAGGATCAGGGCGCCGGCGAGGATCGCCAGCCCGCGCCGACGGGCTGACCGAGGCTCGGCGCCGGGTAGGTCCCGGCGGTGCGCTGCGTCCATCGATTCCCCCGGATCGTGGTCGGCGAGGCGCCGATCGTACCGGCGGTGGTGGGCCCCCCGGACCGCGCCCCGACCCACGCGGTGCCCCGGCGGTCAGGCCGGTGCGCCTCAGCCCGGGAACGTGTCCCCGAGGTAGAGGAACGAGTACGCCTCGTCGCGGAACGGGATGCCGGCCTCCCGGAGGTGCACACCCCAGTCCCCGGTGACCGCGCGATCGCTCTCCTCCATGCCGTGGTCGGCCACGAGCACCCACGCGGTCCGGTCGAACACGCCGCGGTCCTCCACCGCCCGCATGATGTCGCCGAGCCGGGCATCCGAATCGCGGATCGCCGCCGCAGCCATCTCGGAGTGCGGCCCGCCCTCGTGCATCGCGGAGTCGGTGAGCGTGAAGTTCGAGAACGTGAACCGGGGCAGCGGGTACGACACGTCCCGGTAGTGGCCGCTCCAGATGCCGACCGCCTGCTCGCAGCCCATGTGGTCGACCACCGAGGCCCACGCGTAGTCCTTCGAGGGCCGCACGAACCGCTCGGTGGTGTGGGGCAGGCCGAACGGCGACTCCGGGATCGGCGGCACCTCGCCCCGGCGGAAGAAGTCGAAGGTCGAGAAGTCCGCCCCGATGTCGGCCGGCTCGTTCGTGCTCGCGGTGAAGGCATCGGCCCAGGTGCGGTGCACCGCGGTGTGGATCGAACCGACGCCCGGGGTGCACCGCTCCATCGCCCAGGCCCAGGTGGCCTCGGAGTTCGTGATGACCTGCTCGCCGAGGGCCCGGTCGTACCACGCGTTGTTGAGGATGCCGTGGTGGCCCGGGAGCTGCCCGGTCGCGATCGACGTGTGGTTCGCGAGGGTCACGGTCGGCAGACCCGACATCGCGCCGTGCTCGTACGCGGTGCCCATGGCGATGAGCCGCGCCACGTTGGGCGCTTCGCCCCGCAGGGCCATGTCGTAGAGGACGTTCGGGTTCGTGCCGTCCCAGAGCACGAGCACGACGTGCTCGGGGCGCGCGCGGCCGGCGTCGATGAGGTCGAGGCGCACCTCGCCGTCCTGACCGGGCACGTAGGTGCCGGCCTCGTCGAGCGGCGCGCAGCCGAGCAGGTGCGCGACGGTCGGGGCCACGTCGACGAGTCGGGCCGAGCGGGGGACGAGTCCGTCCTGGCGTACGCCCGCCCCGGCCACGATGAACGGGGCGCGGGCCTGCACGATGCCGAGCGAGCCGTGCTCCCCGAGGTGACCGCCTTGGTCCTCCCAGTTGTGGCTCGCCGAGTGGATGACGCAGAGGTCGGGCGCCGCCGGGTGGTCGAAGAGCTGGGCGATCTGGTCGTGTGCGTGCGGGTACGCGTTCTCCGAACGGTGGGGGTGGAGGTGGGCCCGCTCCTCGGCGAGCGGCGCGAACCGGTCGGTCGACTGGTCGGCGAGCGGATCGACGCCCTCGGTCGCAAGCACCTCGTAGCCCTCCGCGCCCGGTCCGGTGCGGCGGAACCGCCGTCGTCCGTCCGGGGTGATCGCCTCGTACGCGCCGTCGCGGGCCACGAGCACCATGTCGACGATCGGGTCGAGCGCAGGGTCGAGCAGGACGTCGAGGGCACGCTCGGCGAGTTCGGCCCGCGCCGGGTCGAGCTCGGTCACCGGTCGCGGGGTGGGTTCGGTCGTCGTGGCCATGCCGGCAGGGTACCGACGGCGGGCGGGTCAGGTCACCCGGATGAGGCCGGTCCGGCCGACCGAGGCCGCGCCGCCGCCCGGCCACGCCGTGCCCCCGGGCAGGTGGACCCAGAGGTCGTGGCGCCCGGTGGCGCCGGTGGCCGCCACCGTGAGGGTCGCGGTCAGCTGGGTGCCGGCGGTGTTCACGCTCACCCCGCTCACCGTGATGCCGGGGCCGTCCACGACGGGGATCGCGTGCGGCGCGAACCCGGTCCCCTGGACGGTGATCTGGGTGGCGGCGCCCGCCGTCAGCGTCGTCGGGGACACCGAGGTGATCGTCGGGCTCGTCCAGAGGTACCGCAGGTAGGCGTCGGAACCGCCGTTCGTATCGGTCGGCTCGAGCGCGTCGGGCGTCACCCAGCCCACCGAGCGACCGTTCGGGGTCATCGTCGGCGCCCACGCGGGCGTGGTCACGGGCGAACCGTCCGCGGCGGCCACGCCGCGCACCGTCGTCGGGTTTGCCCCTACGGTGGTGACCACGTAGTCGGCGATACCGTTCGTGTCACCCGCCAGTGCGTTGGTGGCGTCGGTGAGGTACCCGACCCGCGTCCCGTCGGCACTCACGGTCGGCAGCGTGGACCCGCCCCATGATGTGTAGCCCAAGGTGCACGGCGGCGTGGCGATGCAGGGGTACTCGAATCGAGACCCGTCCGATCGCTCGCTCACCCGCGTCACCGGGTAGGTGGCCAGGGTCTCCGTCTCGAGGGCCACCCGGGGCACGACCCGGAGGAAGACGTCATCGGTCAGCGGGAGCGCGGGGTCGGATTCGAGTGCGTCCCACTCGCCGCTGAACGAGGTGAAGGCGATGGTGGTCCCGTCCCGCGAGATCGTCGCGTCGGTTGCGCCGACAGCCGTATCGCCGCCCGCGGGATTGCGGGTAATCCAGAGCGTGCGGTTCGCAACGAGATCACGGCGGTACACGTCGGGTGCATCGTTGAGATCGGCGGTTTGCGCGAGCGGATCGTCGGTCACGTAGATGACGAAGCGACCGTCGCCGCTGATGTGGGCGGTGCTCGCCCCGAACGAAGTGATCTCGATCGGCGTGCGTGTGGCGATCTCCACCGGGTCGTAGCCGGTCTCGGGAACCACCGTGAAGACCACCGCGTCACCGGCCAACCCGAAGTTCGTGTAACTCACATCGGTGGCGAGGTTCGTCGCATCGGTGATCACCATGATGTGGTTGCCATCGTCGCTGATGCTCGGCGACCACACATCGCTGTTCGGGGGCATGCCGTCGTTCGTGGTGTCCTCGAGAGCGAGCAGCGTCGCGGTCGAAGAATCCCAGCGATACACCTGGGTGGAGAAGCCCGCGTTCTCGCTGGCCGTGAGGTTCGTCGCATCGGAGAGGAACGCGACGTAGCGGCCGTCGGCGCTGACCACCGGGTCGTACGACGAGTCGTCGCCCAGGGAACCGTCGCCCGCCACGCTCACGAGGCGCGTCGTGCCCGTCAGTTGGTCCCGCCAGTAGACCTGTGATGTTGAGCCGGCGGCGAAGGTCACGTACCGCCCGTCGTCGCTGAACGACGCGGCGCTCGAGACCGCCCCGATGTCGGTGTTGGCCGGCGGGATGCTCGCCCGCACGAAGGTCGCACACGCCCGGGTGAGCAGGTCGGGTCCGGTGCACCCGGCAGCGAGGTCGAGGGGTTCAGCCGCGAACGCGCCGACCACGTCGACGATGACGTCCGCGCAGCCGGCGTTCACGAAGATGTCGACCGCCTGCAGGTTCCCCACCTTCACGAGCACCCCGTTGGGCACCGTCTGGCCGGCGGTGAAGTTGAGGTGCGACGCGTTGGGCCGGATGAACCCGGACGGGTTCACCGTGACGAACCCAGCGTTGGAGGGGTTCGTCACCGTCACGTTGAGCGCAACCGCCCGCGACTCCGCGGGCACCGCGCTGCCATCGACGCCGGCCACGGTGAGCGTGTAGTAGCGGGCCCCACCGAGGCAGGGGGTCTGGCCGGAGGCGCGGGTGTCGAGGAGCCGGAAGGGCCGGATCCCCGCGAGCCCGCCGGGCGCGATCGGGGTGCCCGCGGCGAACCACCCCACCACGTCAACCACGACGTGCGGGCACCCGTTGTTCGCGAAGATCGAGATCGACCGGGCGTCGCCGACCTTCACGACCGTGCCGTTCGCGACGACCTGGCCGGCCGTGTAGTTGAGGGTCGACGCAGTCGGGGGCGGCGTCCCCTTCGGGTAGATGGTGAGGTACCCCGAGCCGTTCGGGGACACCACCGTGACGTTGAGCGCGACGGCCGCGGCTTCGGGGGGGATGTCGGTGAACGCCCGGCCCGCGACCTGCAGGTCGCGGGCGCCGCTCACGCACGGTCCCTGCCCGCCCGAGCGGGTGTCGAGGAGCCGTGTCGGGTTGACGCCGGTGAGCCCGCCGAAGGCCGCCGTCCCCGCCGCGAAGTAGCCCACGACGTCGACGACGAGGTCGGGGCAGCCTGCGTTCGCGTACAACGAGACCGATGCCAGCGCACCGACCTTGACGATGACGTTGTTCGGGACCACCGACCCGGCGACGTAGTTCACCGAGGATGCCGTGGGTCGCGGCAGGCCCGCGGGCCAGACGGTCACGAACCCGGCGCCGTTGGGGCTCACGACCGTGACGTTGAGCGCGACGGCCGCGGCGTTGCTGGGGATGATGACGCCGTAGATGCCCGAGATACCGGCGACCTGCAGGGAGCGTTCCGAGGATCCCCCGGCCCCGCAGCTCTTGCCGGTCTGACGGGTGTCGAGCAGGCGGTACGGGTTGACGCCGGTGAACCCTCCGGCGGCCGGGGCCGAGATGGCCCCGGCGGGCGGCGGCGGGAGGATGCCGATGAGGCCGGCCGCGAGGAGGACGGCGCCCGTGAGGGCCGCGCAGCCCCGCCGGATCCCGGTCGCCCGGGTGGCCCGCACTCCGCTCGTTCCTCGCACTCCACCGCTCCTGCTCGTGCTGGATCCCGGTCCGCTCAGTGGGGTTCGCCCCACCCAGCGTGGTAACGAACGAGCGTACCCCTGCGTTCCCGGGTCGGAACCCGCGGCCCCGGCTCGTCGGCAGGCCGGATTGTCGGGCCCTGCGGGCCCTCGCTAGGATGCTCCTCCGCTCCCGGAGCCGTGGTGGTCCGGGACGACCCGTCCGCACACCCGGCCGGGTCCGCCAACGAGATCGAGAGTCCGAGTCCCCCGTGAAGACCTTCACGCCCGGTCAGGCCGACATCCAGCGCGAGTGGCACGTCATCGACGCGGAGGGCGCCGTGCTCGGCCGCCTCGCGACCGAGGTGGCGACCCTGCTGCGGGGCAAGCACAAGCCGATCTGGGCCCCGCACCTCGACACCGGCGACCACGTCATCGTGGTGAACGCGGCCCTGCTCGACGTGTCGGCCCGCAAGGCCGTGGAGAAGCAGTACTACCGCCACTCGGGCTACCCGGGCGGCCTCAAGCAGTCCTCGCTGCAGGACATGATCGAGAAGCACCCGGACCGGGTCATCAAGCTCGCCGTGCGCGGCATGCTCCCGAAGGGTCGTCTGGGTCGGTCGATGCTCCGCAAGCTGCGCGTGTACCCGGGTGCCGCCCACCCGCACGCCGCCCAGAACCCCGTCGTCCGCGAACTGCCGGCCCGCGCCCGCGCCGCGCGCTAGCCGACGCCCGAAAGGATCTCCGTGCCGAAGCCCCTCATCCAGACCACCGGACGTCGCAAGGAGGCGGTCGCCCGCGTGCGCCTGCGTCCCGGCAGCGGCAAGGTCACCATCAACGGCCGGGAGATCGAGGGCTACTTCCGCATCGCGACCCACCGCATGGCCGCGGTCGAGGCGCTGCGCCTCACCCAGACCGCCGACGTCTACGACGTGGACGCGACGATCGACGGCGGCGGCATCAGCGGCCAGGCCGGTGCGCTGAGCCTCGGCGTCGCCCGGGCCCTCGCGGCCCTCGACCCCGAGTCGCGCCCGACGCTCAAGAAGGCCGGGCTGCTCACGCGGGACTCGCGGGAGAAGGAGCGCCGCAAGTACGGCCTCAAGAAGGCCCGCAAGGCTCCGCAGTACTCGAAGCGCTAGCCGCTCGGACCACGCCCGTGGGGACGGACCGCCCGCGCTTCGGCACCGACGGCGTCCGCGGTCGGGCCCTCGTCGACCTCAGCACCGGTTTCGTCCACGCGCTCGGACGCGCCACGGCCCGCGTGCTCGGCACCGCGCAGCCCTTCCTCACCGCCCGCGACACCCGCGAGTCCGGCCCGGCCCTCGAGGCGGCCCTCGCTGCGGGGCTCGCGGCCGAGGGTGCCACCGTCACCTCCTGCGGGGTGCTGCCGACCCCGGGCCTCGCGCACCTTGCGGCCCGGCGCGGGGCGGCCGCAGCCATGGTGTCGGCCAGCCACAACCCCTGGCCCGACAACGGCGTGAAGGTGTTCGCGGCGGCCGGCGGAAAGATCACGGACGCCGAGCAGGCCGCGATCGAGGCCGAGCTCGACGCCCTCCTCGCCGGCGCGCCGACCGAGGTGGACGCGCCCGAGCCGCCGTCCGAGCCGGGCGCAGCCGAGGCCTACGTGGCCCACCTCGTCGGCGCGCTCGAGGGTCGTCGGCTCGACGGGCTGCGGGTCGTCGTGGATTGCGGCAACGGCGCGGCCTCGGCCGTCGCCCCTGCGGCACTGCGCGCGCTCGGCGCCGAGGTCCAGGTGCTCCACGCCGCGCCCGACGGCCGCAACATCAACGCCGGGTGCGGGTCGACCGACCCGGCGCCGCTCGCCCGCGTCGTCGTCGAGACCGCGGCCGACGCAGGCCTCGCGTTCGATGGCGACGCGGACCGCATCGTGATGGTCGACGCCGGTGGGGCGATCGTCGACGGCGATGAGATCCTCGCGGTGCTCGCGCTCGATCTCGACGCGCGCGGTCGGCTGCCCGGTCGTGCGGTCGTGAGCACGGTCATGGCGAACCTCGGGTTGCGCGGCGCGCTCGCCGCGCACGGCATCGGCCTCGTCGAGACCCCGGTCGGTGACCGGTTCGTGCGCGCCGCGATGGACGAGCACGGGCTGCTGCTCGGCGGCGAGCAGAGCGGGCACGTGATCCTCGCCGAGCACGCGGCGACCGGCGACGGCACGCTCACCGGCATCGTGGTGCTCGATGCGATGGTCCGGGCGCAGCGGCCGCTCGCCGACCTCGCGGCGGTCGTCACGAAGGCGCCGCAGTGCCTCCGCAACGTGCGGGTGGCCGACCGGTCGGGACTCGACGCCGCCGACGCGTTCTGGACCGAGGTCGCCCACCTCGAGGCCGACCTCGGTGATCGGGGCCGGGTCCTCGTGCGCCCCTCGGGCACGGAGCCCGTGGTGCGGGTGATGGTCGAGGCCCTCGATCCGGGTGCGGCCGAGTCCGGGGCGGATCGGCTGGCCGCCGCGCTCACCGCCGCGCTCGGCTCGGCCTGACGCCGAGTTCCGGCCCGCAGGGCCGGGCGGGGCGTGCCCCGCGGCCCGGTAGGATCTCGGGTCTCGTGTGCGGAATCATCGCCGTCCTCCGGCGTCCCTCCGATCGGGCCCGACCCGACCTCGCGGCCCTCGCGGCTGAGCTCGGGGTGGCCCGCGGGCACCTCGACGCCGCGGCGGCAGCCATCGCGTCGGCGGGTGCGGGCGCCCGGGTGGCCGAGGAGCTACGGGCGGCCGCCGCCCACACGGGCGCGGTCGACGCAGCGCTGCGCGGGGTCCCCGGCGTCGCGGCGCTGCTGGCCGACCCGGGCGCAGCACAGGACGTCGACGCCGCGGCGCACGCGCTCGGCGGCCTGCTCGCCCGCATCGAGGCGGACCTCGACGGGGGCGCGGTGGCGGCCGACGAGCTCGAGCCGGTGAACGAGGCCCTCGTCGCGGCGAAGGACGCGGCCTGGGCGGTGGCCCGCGACCGGCTGCGCACGGCCCGGGCGGTCCACGACCTGCTCGGCGACCTCGACCCGCACGCGCACCCGGCGGCCGTCGAGGCCCTCCACTCGGTGCAGGTCGCGCTCTCGGCCATCGACCGGCTCGAGGTCCGCGGCCGCGACTCGGCGGGCCTGCAGCTCTCGGTCCACGGCCACGACCTCGACCTCGCCGACCCCGAGGTGCGCGACCGGCTCGCGCCGCGGACGGCCGACCGGCTCTTCCGCAACGGCGCCGTGCGCGCGGCCGATGGCGCGCTGGCCTTCGTCTACAAGGCGGCGGCCGAGATCGGTGAGCTCGGCGACAACGTGGCGGCCCTGCGGTCCGCCATCCGCGAGGACCCGCTCCTGCACCGTGCGCTCGCCGCCCCCGGCGCCCGCTGCGCGGTGCTCGGGCACACGCGGTGGGCGAGCGTCGGCATCATCTCGGAGGCGAACGCGCACCCGCTCAACCACGAGGAACTCGAGGTCGACGGGGCCTACGTCGCCGCGGCGCTCAACGGTGACGTCGACAACTTCGTCGAGCTCGTGGAGCGCCACGGCCTCGCCATTCCGCCCGAGATCACCACCGACGCCAAGGTCATCCCGACGCTCGTCTCCCGGGCGATCGGCGCGGGGCAGGACCCGGTCGAGGCGTTCCGCGGCACGGTCGCGGCCTTCGAGGGCAGCGTGGCGATCGCCGCGCACACCGCGGCCGACCCCGACCGGATGCTCCTCGCGCTGCGCGGCAGCGGCCAGGCCCTCTACGTCGGCCTGGCCGACGACGCGTTCGTCGTCGCGAGCGAGCCCTACGGGGTGGTGGAGGAGACCGACACCTACCTGCGCCTCGACGGCGAGACCCCGGGCAACCCGGAGAACCCGGGCGCGAGCCGCGGCCAGGTCGTCGTGCTCGACGCGTCGCGGGCCGGCACCGCGGACGGCATCGCCCGCCTCGCCTACGACGGCACCGCGCTCCCGCTGCACGCCGACGACCTGCAGCGCGCCCAGATCACCACCCGCGACATCGACCGCGGCGAGTTCCCGCACTACCTCCTCAAGGAGATCTCGGAGGCGCCCGGGTCCTTCCGCAAGACGTTGCGCGGCAAGCTCGTCGAGCGCGACGGGCGGCTCCGGGTCGAGGTCGGGCACGAGGCGCTGCCCGACGCGGTGCGGGCCCGGCTCGCCGACGGCTCCATCCGGCGCGTGCTCGTCATCGGTCAGGGCACCGCGGCGGTCGCGGGCCAGAGCCTCGCCACCGCGCTCACCGACATCGCGCCCGGTCGCCTCGTGGCGACCGCCCTGCCCGCCACCGAGCTGAGCGGGTTCGGCCTCGTGGACGACATGGCCGACACGCTCATCGTGGCCATCAGCCAGAGCGGCACCACCACCGACACGAACCGCACGGTCGACCTCGTGCGGTCGCGGGGGGCCGCGGTCATCGCCATCGTGAACCGCCGCAACAGCGATCTCACCGATCGGTCCGACGGGGTGCTCTACACCTCCGACGGCCGCGACGTGGAGATGAGCGTTGCGTCGACGAAGGCCTTCTACGCGCAGATCGCCGCCGGGTTCCTGCTGGCCTTCGCGGTGGCCGAGGCCGCCGGGGTCGACGTGGGCGCGCACGCGGACCTGCTCGCCGCGCTGCGTTCGCTGCCCGGGTCCATGGAGCAGGTGCTCGCGCGTCGGGCCGAGATCGCGCCGATCGCCACCCGCCTCGCGCCGACCCGCCGCTCCTGGGCGGTCGTGGGCAACGGGCGCAACCGCATCGCCGCGCACGAGGTGCGGATCAAGCTCTCCGAGCTCTGCTACAAGTCGATCGCCTGCGATGCGACCGAGGACAAGAAGCACATCGACCTCTCGGCCGAACCGCTCGTCATCGTGTGCGCCGCGGGTCTGCGCGGGTCGAACGCGGACGACGTGGCCAAGGAGATCGCGATCTACGGCGCGCACAAGGCCGCGGCGATCGCGGTGGTCGACGAGGGTGACGCGCGGTTCGGCGCGGCGCTCGAGGTCGTGCCGGTGCCGGTCACCCACCCGGACCTCGGCTTCGTGCTCGCGGCCATGGCCGGCCACCTCTTCGGGTACGAGGCGGCACTGGCCATCGACGCGTCGGCCCGTCCCCTGCGCGAGGCCCGTGCTGCCATCGAGGCCGCGTTCGGTGACGGCACCGACGACGCGGCCCGCGCCACCGACGGGTTGGCCGACGAGCTCGCGCCGCTCGCCGAACGCTTCGCGGCCGGGCTGCGGGTGGGGGCCTACGACGGTGCGCTCGAGGCCGGCACCGCGGTGCGCGTCGCGTCGCTGCTGCGGTACGCGACCGGGATGGTGCCGCTCGACGTGTACGCGGTCGAGTGGGGCAAGGTCGGGACGCCGGCCACCGTGGTCGAGGACCTCACGGCCGCGCTCACCACCGCCATCGAGGAGCTCACGCGCCCGGTGGACGCGATCAAGCACCAGGCCAAGACCGTGACCGTCGGGATCTCCCGTTCCGACGACACGCTGCTGCGGTCCGCGCTCGTCCAGGTCGTGCTCGGGGCCGGGACGCCCCGCGACGACCTCGGGTACCGCGTGCTGCGCACGCTCGTCGCGCTCGACCCGGCGGTGGCCGAGGTCATCGGCACGATCCGCTACCGCATCGACGGCGACCCGGCCACCGACGCCGCGACCATCGAGGTGGTCGACCGCACCGGCATCGGCGCGACCTACCCCTCGCGCACCGAGGCCGACCCGCGCCTGCGCGGCACGAAGCAGCTCGTGGCCGCCGAACGCGAGGTGACGGTGGCCCGCGGCCGTCGCGACGGGCGCACCGTCGTCATCGTGCCCGAGGTCAAGGGCGCGCAGACCGTCGGGCTCACCCTGCTCCACGTTGAGCTGCACGACCACCTCGCCGGCGACCTCGCCCGGGCCGTGCTCGACGGTTACCGCAACCGCTTCGCCGCGCTGCGCTCGGCGGTCACCGAGACCGAGCCGACCTTCGACGACGCGCGGCTCGCCGACTTCACGATGACCGACCTGCTCACCACCCCGGTGTACGTGCTCGCCGACCGCTGGCGGGGCGCGTGAGCGTCCCCGACCCGTCGGGGCTCGGGGTCCTCGGGCTCGGCACCGACCTGCTCGAGATCCCGCGCCTGCGTGCGGTCATCGCCCGACGGCCGGGGATCGTCGACCGCTGCTTCACCGAGGGCGAGCGCACCGATCTCGCGCCCCGACGCGACGCGGTGCCGGGGCTCGCCGCTCGGTTCGCGGCCAAGGAGGCGGTCATGAAGGCCCTCGGCGTCGGCATCGGCGCGGTGGCCCTGCGCGAGGTCGAGGTGCGACGTGACGTCGTCGGCGCACCCGAGGTCGTGCTCCACGGTCGGGCCGCGGCGCTCGCAGCGGCCCGCGGGGTGACCGGGTGGCGGCTCAGCCTGTCGCACACCGCGGGCAGCGCCATGGCGGTCGCGCTCGCCCTGGGCTGACCCGTGGAGCCGGTGCTCACCCCGGCCGAGATGGCGGCCGCCGACCGGCGGACCATCGACGGCGGCACCCCCTTCGACACGCTCGTCGGCCGGGCCGGGCGCGCGGTGGCCCGGGCGGTGCTCGCCGAACTCGGCGGGGCGTACGGCCGGCGGGTGGTCGTGGTCTGCGGCAAGGGCTCGAACGGGGCCGACGGTCGCGTGGCCGCGGCGGCGCTCGCGGCGCGCGGCGTGCGGGTCGCGGTCCTCGACCTCGCAGCGTTCGATCCGGCACGGCTCGAACGTGAACTCGGTCGCGCGGACCTCGTCGTCGACGCGATGTACGGCACGGGGCTGCGCGGCCCGCTCGTCGACGCCGCCGCGGCCTGCGTCGATGCGTTCGCCGCGGCCGGCCTCCCGGTGGTCGCGATCGACATCCCGAGCGGGATCGACGGCGCGACCGGCGCGGCCACGGGTATGGCGGTGCGCGCGGTGCGCACCGTGACCTTCGCCGCGTGGAAGCCCGGCCTGCTGCTCGAGCCGGGTCGGACCCACGCGGGTCGCGTCTCGGTCGCCGACATCGGCATCGACCTCGGGCTCGCGCACCGGGATCCGTCGCTCGGGCTCGTCACCGCCGCGGACCTCGCGGCCTGGCTGCCGCCCCGCGACCCGAGCGCCCACAAGTGGTCGGTGGGCCCGCTCCTCGTGGTGGGTGGTTCGCCCGGGCTCGAGGGCGCGCCGCGGCTCGCCGCGGCCGCCGCGCTGCGGGCCGGCTCCGGCATCGTGTGGTGCGCCACCCCGGGCGCGGCGACCGCCGAACCCGGTCCCGGCGAACTCGCCGAGGTCGTCGGCCACCCGCTTCCCGTCGGCCCGAGCGGATCCCTCGACGACGCGGCCGTCGACCACCTGCTCGCCGACGCGCTCGGGGCGCGCACGCGCTTCGGCGCGCTCGTGCTCGGTCCGGGACTCGGCACGGGCACGGAGGTGGCGGGCGCCGTGCGGCGGCTGCTCGCCGCGGTGAGCGTGCCGGTCCTGCTCGACGCCGACGGGCTCACCGCGCTCGCCGGTGACCTCGGCCCGCTCCGCGACCGGGCGGCCGCGGGCCACCGCACGGTCCTCACCCCGCACGAGGGCGAGTTCGCGCGCCTCGCCGGGCCGGTCTGCCCCGACCGCGTCGCCGCGGCCCGGCGCCTCGCGGCCGACTCGGGCGCGACCGTGCTGCTCAAGGGACCGGGGACCGTCGTGTCCGATCCGGACGGTTCCGCGGCCATCAGCACCCCGGGCGGACCGTGGCTGGCGACCGCCGGGACCGGCGACGTGCTGGCCGGGATCCTCGGGTCGCTGCTGGCCCGGGGGCTCGCCCCGCAGCGGGCCGCGGCGGGCGCGGCATGGCTCCACGGCCGCGCGGCCGACCTCGCGGGCCATACTTCCCTCGTGGCCGGTGACGTCGTCGCCGCGCTGCCCCGGGTCATCGCCACCGCGACCGCCCCGGGCCACCCGTAGCCCGCACCAGAACCAGGAGCCCCGAGATGGCGACCGTCCGCGACGTGATGACCACCGAGGTCGTGACCGTCCACCCCGACCTCGGCATCGCGGAGGTCGCCGACCTCCTCGCGTCCCGCGGCATCGGGGCGGTGCCGGTCATCGACGACGCCGGGGCCTTCGTCGGGCTGCTGCGGGACGAGGACCTGCTGCTGCGGGAGGCGGGCATCCACCTGCCCACCACGATCGCGATCCTCCCGGGCATCGAGTTCACGCTGCCCTCGCACCTGCGCCGCTACGACGAGGACCTCCGCGCCGCGGCCGCGTCGCAGGTCGCGGACCTCATGGAGCGCGAGCCGGCCACGATCGGACCCGACGCCTCGCTCGAGGACCTCGCCACGCTCATGCACTCGAGCGAGGTGACCCACGTGCCGGTCGTCGACGCCGACGGGCACGTCGCGGGCATCGTGGCCCGCGGCGACATCATCCGCCACATCGCCCGGACGACGTGACGTCCACGCTCCGCCCGGCGCGCGTCGAGGTCGACCTCGACAACCTGCGCCACAACGTGCGGACCCTCGCGGGGCTCGTGGCCCCGGCCTCGGTGCTCGCGGTCGTCAAGGCCGACGGGTACGGGCACGGTGCGGTCCCCGTGGCCCGCGCCGCGCTCGAGGCCGGCGCGGTGCGGCTCGGCGTGGCCATCGTGCAGGAGGGCGTGCGCCTGCGCGAGGCGGGGATCGACGCACCGATCCTCCTGCTCTCCGAACCGCCGCGGCAGGCGGCGGCCGCAGTGGTCCGGCACGGCCTCACCGCGACCGTCTACACGCGCGCGGGCATCGAGTCGCTCGGTGCGGCCGCGGCTGCGGTCGGAGCCCACCTGCCCGTGCACCTCAAGGTCGACACCGGCATGCACCGGGTCGGCTGCACCCCGGACGACGCGGTCGGCCTCGCCCGCCTCGTCGCCGAGCACCCCGCGCTCGTGCTCGAGGGGGTGTTCACGCACTTCGCGGTGGCCGACGAACCCCAGGATCCCTACACGGCCGAGCAGGTCGCGCGCTTCACCGGTGTGCTCGCCGCGCTCGACGCCGAGGGGCTGCGCCCGCCGCTCGTGCACGCGGCGAACAGCGCGGGCGCCATCGCGCACCCGGCCGCGCGCTTCGACCTCGTGCGGGTGGGCATCACCGTCTACGGCATCGCGCCGAGCGACGCGCTCGACCCGGTCGCCGGGCTCCGGCCGGTGCTGCGCCTCACGAGCGCCGTGTCCTTCGTGAAGCGGGTACCGGCGGGTGCCCACCTCTCCTACGGCCTGCGCTACGAGGTGGTCGCCGACTCGACGATCGTCACCGTGCCGGTCGGCTACGCGGACGGGGTGCCCCGGCGCCTCGGCGAGGTCGGGGGCGAGGTGCTCATCGGCGGCGCGCGGTACCCGATCGCCGGTACCGTCACCATGGACCAGCTCCTCGTCGACGTCGGCGATGCCGAGGTCGTGGCCGGCGACGAGGTCGTGCTCATCGGCCGTCAGGGCGACGAGGAGATCACCGCCGCGGACTGGGCGTCCCGGCTCGGCACCATCGCGTATGAGATCGTCTGCGGCATCGGCCCGCGCGTCCCGAGGGAGTACACCGGATGAAGGCACCG
>JBJTQX010000092.1:0-33175 GCA_046075855.1 Actinomycetes bacterium
CACCCGGCACGAGGACGGCACCGATCACGAGGTCGGCGTCTGCAACGGCGCGGGTGACGGCCGCCCGATTGCTCGCGAGCGTCTGGATCCGTCCCTTGTGGATCTGGTCGACCCAGCGCAGGCGGTCGGTGTTGCGATCGAGCAGCAGCACCTCGGCCTCCATGCCCTGTGCGATCCACGCCGAGTTCCACCCGACGTTCCCCGCGCCGAGGACCACGACCCGGGCCGGGCGCACCCCGGGCACCCCGCCGAGCAGCACCCCGCGGCCGCCGTGCTCCCGCTCGAGGAAGTGCGCACCGACCTGCGTGGCCATCCGACCGGCGACCTCGCTCATCGGGGCCAGCAGCGGGAGCGAACCGTCGGCGGCCTGCACGGTCTCGTACGCGACGCCGGTCACCCCGTGGTCGACGAGTGCCGCTGCGACCTCGGGGTAGGCGGCGAGGTGGAGGTAGGTGAAGAGGACGAGCCCCGGCCGCAGGTGCGCGAACTCCTCGGGCTGGGGCTCCTTCACCTTGAGCACCATCGCGGCCCGTGCCCACACCTCCTCGGCGGAGGCGTTGGTGGCGCCGGCGGCTCGGTACTCGTCGTCGGTGATGGCCGAGTCGATGCCGGCGTCCCGTTCGATGACCACCTCGATCCCGTGCGCGACGAGCTCGGCCACGCCGTCCGGGGTGATGGCGACGCGGTGCTCCCCGTTCTTGGTCTCACGGGGTACACCGACGACGGGGAGTGCGGGGGACGCGGACATCAGTGCATCCGCTTCCACGCCTCGGTGAGGCAGGTGCGCAGGGTGGTCTCGATGAAGTCGAACTCGGTCTCGCCGGCCACGAGCGGCGGGGAGAGCTGCACGACGGGGTCGCCGCGGTCGTCGGTGCGGCAGACCAAGCCGGCCTCGAGCAGCCGCATCGACAGGAAGTTGCGGAGCAGGTCTTCGCCGGCTTCCCGGGAGAAGTGGTCCGACGGCTTGTCCTTGTCGGGGACGAGCTCGAGCGCGAGGAAGTAGCCGTCGCCCCGCACGTCGCCGACGATCGGCAGGTCGAGCAGCGAGTCGATGCGCTCCCGGAACCCGGCCGCATTGCGGCGGACGTTGCCGAGGATGTCCTCCTCCTCGAACACCTCGAGGTTGCGCAGGCCCACTGCGCAGGACACCGGGTGTCCTCCGAAGGTGAGCCCGTGGGTGAACGCAGCCTTGGGCTGGAGGAACGGCTCGATGAGCCGGTCGCTCGCGATGAGCGCACCCAGCGGTGAGTAGCCGCTCGTGAGGCCCTTGGCGCTCGTGATCATGTCCGGCTGGTACCCGAACCGCTGGGCGCCGAACATCTCGCCGAGCCGACCGTACGCGCAGATGACCTCGTCGGAGACGAGGAGGACCCCGTAGCGGTCGCAGATCTCGCGCACCCGTTGGAAGTACCCGGCGGGCGGGGTGAAGCAGCCGCCTGCGTTCTGCACGGGCTCGAGGAACACCGCGGCGACCGTCTCCGGGCCCTCGGCGAGGATCCGTTGCTCGATGGCGTCCGTCGCCCAGACCATGAACGCCTGCTCGTCGTGCTCCAGCTCGTGGCGGAACCGGTTCGTGTTCGGCACGTGGCTGGCCAGGTCGGAGATGAGCGGCGCGAACGGATCGCGCAGCGCCGGGACGCCGGTGATCGCGAGCGCGCCCAGGGTCACGCCGTGGTACGCGGTCTCCCGCGAGATGACCTTGGTGCGCTCGGGCTGCCCGATCGCTCGGAAGTACTGGTGTGCGAGCTTCCAGGCCGACTCGACCGCTTCGGAGCCACCGGTCGTGAAGAACACGCGGTTGAGGTCACCGGGGGCCAGCTCGGCGAGCTTGGCCGCGAGCTCGATGGCCGGCGGGTGCGCGTACGACCAGACCGGGAAGAACTCGAGGGTCTCGGCCTGCGCCGCGGCGGCCTGGGCGAGGTCGCGTCGTCCGTGGCCGGCCTGCACCACGAAGAGGCCGGAGAGGCCGTCGAGGTACCGGTTGCCGTGGGCGTCCCAGACGTAGCAGCCCTCGCCCCGCACCATGATCGGTACGTCCTGGGTCGCGTAGGCCGCGTGGCGGGTGAAGTGCATCCAGAGGTGGCGCTTGGCCAGCTCGTTGAGCCGTGCCGTGTCGTACTGCTGCTCGGTCATCGGGTCCCCCATGCGAAGGTCTGCTTGTCGAGTCGGAGGTAGGTGAAGGTCTCGGTGCTGCGGATCCCGGGGATAGCGCGCACCTTGTCGTTGAGGATCGCGAGGAGGTGCTCGTCGTCCTCGCACACGATCTCCATGAGGAGGTCGAACGAGCCGCTCACGATCACCACGTAGGACACCTCGGGGAGCGCCGCGATGTCGCGGGCGGCGACCCGGAGGTCGCCCTCCACCTTGAGCCCGATCATGGCCATGCGGCGGAACCCGAGGGTGAGCGGGTCGGTGACGGCCACGATCTGGACGACCCCGGAGTCGGTGAGCCGCTGCACCCGTTGGCGCACGGCGGCCTCGGACAGGCCGACCGCAGTGCCGAGGCGCGTGTAGGGCATCCGGCCGTCGGCCTGGAGCTCCTCGATGATGGCTTTGTCGATCTCGTCGATCACGACGGTCGCACCGGGGTCCCGGGTTGCGTCGGATCGGTTTCGGTTCGCCGGCATACCGCCTCCTCACCGATGATTCTGCCCGCTCAGAGGTCATCAGGCAAGGGAATCCGTGGTGAGATGCCCTCAGAGCCGTGGATTCCGTGGCTCACCCGGGAGTTCCCCCGGGCTTCGGAGTGGTTCAGACCGACCCGGATGGGACGAGGGCCTTGGCGGCGGCCTCGGGGTCGGTCACGACCCGGAACCCGGCACCGAGGAGCCAGTCCCGGTTGCGACGGTGGAGGTCCTCGGCCGGGTCGAACCGGTTGAGGGCGACGAGGAGCGGGAAGCCGTGCAGCGCACCGGCGCAGAGGCGGACCGCGTTGATCGTACCGAGCCCCGCGTCGGCGACGAGGAGCACCGCGTCGGCTCGCACCGCCCGAGCGAGGTCCACGCTGTCGCCGTCGGTCGCGATCGGCGAGTGCGGGCCGCCCGCGCCCTCCACGAGCACCACCGCGCCGGCCGGAGCCGGTGTGATCTCAGCGACGAGGTCGGCGATGGTCGGTTCAGGACGCCCGAGCACCGCCGCGGCCATCGGCGGCGCCATCGGGACCTCGTACCAACGGTGCTCCGGACACACCGTCGTCGGGGGCTCGCCGGTCGCGTCGGCCAGGACCTCGGCGTCCGTCGGGCCCGTGCCCGGCTCGAAGGACTGTGCGGGCTTGCGCGCCGCGACGCTGCACCCACGCGCCCGCAGCGCGGTGGCGAGGCGGGCGCCGAACCAGGTCTTGCCGATCTCGGTCGCGGTACCGGTGATGAGGATGGTCGTCATGCGGGGTGCCCGAGGTCGCTGAGCGCGGCGCGCAGCGCGTCCACCTCAGCGGTCGTGTGGGCCGCCGAGAGCGCGACCCGCAGGCGTGACGTGCCCGGCGCGACGGTCGGCGGCCGGATCGCCGGCACGAGCATGCCCCGGGCCAGCAGCGCGGCCGCCGTGTCGAGGGCGACCTGCTCCGCGCCGCAGAGGATGGGAACGATCGGGGACGGGTGACCCGGTCGCAATCGGTCGACGTTCGCCCGCAACCGGGACCGAAGTTCGGGGCCCTCGGAGCTGCGCAGGACCCCGATCGCAGCGACCGCCGCGGCGGCGTCGGCCGGGCTCGAGGCGGTGGTGAAGATGTAGGAGCGGGCCCGGTTCACGATGAGGTCCACGTACCGCGCGGGTCCGGCCACGAACCCGCCGAGCGCGCCGAGGGTCTTCGAGAGGGTGCCGACCCGCACCACGTCGTCGGCGTCCTCGGTGACCACCTCCGGTCCGAGGACCGCGTGGGCCTCGTCGAGCACGAGGAGCGCACCGTGCTCGGCGCAGACCGTCCGCAGGCCGTCGACGTCCGCGAGGTCGCCGTCCATCGAGAACACCGTGTCGCTCACCACGACGGCGCGCCGGCCCGCGGCTCGGCCCAGCGCGGCGTCGAGCGCGTCGAGGTCGCGGTGCGGGAAGATCGCAGTCTCCGAGCGGCTGAGCCGGGTGCCGTCGATGATCGACGCGTGGTTCAACTCGTCGGAGCAGATGAAGGCATCACGGGAGGCGAGCGCCTCCATGACCCCGAGGTTCGCCGCGAACCCGGTCGGGAAGAGCGCGGCGCGCGCGGTGCCCCGCCACGCGGCGATGGCCGCCTCGAGCTCGGTGTGCACCGGCCGGCTCCCGACGATGAGGCGGGCCGAACCCGACCCGGCGCCCCACCGGTCGATCGCCGCGTGCGCGGCGGCGGTCACCGCGGGGTGCTGGGTGAGGCCGAGGTAGTCGTTCGAGGCGAAGGACACGATCGCCTGGCCCGTCGCGGCGATCCGGCCACGGGGGCCGACGATGTCGAGGTCCCGGGGCTCGCGCCACCGGCCGGCATCCCGGATCCCCTGCGCCGCCTCCGCGGTCCACTCCGCCCAGGTCACGGGCGCGCGCCCTCGGCGATGGCGGCGTCGAGCGTGTCGACGATGCGGTCGATCTCCTCGGCGGTGGAGGTGAGCATGGGCATGAGCACGACCACGTCGCCGAGCGGACGCAGGAGCACGCCGCGCCGCACCGCGGCCGCGCAGACCCGGCGCCCCCAGCGCAACCCGTCGGTCGGCGGTGCCAGCTCGACGCCGACCATGAGCCCCTGTTGCCGGATCGCCCGCACCTCGGCGCGTCCGCTGATGCGTTCCGCGAGCCGGGCGCGCAGCTGGTCGGCGCGGTCGCGCACGTTGGCGAGCACCTCCCACTCCTCGAGGAGTGCGAGGTGGCGGAGCGCAACCGCTGCGGCCAGTGCGTTCCCGCTGTAGGAGTGCCCGTGGTAGAGGGTCCGCTCGCTGAGGTCGGGACCGAGGAAGGCGGTGAACACCCGATCGTTCGCTACCGTCGCGGCCAGCGCGAGGTACCCGCCGGTGATGCCCTTCCCGATCGCCATGATGTCGGGGCGCAGGCCGCACTGCTCCGAGGCGAACAGGGTGCCGGTGCGCCCGAAGCCAGTCGCGACCTCGTCGCAGATGAGCAGCACGTCGTGGGCCCGGCACGCCTCGCCGAGTGCGGGGAACACGTGGGCCGGCAGCATCTCCATGCCGGCTGCGCCCTGCACGAGCGGCTCGATGACGACCGCGGCGAGCTGGCCTGCGTGCGTGGCGACCATCTCCACCGCGACCTCGATGGCTCGGGGATCGTCGAAGCCGGGCGCTCGCAGCACCGGGAACCGGAGCGGGTCGAAGACGTCGGTGCCGAAGCCGCCCGCGCCGACGCTGATGCTCCCGATCGTGTCCCCGTGGTACGCGCCGCCGAACGCGAGGTACGAGGTGCGGCCGCGCACGCCCTGGTTGGTCCAGAACTGGAACGCGATCTTCAACGCCTGCTCGACCGCGGCGGCGCCGTCGGACGCGAAGAGGAAGTGCGGGCGGTCCACGGGAACGACCCGGGCGAGCGCCTCGGCCAGCTCCACCGTCACCCGGTTGCCGTTGCCGAGCAGCGTGGTGTGCGCGACCCGGTCGAGCTGCTCACGGGCGGCCGCATCGAGTTCGGGCACGCGGTGGCCGAGGGTCGTGACCCACAGCGAGGAGATCGCGTCGAGGTACCGGTTGCCGTCGATGTCGATGAGCTCACGGCCCTCGGCCCGCTCCACCACGATCGGTTGGTTGTCCGCGTAGGCGGCCATCTGGGTGAAGCCGTGCCAGACCACCGCCGCGTCGCGTGCGATCCAATCCGGGTGGTCGGCCATGGCCGGATGCTACGGGTTCGCCCCGCCCCCGCTCAGGCCCCGGCGATGGTGGCGCAGAGATCCGCGAACTGCTCGACGTACCGGTCGATGTCCTCGGTCGAGTGCTGCACGGAGATCGTCCACTGCTCCTCGTCGCCCGGGGTCATGAAGATTCCCCGGTTGATGGCCCACGGGTACGAGGCCGCGTACAGCTCGGTGTCGGTCTCGAGGAAGTCCCGGTAGTTCGTGAGCGGCTCGGGGCGGTACGAGACGCAGCCCTTCGCGCCGAGGTCCACCGCGTGGCCGGGGATGCCGTGCTCGGCCATCGCCTTCGTGCAGCCCTCGGCCAACCTGGTCCCGAGGTCGGCCAGGTACGCGTAGGCGTCGCGGGTCATGACCTCGGTGAGGGTGGCGAGCCCCGCCGCGGCGACGAGCGGGTTCCCGTTGAACGTCCCCTGCTGGGCCGCGCCGCGACCGATGGTGTCCATCACGTCGCCGCGCCCGCCGAACGCCGCACCCGGCGTGCCTCCGCAGATCGCCTTGGCCCAGCACGCGAGGTCCGGGACCACGCCGTAGCGCTCCACCGCACCGCCGTACGCGATCGTCGCCCCGCTCTTGACCTCGTCGAAGATGAGGAGCGCCCCGAACTCGTGGAGCAGGTCCTTGAGGCCCTGGAGGTAGCCGGGCTGCGGTTGGCAGATTCCGATGTTCATCATCACCGGCTCGAGGATGAGGCAGGCGATCGAGTCGCCCCGCTCCTCGAGCAGGCGGCGCAGCACCGTGAGGTCGTTGAACGGCACGACGTGGGTGTGGGCCGACACCGACTGCGGGATCCCGAGCGACATCGGGGTGCTGTGCGGCGCGTCGCGCCCACCCATCATGTCCGCGTTCGGCACCACGCTGAACATCACCGGGTCGTGGTGGCCGTGGTACGAACCCTCGATCTTCACGATGTCGTCGCGGCCGGTCGCTGCACGGGCGATGCGGATCGCGCCCATCGTCGCCTCGGTGCCCGAGTTGGCGAAGCGCACGCTGTCGCAGGAGAACCGTTCGCAGAGGACCTCGGCGAACTCGACGGTGGCCGCGGTGGGAGCGGCGAAGTGGGTGCCGGTGCGGGCGGCCCGCTCGATCGCCTCGGCGACCTTCGGGTGGGCGTGGCCGACCACCATGCAGCCGAACCCGTTGTGGAAGTCGAGGTACTCGTTGCCGTCGACGTCCCACACGTGGCTGCCCTGCCCTCGCTCGAGGTAGAGCGGGTAGGGGTCGCCTGCCTGGAACGAGGAGCCCACGCCCTGCGGCAGCACTCGGACCGCCCGGTCGTAGAGGGCCTTCGATCGCGGGGTCGCCGCAACCATCCGGGCCGTCTCGTTCGCAGCCAACTCCGCAGCGCGTTCGCTCATGCGGTCGGTCACGGGTACCAACTCCCTCCGGCGGTGCCGGTCGTCAGTGCTTCACCATCACGTGCTTGAGCTCGGTGTAGTGCTCGATCGCGTACAGCGACATGTCCTTGCCGTAGCCGGACTGCTTGAAGCCGCCGTGCGGCATCTCGGAGACGATCGGGATGTGGTCGTTGACCCAGACGCACCCGAACTGCAGGGCCGCGCTCATGCGCATCGCGCGACCGACGTCCGAGGTCCACACGCTCGCGGACAACCCGTAATCGACGTCGTTGGCCCACGCGAGCGCAGTGTCCTCGTCGCTGAACCGCTGCACGGAGATGACCGGTCCGAACACCTCGCGCTGCACGATCTCGCTGTCCTGCGCGGGGCCGGCGACCACGGTCGGTGCGTGGAAGAACCCGGGCCGCTCGAGCACCGAGCCGCCGACGGTGACCTCGGCCCCGGCCTCCACCGCGCGGGTCACCATGCCCGACACCCGGGCGAGTTGGTCCGCGGAGATGACCGGACCCATCGCCACGTCGTCGGCGAACGGGTCGCCGGTCACGATGCCCGCGACGGCGTCGGTGATCCCGGCCACGAAGTCCTCGTACACCCCCGGTCCGGCGAGGATGCGGCACGGAGCGGTGCAGTCCTGCCCCGAGTTGTAGTAGCTCATCTCGACGAGGCAGGCCACGGCCGCCTCGACGTCGGCGTCATCGAAGATGATGACCGGCGCCTTGCCGCCCAGCTCGAGGTGGACCCGCTTCAGCGTCTCCGCGGCGGTGCGGGCGATCACCTTGCCGGTCTCGACGCTGCCGGTGAGGGAGACCATGGCGACCTTCGGGTGGCGTACGAGCGCGTCGCCCGCAGTCTCACCCTGACCGGTCACGACGTTGAGCACGCCGGCCGGGAGGATGTCGGCGGTGATCTCGGCGAGCCGCAGCGCGGTGAAGGGCGTGAGCTCCGAGGGCTTGAGGACGACGGTGTTCCCGGCGGCCAGCGCGGGACCGAGCTTCCAGGTCGCCATGTTGAGCGGGTAGTTCCACGGCGCGATCGACCCGACGACGCCGAGCGGGTCCCGACGCAGGAACGAGGTGTGGTCGTCGAGGTACTCGCCCGCCGCCCGGCTCTCGAGGAAGCGAGCCCCGCCCGCGAAGAACCGCCAGTTGTCGAGCGTGAGGTCCATCTCGAACTCGATCATCGAGGCGGGCTTGCCGCAGTTCTCCATCTCGAGCCGCTGGAGGGTCGCCATGTCGGCCTCGATGGCGTCGGCCACCTTGTGGAGCACCTCGCTGCGAGCCCGGGGCGTCATGCGACCCCAGGTCTCGAAGGCCGTCGCCGCAGCCTCGACCGCGGCGTCGACGTCGGCCGCGCCGCTCGAGGGGACGGCGGCGATCGCCTCGCCGGTCGCCGGCGCGAGCACCGGGTCGGTCGCGCCGTCGAGCGCATCCCTCCACTGCCCGTTGATGAAGTTCTGGTGCGGCACGGCCCCTCCTCGGTCGCTGGTCCCCAATGATGCGTTGCGGGAGGACCTCTGGGCAAGGGAATCCGTGGTACCGCTGAGCCATCCCGGCGGGATCGCTTGCCGAGGGGCGCCCATCTCTGCGAATCTCGGCGGCGTGCCGCTGGTCGGGGCGGACGGGACCTCCCCGCCCGTACCTGCTTGACTTGCGGCGGATCGGCGGGGGCGGTGCGCCCCCTCCCGGAGGTCAGGAGACGGTCGGCTGAACGAGGGGCTCGGGGAGCGGGGGGCGCCCGGCGCGGCCGACGACGTCGTCATCGAGATCCGACGCGTCTCCAAGCGGTTCGGCGACTTCGTCGCGGTCGACGAGGCCGACTTCGGCATCCGCCGGGGCGAGTTCTTCTCGATGCTTGGACCGTCGGGGTGCGGGAAGACCACCACCCTGCGGATGATCGCCGGGTTCGAGCAGCCGTCGAGCGGCGAGGTGCGCCTCGACGGGCACGACGTGTCGCGGGTTCCGCCGTACAAGCGCAACGTCAACACCGTGTTCCAGCAGTACGCGCTCTTCCCGCACATGTCGGTGTTCGACAACGTCGCGTTCGGACCGCGCAGCACGAAGGTGCCGAAGGCGGAGATCGCCGAACGGGTACGCACCATGCTCGAGGTCGTGCGGCTCGCCGACTTCGCGAACCGCAAGCCCACCCAGCTCTCGGGCGGCCAGCAGCAGCGGGTCGCGCTGGCTCGCGCGCTCGTCAACTACCCGAGCGCGCTGCTCCTCGACGAGCCGCTGGGCGCGCTCGACCTCAAGCTCCGCCAGACCATGCAGCTCGAGCTCAAGCGCATCCAGCGGGAGGTCGGTATCACCTTCGTGTTCGTGACCCACGATCAGGAGGAGGCGCTCACCATGAGCGACCGGATCGCGGTGATGAACGAGGGTCGGGTCGAGCAGATCGGCTCCCCCGAGGAGATCTACCACCGCCCGGCCACCGTGTTCGTCGCCGGGTTCATCGGGGTCGCCAACCTCATCCCCACCCGGGTCGGTGACCTCGGTTCGGGGCGGGCGACGGTCGAGGCCTCGGGCCACCGGTTCTCGGTGCCGCTCACCGATCCGACCCTCACGACCGGCGACCCGGCGGTGGTCATGGTGCGGCCGGAGCGGCTGCACCTCGGCGTCGCCGAGCCCTCGGGCGATCGCGCCGCCGTCGCGACGACGATCACCGATCTCGTGTTCCAGGGCCCGGTCCTGCGGTGTGCGCTGCGCACCGAGGCCGGAGCCGACCTCGTGGCCCACATCGGCCCCGAGGATGACCTCCCGATGCTCCGACCGGGCGACCGGCTCTGGGCCTCCTGGGAGCACGACGCGGCCTGCCTCCTGCGCGCCGCACCCAACCATCCCGAGTGACGAGGAGAACCATGGCCCGCCAGAACCTCAGCCGTCGTCAGTTCCTCACCCGATCCGGGCTCGCGCTCGGCGGTGTGGCGGTCGCCCCGGCGATCCTCGCCGCCTGCGGGGACGGAGGTGGAGGTGGTGGTTCGAACGGCATCGCCATCTCGAACTGGACCTCGTACATCGGCAAGAAGTCGAACGCGCAGTTCAGTGCTGCGACCGGCGTCGACGTCTCGTACACCGAGGACATCAACGACAACAACGAGTACTTCGCCAAGATCCAGCCCAACCTGCAGAAGGGCAAGAGCATCGGCCGGGATGGGTTCGTACTCACCGACTGGATGGCGAACCGGATCATCAACGAGGTCAAGTGGGCCCAGCCCCTCGTGGCCGCCAAGATCCCGAACAAGTCGAACCTGCGGACCGCCCTCGCCTCACCCGGGTTCGACCCGACCCGCCGGTTCAGCCTCCCGTGGGCCAGCGGCATGGCGGGCATCGCCTACAACACCGAGCAGACCAAGGGGGAGATCCGGACCCTCGAGGAGTTCTTCCGGGCGCCCGGGACCAAGACGGTGCTCAGCGAGATGCGCGACACGATCGGTCTGCTCATGCGGGCCGACGGCAAGGACATCACGAAGCCGACCTACGCGGATGCCCAGCCCTCGTTCGATCGGCTCGAGCGCGCGGTCGAGGACGGGCAGATCGCCGGGTTCAACGGCAACGAGTACGTGAACGACCTCGCGACGGGCAACCTCGCGGCGGCGATCGCGTGGTCCGGCGACGTCGCACAGATCGCCCGCGACAACCCGAACATCAAGTTCGCGATCCCCGAGAGCGGGGGGACGCTCTGGTCCGACAACTTCATGATCCCCGTGACCAGCGAGAAGCCCGAGCTCGCCAGCCGCTGGATCAACTACTTCTACGACCCGGTGAACGCCGCGAAGCTCACCGCGTACATCCAGTACATCTCCCCGGTGGACGGGGTGGCCGAGGAGCTCGCGAAGCTGGGTGGCGACGCAGCCGCGCTCGTCGACGACCCCCTCGTCAACCCGAGCGAGGAGTTCCTGGCGACGCTCGCCATCTTCGGTCCGCTCGGTCCGGTGGAGGAGCAGCGGTTCGACGAGCGCTTCGCGAAGATCCAGGGCGCCGGTTGACCGATGCGCTGCCCCGGCGGCGGTTCCTCCTCGGCTCGCTCGCGGTCGCCGCGGGCGCGGTCGGTGGTGCGAGCGTGCTCGCCGCGTGCGGTGGCGACCGGACGGATGACGATGCGCTGCAGGTCTCGAACTGGACGGGTTACATCGACCGCCCGAGCATTCGGCGGTTCGAGCGACGGACGGGGATCTCGGTCGTCTACACCGAGGACATCAACGACAACAACGAGTGGTTCGCCAAGAACCAGAGCACGCTCGCGCAACGTCGCTGGATCGGCCGGGACTCGGTGGTGCTCGATGACTGGATCGCGAACCGCATCATCAACCGCCTGCGGTGGGCGGAACCGCTCGATCCCGCGCACCTCGCCCACCGGGTCAACCTGCTGCCCGAGCTCGCGCACCCCGCGCACGATCCGCAGCGACGGTTCAGCCTCCCCTGGCAGGCCGGGCTCACCGGGATCGCGTACAACCGGGCGATCACCGGGCGTGACCTGCGAACGGTCGACGACTTCCTCGCGGCCGAAGGTCCGAAGGCGGTCCTGAGCGAGATGCGCGACACCATCGGGCTCCTCATGCGCTCGACCGGCGCGGATGTGACCGCGCCGAGCGCGGCCGGGGCGGAGCCCGCGTTCGACCGACTCGAGCGGGCCGTGCGCGACGGGGAGATCGACGCGTTCACGGGGAACGACTACGTGAGCGACCTGGCCACCGGCAACCTCGGTGCCGCGTTCGCGTGGTCGGGCGACGTGGCCCAGATCTCACGGGACAACCCGGATGTCCGCTTCGTGCTGCCGGAGTCGGGCGGACTCATCTGGTCGGACAACTACCTGATCCCGGCCGGTGCCCGCCACCGCGCCGCGGCCACCCGGTGGATCGACTTCTTCTACGAACCGGTCAACGCGGCCCGGCTCACCGCCTCGGTGCAGTACATCTCGCCGGTGCAGGGCGTGGCCGAGGAGTTGACGAAGCTCGGGGGTGCCGCGGCCCGGCTCGTCGATGACCCCCTCGTGGTGCCGACGCCGGAGTTCCTCGCCTCGGTCGCGACCTTCGGCATCCTCACGGACACCGACGCAGACGCGATGGATGAGCGGTTCGCCCAGCTCGCGGGTGCGGCGTGAGCACCTCGGTCGAGCGTGACGCGCAGGGTCGGAAGGCGGCCCGCTGGACGCCGTGGATGCTCCTCGCGCCGGGCATCCTCTGGCTGTTCTGGTTCTTCTACCTGCCCCTGTACTCGCTGTTCCGCATGTCGCTGTCCTCGAAGGCCAGCCGGTTCGCGATCCCAACCTT
Organism: Actinomycetes bacterium; assembly: GCA_046075855.1. Lineage (GTDB taxonomy): Bacteria > Actinomycetota > Acidimicrobiia > IMCC26256 > IMCC26256 > IMCC26256. Next base: position 12,434 of record JBJTQX010000092.1, read on the forward strand.
CGCGTGGGAGTGGGCCAACTACCGGCAGGCCTTCTCCCAGTACGGCGAGCAGTTCCAGCGTTCGTTCACGTACGCGCTCGCGGCGACGCTCATCGCGTTGCTCATCGCCTACCCGGTGGCCTACGTCATCGCGTTCCGCGGCGGGCGGTTCCGCAACATCCTCCTCGGGCTCGTCGTCGTGCCCTTCTTCACGAACTTCCTCATCCGTACGCTCGCGTGGAAGACGATCCTCGGCAACGAGGGACCGGTGGTCGGCCTGCTGCGTGCCGTGGGGGTGCTCGGGGCCAACGAGGCCCTGCTCCGCACGCCGATCGCGGTGATCGGCGGATTGACCTACAACTTCCTGCCGTTCATGGTGCTGCCGATCTACGTGTCGCTGGAGAAGATCGATCCGCGCCTGCTCGACGCGGCGCGCGACCTCTACTCGAACACCTGGCGCGGCTTCCGCAAGGTGATCGTGCCGCTCTCGCTCCCCGGGGTGTTCGCGGGCAGCCTCCTCGTGTTCATCCCCGCAGCCGGCGACTTCGTGAACGCGTACTACCTCGGCAACGCTCGCACGACGATGATCGGCAACGTCGTCCAGGACCAGTTCCTCGTGCAGAACAACTACCCGGTGGCTGCCGCGCTGTCCTTCGTCTTCATCGCGATCGTCATGGTCATCGTCGGCGTCTACTCGCGCCTGCTCGGCACCGAGGAGCTGGTGTGAGCGCGGTCGTCGCCCGGCGGACGGGTGGACGGGAACCGGTGGGCACGGTCATGTCGCGCGGCGGGCGGATCGGTCGTGCGCTCATCAACCTCTGCGCGGCAGGCGGCCTGCTCTACCTCTTCCTGCCGATCTTCGTGATCGTGGCGTTCTCCTTCAACGCTCCGGTCGGTCGGTTCAACGCGGTGTGGAACCACTTCACCCTCGACAACTGGCTCCACCCGTTCGCGGACCAGGCGCTCGTCGATGCACTCCTCCTCAGCCTCCGGGTCGCGCTCATCTCGACCGTGCTGGCCACGGTGATCGGCACGTTCGTGGCGATCGCGCTGGTGCGCTACCGGTTCCGGGGCGGGGAGCCGGTGAACTTCCTGCTCGTCCTGCCCCTCACCGCGCCGGAGATCGTGCTGGGGGCGTCGCTGCTGACGCTGTTCCTCAGCCCGACGCTGTGGCTGTTCAACATCTCGTTCGCGCTCGGCTTCACCACGATCGTGATCGCGCACGTGATGTTCTTGGTGTCCTACGTGGCCCTCACGGTCCGGGCCCGTCTCCGCGGGTTCGACTGGACCCTCGAGGATGCGGCGATGGACCTGGGCGCGAACCCGACCCGCACGTTCTGGCGGGTGACGCTCCCACTCATCACCCCGGGGATCCTCGCGGCCGCCCTGCTCTCCTTCGCGCTCTCCATCGACGACTTCATCATCACGTACTTCGTCTCCGGCCCGAGCACGACGACCTTCCCGGTTCGGATCTTCGGCCAGTCCCGCACCGCGACCCCCCCGCAGATCAACGTGCTCTCGACGATGATCCTGCTCGTGAGCGTGTCCATCCTCGCGATCGGCACGATCGCAGGAGCCCGGCGGGCCCGCAACGCTGCGGCCTGACGGCCTCAGCGCATCGTCGGGAAGCCGAGGTCCGGGCCGCGGTCGGCCGGGTCGGCCCAGCGGGTGGTCACGACCTTGCCCCGGGTGTAGAAGTGCACGCCCTCGGTGCCGTGCACGTGCGTGTCCCCGAAGAGGCTCTGACCCCAGCCGCCGAACGAGTAGTACGCCATCGGCACGGGGATCGGCACGTTGATGCCGACCATGCCTGCGTCGACCTCGTGCGCGAACCGCCGCCCGGCCCCGCCGTCGCGGGTGAAGATCGCCACACCGTTGCCGTACGGGTTGTCGGCGATGAGGCGCACCGCCTCCTCGTAGGTCTCGACCCGCACCACGCAGAGCACGGGTCCGAAGATCTCGTCCGTGTAGACGCGCATGTCGGGGGTCACGTGGTCGAGCAGGGTCGGCGCGACCCAGAACCCGTCACCCTCGATGGCGGGGTCACGGCCATCGACCACGACGGTGGCGCCCTCGGCCTCGCCCGCGTCGATGTAGCCGCGCACCCGATCACGGTGGGCGCCCGTGACGAGCGGTCCCATCTCGGAGGCCGGGTCGCGGCCCGGGCCCACGACGATGCGGCGGGTCCGCTCGGCGATCATGTGGACGAGTTCGTCACCCGACCGACCGACGGCGACGACCACCGAGATCGCCATGCAGCGCTCGCCCGCCGATCCGTAGCCGGCGCTCACCGCTGCGTCGGCCGCGGTCTCGAGGTCGGCGTCGGGCAGGACCACCATGTGGTTCTTGGCGCCGCCGAGCGCCTGGACCCGCTTGCCGTGCGCGGTCCCCGTCTCGTAGACGTAGCGGGCGATCGGGGTCGAGCCGACGAACGACACCGCCCGCACCTCGGGGTGGGCGAGGAGCGCATCGACCGCGACCTTGTCGCCCTGCACCACGCTGAACACCCCGGACGGCAGGCCGGCCTCGGCCCACAGCTCGGCGATGCGGATCGAGGCGGATGGGTCGCGCTCGCTCGGCTTGAGCACGAACGCGTTCCCGCAGGCGATCGCGATCGGGAACATCCACATCGGGACCATCGCCGGGAAGTTGAACGGGGTTATGCCCGCGACGACGCCGAGGGGCTGGCGCATCGAGTGCACGTCGGTCTCGGTCGACACGCTCTCGGAGTGCGCACCCTTGAGGAGGTGGGGCACGCCGCACGCGAACTCGACCACCTCGAGCCCGCGGGCGACCTCGCCGCGGGCGTCGCTCAGCACCTTCCCGTGCTCGGCGGAGATGAGCCGTGCGAGGTCATCGGTGCTGCGCTCGAGCAGCTCGCGGAACGCGAACAGCAACCGCGAACGCCGGGCGAGGGAGGTCTCGCGCCACCCCGTGGCGGCCCGGGCCGCGTGCGACACCACCGTGTCGACCTCCGCGGCCGACGCGAGTGCGACCTCGGCCTGCACTGCGCCGGTGGTCGGGTCGAGGACGGGCGCCGTGGGCCCGGCCGGCGCCCAGGGGGCGCCGTCACTCCAGTGGGAGATCGTTCGCATGGGTCGAGCGTAGAGCAGGCCGGGGGACGGCCTACCGGGCGAGCCGGTCGACGCTGGCCTGGAGCGACTGCAGTTGGCGGGCGAGGGAGGCCACGTCGTGCTTGGTGGCCGGCTCGACGTCGGCCTTGAGGTGCACGTCGATCTTGCCGCCCGGCAGGAGGGTCATCCGCTCCACCTCGTCGAGTCGATCGACGTGGGCGAACTCGTCGAGCTCCTCCCGCGAGAGGCCCGTGTTGCGGAGCCCGTGCTCGTCGACCCGCCCCTCGCGCACGAGCACGGCCCGTCGCCCGGCGAGGATGCGGCTGAACCGGGGGCGGGTGCGGGCGACCCGCACGACCACCTCGTTCGCGGCGACGAGGGTGAGCGCGCCGACGACCCCGCCGGTCACCGAGTTGTCGGGTCCGATGATCGCGTTCTGGACCACGTTCGACAGGAGCAGGAGGACCACGAGGTCGAACGGGTTGAGCTGCGCGAGCGTCCGGCGGCCGACGAACCGCAGGATGAGGATGAGCGCGGCGTACACGAGGACGGTGCGGAGCACCTTGTCGAGCACGCCGAAGCGGATGAGGCTCGCGGTCTGGTCGGCGAGCAGGTACATGGCGACCTCCGGGGTCCACGCGGTCTCGGGCGACGGTAGCCCCGCGGTGCCCGACGCGCGGTTCCGGTCAGTGGTCGTGCGCGCCCACGGGGAGGTGGGTCCGGCGCGCCGTGGTGACCACCGCGAACGCGGCCACCGCCACCAGCACGATGGCCCCGCCCGGGGCGAGCCCCCACACCCGCGCCGCGGCCAGCCCGACGATCACCGACGCGACGCCGATGAGCGAGGCGAGCGCGAGGGTTGCCCGGAACGAGCGGACGAGCGGGCGGGCCGTGGCGATCGGCAGCACGAGCATGGCTGCGACGAGCAGGAGACCGACCACCCGCATCGCGGCGACCACGGTGACCGCGGTGAGGACGGCCAGCAGCGCGTTGAGCCCGTCCACGGGCAGACCCGCGACCCGTGTCGTCTCCTCGTCGACCGCGATCGCAAGCAGCGCGCGACCGATCACGAGGACCGTCCCGACGATGAGCACCCCGATCACCCCGACGGTGACGGCATCACCGGTGGTGACGGTGAGGATCGACCCGAACAGGTAGGGCAGCACGTTCGCGGGTCGACCGACCGCAGCGGCCCGGCTCGCGAGGACCGCACCGGCCGCGATGCCCCCGTAGAAGAAGACCGCGAGCGCGAGGTCGCCGGAGGTTCCACCGCGGGCCCGGAGCCACTCGATGCCGAGCGCCGCGACCACCGCCGCGGCGAGGGCCGTCCAGATCGGCCAGATGCCGGCGAGCAGACCAGCTGCGACCCCGGCGAAGGCCACGTGGCCGATTCCGTCGCCGAGCAGCGACATCCGGCGCTGCACGAGGAACCCACCGACCAGGGGGGCGACCGCGCCGACGACCACGCCGGAGAGGAGGGCCAGCTGCAGGTAGCTGCGGTCGAAGGGCCAGGGGAGCAGGGCCGCGATCACTCGAGCCCCTCCAACCAGAGGGGGAGGTCCTCCGCGTGCACGCCGAGGCTGACGCCGCGGGCGCGCAGGTCGCTCGGGGTGCCGTCGAAGACCACCCGCTGCTTCAGCACGACGACTCGGTCGAGGTCGTCGGCCACTGCGCCGAGCTCGTGGGAGACGAGCAGGACCGCACCGTGGTGGGCCTCGATGAGGTGCACGAGCGAGTCGCGGAACGACCGCTGCGACTCGGCGTCGACCCCGGCGACGGGTTCGTCGAGCACGAGCAGTTCGGGGTCGCTCGCGAGGGCCTTCGCGATCATCACCCGCTGCTGCTGACCGCCGGACAGCTCGCCCACCCGTCGTTCCCGGTACGGCCCGAGCGCGACCGCGTCGATCGCGTGGGTCACCGCGCGGCGATCCTCGGATCGCGGCGATCGCCACCAGCCGTGGCGGGCGAGGCGGCCGGTGGCGACGACCTCGGCGACCGTGGCCGGGAGATCCCGCTCGAACCGTCCGCGCTGGGGGACGTACCCGAGGCGAGCCGGGTCGCGCAGCGCCCCCGGCGGACCGCCGAGGAGGGTCACCTCGCCGCGCTCGGGGGTGAGGAGCCCGAGCAGCACCCGGAGGAGGGTCGACTTGCCGCTGCCGTTCGGCCCGACGAGCGCGACGAACTCCCCGCGTTCGACGCGCAGCGACACCCCGTCGAGCACGGGGCCGTGGCCGTAGGAGATCGTCACGCCGTCGGCGCGGAGGAGCGGGTCGCTGATGGTGGGCCCTCCTGAGAGTGATTCCCAGAATACCGTCGAGGCCAGATAGGATCCATTCCCATGTGGAGGACACGGATCCTGGTCCCGGGCCTCGTCGTGGGTCTCCTCCTCGTCGCCTGTTCGCCGCCCTCGGAGGGCACCGACGGCCGGCTCCGGGTCGCGGCGGGTGCCTACCCGTTGGCCGAGGCGGTCCGCTGGGTCGGGGCCGATCGCGTCGCGGTGACCGACCTCACCCCGCCGGGCACCGAGCCCCACGACCTCGAGCTCACCCCGACGCAGGTCGACCGGGTGCTCGACGCGGATCTCGCCGTGGTGATCGGCGGCGGGTTCCAGCCCGCGGTCGAGGATGCCGCGGCTCGCCGTGGCGACCCCACCGTCGTGGCGCAGCGGCTCCGGGGTGCCGGCGGCGAGGACCCGCACCTCTGGCTCGACCCGCGGGCGATGCGCGCCCTCGTCGACGGGCTGGCCGAGCGTCTCGCGTCGCTCGATCCCGCGGGTGCCGATGCCTACCGCCGCCGCGCGGCGCGGGCCGGTGACCGGCTGCGCGACCTCGATCGCCGGTACGCGACCGCGCTCGCCGATTGCGAGCGCCGGGTCATCGTGACCACGCACGACGCGTTCGGACGACTCGCCGACCGGTACCGGTTCCGCGCTCGGTCGATCGCCGGCATCGCGCCCGACCAGGAACCCGATCCTCGGCGCATGGTGGAGTTGGGCGCGCTCGTGCGGCGTGCCCAGGTGCCCGTGGTCTTCACGGAGGAACTCGCTCCGCCGGACGTCGCCCGGGCCCTCGCCCGCGAGACCGGGGTGCCGACCGAGGTCCTGAGTCCCATCGAGGGACGGTCGGCCGCCGATCGTCAGCGCGGGGCCGACTACTGGTCGCTCATGGAGCGCAACCGGGCGCGGCTGGCCCGGGCGATGGGCTGCGTCAGTCGCTGACGCCGACGGCGCCCGCGGACCGCAGGGCGTCCCGGAGCTGCGACGCGGCGCGGTCGAGCGCGGCCGGATCGGGCGCGCTCGCGGCGTTCGCGAAGTCGAGGTCGTGGACGTCATCCATCGGCACCACGTGGAGGTGCACGTGGGGCACCTCGAGCCCCGCGACCATGAGCCCGATCCGCAACGGAGCGAACGCGGCCATCTGGGCGTTCCCGATGGTCTGCGCGACCGATACGAGGTGCGCGTTCACCGAGGGGTCGAGGTCGAGCCAGTGGTCGACCTCCACCCGGGGCACCACGAGCGTGTGGCCGGTCCGCAGGGGGTTGATCGAGAGGAACGCGACGCAGGTCGCGTCCCGCCACACGAACCGACCGGGCAGCTCGCCGTCGATGATGCGGGTGAAGATGGTGGGCATGCGTTCAGCCTGACACGGTCGACGGCTGCGCAGCCACCGGTTCGGCCGGGGGACGCAGGTGCTGACCGGCCACGATCGCGACCCCGAGGCCGCCCCCGAGGGCGATGGTCACGGTGGCCCGGACGACCGACGGGGCGAGGGTGCTCGGTGGGATCGCGTGGGTGAGCGAACCGAGGTCGGCGAGGCCACCGGCCAGCGCGGTGAACACCCCGGCGAGGAGCGCGAGCGGCGTCGCGGCATCGGGGGTGTCGCGACGCGAGATGAGTCGGCCCGCGGCACCGAGGGAGGTCGCGATGGCCACGAGGGAGGGCGCGGCACCGAGGAGCCGTCGCAGGGTCGCCGTGTCCCAGACCCCCCACGCCCCGACGACGTGGATGACCTCGCTCACCGCGAGCAGCCCGAGGGCTCCGACGAGCACCGCCGGCCACCGACCGCGCCGAGCCGCGAGCACGGTCGCCGCCGTGATGGTTGCCGCGGCGGCCAACCAGACCCAGGGGTTCGGCGGGGGTTCGGTCGTGATCGTCCCTCGGATCGCCGCGGCGTTCCCGGCTCGGCGGAGCGGGATGGACCACGCGAGATCGCGCACCGCGCCCCGACCCATCCAGTGCGCCCGGTGGTCGTGCCACCGGGCGATCGGTTCGATCGAGGTACGGACCCACCGCGGCTCGGCCCCGGCGTCGAGTCCGGCCGGCGCCCGCCGCTCCGGGGTCGCGCTCCGGTTGAGCACGGTCGCCGGGGAGCGCCGGTTCACCTCGACCCCTCGTGGGCCGACCCGCAGGTACGGCTCGCCCTCGTAGCCGAGCACCACCACCGCGGTGCCCCCGCGGTTCTCGAGCTCGATCTGCGATCCCAGATCGACGGTGCGCACCCGCACGCCCGCGAGGGCGGGCACCACGCGGCGCACTGCGACCCGCTCGTCGGTCGGGCTCGGACCGCCGAGTCCGTGGGCGGCGGCCGGTGCCGCGTTCGCCACGAGGATGAGGCCGATGCCGACGAGGCCGACGAGGAGCCGTCCCAACCTGCGGGCGCGGCCGCGACGGGGTGGTGCGAACGGTTCCACGGTCCCCGCAGGCTAGGGCGCGCACGTGGGGGTGGGCGGAGCGGGCAGAATCGCTCCCCATGCGCAGGTTCCGCACGCCCCGCCGTCTCGCGTCGATGCTCCTCCTCGCCGGGCTCGCGGTCGGGGTGGGCGCGACGCCGGCCTCCGCCCACGCCTCGCTCGAGTCGAGCGATCCGGCGGCGGGTGCGGTCGTGCCGCGCACGCCACCCGCGGTCGAGCTGCAGTTCACCGAGGCGGTCTCGGTCGGACTCGGCGGTGTCCGGGTGATCGCTGCGAGCGGCGATGCCGTGGCGACGAGGGAGCCGACCACCGTGCCCGGGCGGCCCGAGCTCGTCCGTCAGCCGCTGCCACGGCTGGCCACCGGGACCTACGTGGTCACGTGGCGCGTGCTCTCGGCCGACTCCCACCCGGTGCGCGGCGCGTTCACGTTCTCGGTGGGCGAGGTCACCGAGGGGGGCGGCGGGGCGCGGATCACCCGGCAGTTCCTGGCCGGGGGCACCACCGACCGCACGGTCGACGTGGGCTACGCGGTGGTCCGCTTCGCCGTCTTCACCGCGCTGGCGCTGCTCATCGGTGGCCTCGTCGTCGCGGCGTGGGTGTGGCGTCGCGCGGTTGCGGTGCCGCGGGTTCGGCGGGTCCTGTGGATCGCTTGGGCGGTGCTGCTCGTCGGCACCGTGCTGGCCTTCTGCCTGCAGGGCGCGTACGCAGGTGGTCTCGGCCTCGGGGGTGCCTTCCGGCCTGCGGTCTGGGGCGACCTGGTGGGGACGCGCCTCGGCCTCGTGCTGCTCGCGCGCCTGGTCCTCATCGTCGCCCTCGTGCCGGTGCTGCGGGCCGCCGCGCGCGACCCGCGCCCGCGCTGGTGGTTGCCGCTCGCCGCGCTGCTCGTCGTGGGGATCGCGGCCACGCCCGGGCTCGGTGGCCACGCGAGCGTCGGCACGCTCAGTGCGCTGGCGGTGGTGGTCGACACGCTCCACGTGCTCGCCATGGCCACCTGGGTCGGCGGGCTCGCGGTGCTCATCCTGCTGCTCACCGCGCACGCGGAGGATGAGGGGCTCGAGGGGTTGCCGACGTGGTCGCGCCTCGCAACGCTCGCCGTCCTCGTGGTGGTGTTCACCGGGGTGGTGCGGGGGTTGCGGGAGCTCGGCGGGATCTCGACCGTCTTCGACACCGCGTTCGGGATCCTGCTCGCGGTGAAGGTCGGCCTCGTGCTCCTCGCGCTGCTCGTGGCGACCGTCGCCCGCGACGCCGTCCACCGACGGTGGGCACTCGACCCGGAGGAGGTCGAGTTGGCGGACCGCGAACGCGCGGCGCTCCTCGCGGAGGGCCACGAGGTCCCGACCCGGCGGGGCCACTCGCTCGTACCCGACGACGACGGGATCGACACCCTGCGCTACGTGCTGCCGGAGCGCACCGCTCGCACCCGGCTGCTGCGCGCGGTGGCGGTCGAGGTGGCGCTGCTCATCGCGGTGCTCGGGGTCACCGCGGTGCTCGTCAACACCGCGCCCGCGGGCACCACCCGCAACGGTTCGTACGCGGCCACCCTCGAGGTGGGCGACCTGCTCGCCGACGTGAGCGTGTCGCCGGCCCGGGTCGGCCCGAACGAGGTGCACCTCACGGTCCTCGACCCGGCCGGCGGGCCGGCGCAGATCCTCAACGTGACCGTGGAGTTCTCGCTCCCGGAGGAGGGGATCGCGCCGATCGACGTACCCATGCGCAACGCGGGTCCGGCCCACTACCTGTCGGCCGGGTTCACCCCGCCGGTGCCCGGGGACTGGCAGATGACGCTCAAGGTGCTCGTCGACCCGATCACCGAGGTCTCGACCGCGGCGACCGTCCCGATCCGCTGAGGTTCAGGCCCGCAGGTCGGGTTGGTCGGCCAGCCACCCGTCGAGCACCGGGCCCGCGTCCTGCTCGCCGATCCGGGTGAGGTCGTCGAACCGGTCGAAGTCGAGGAGGCTGATGCCCTCGAGCCCCGGACGCACGTAGCAGTCGCCGAGATCGTCGGGGTCGACCGCCCCGAGCTCGGTGAGTCGCATGAGCAGCTTCGGCAGCGCGATGGCGTCGCCCACCGAGCGGCGGCGGAGTGCCGAGGCCAGGGTGCGCCAGCCCGACACCGCGCCGTGCTTCGTGGCGCCGGCCGTGCCGAACTCCTTGTGCGCGCCGACGTCCACCGCGATGACGCGGATGCCTGCGTGCAGCTCCCGCATGGTCGCGATCGGCATGTTGTCGAGCATGCCGCCGTCCACGAGGATCTCGTCGTCGTCGGTGTGCATGGGCGGGAACACCCCTGGGATGGAGAACGAGGAGCGGATCGCGAACCAGCCGGGTCCGCGACGGTGCACCTCGAGGCTGGCCCGGGTGAGGTTCGTCGACACGCAGTAGAAGTTGCGCCAGCCGTCCTCGAGGTCGAGGCCGCCCGCCGCGTCACGGATCTGCTGGGTCACCCGGGCGCCCTGCGCGAACGAGACGGTGGGGAGCGTGACATCGACGGGTGAGCGGTCGAGGACCGCGGCGCGCAGGATGCGCGCGAGCTCATCCGGTGTGTCGCCCCGGGCCACCGAGCCGCCGACGATGGATCCGATGCTCGCCCCGCCGACCGCGTCGATGGGCACCCCGCGGGCCTCGAGCGCCCGCAGCACCCCGATGTGGGCGATGCCCCGGGCCCCGCCGCCCGCGAACACGATGCCCACGCCGCGGTCGGTGAGCAGTCGGGCCACCCGGGCCACGTCGGTCGGCCGATCGGTGCGGACGTGGTGGTGCCGGTGGACCTCCCGCGGGGTGAGCCAGTGGCGTGTGCCCCGCGGGTACTGGGTGCTCGGCGGGTGCAGGAGCACCAGCTCGCACCGTTGCCCGCCCGACCCCGCGCGGGCGGCCATCTCCTGCTCGACCGCCCGCCGGCTGGGGGTCCGGGTGGCGTCGGCGACGAGGACCACCCGGTCCGCGTGCTGCACGCACGCGTCGGTCCACGCCGTGAACTCGGGGTCGGCGAGGGCGGCCACCACGGCCCAGGTCCGCTCGAGCGCCTCGCGCCAGGTGGCTTGGTCGAGCGCGGAGGCGCCCGGTCCCAACTCGGCCGCGGCGTCGGCTGGTGTGACGAGCCGTGCCGAGCCGGACAACCGACCGATCTCGGCCACGCACGCGGCCACGAAGTCGCGGCACGGCTCCGTGTCGTCGAGCGGCACGAACGCGATCGTGGTGGCCGGGCTGGAGGTCGAGACCCCACGGTTCACGAGTGCGAGCTTGTCGATGAGCGCGGTCGAGATGCTCCGCCACGCCCCGGGACGCTCGAGCACGAGTTCATCGAACGCTGCGGTCGGGAGGAAGAAGAGGTGCGAGTCACGTCGGGCGGTCACGTCGGCGGAGCGCGGTCGATCGGTGAGGAGGCTCATCTCGCCCACGACGTGGCCGCGACCGTGCTCATCGATCACGAGGTCGCCGTCGGGCCGGGGAACGGAGACCGCAACCCGACCGCTCGCGATGAGGTAGAGACCGTCCGCCGGATCGCCGAGGCGGATGAACCGCTCGCCCCGGGCGACCGATCGCAGTTCGAGCGCGCGCTCGAGGAGATCGAGCGCACCATCGTCGAGCCCCCCGAACACCGGGCTCTCCCGGAGCAGGGCGCGCAGGGCGTGGGGGTCCGAGCTGTCGCCGTTCCGTCCCTCGACCATGCTCCCCACCCCGGATGACGCCCGAACCGGTACGGATCGGACGCTAGCCCGGGAGTCCGTCGCGGGGTCAGGCCCCGCGGCAGTCGCGGCAGGTGCCGAGGAGGTCGAGGCGGTGGGAGTGCACCGCGAACCGATGCTCGCGTTCGACGCGGGCGATCGCGTCCTCGATCGCGGCCTCGATCTCGCCGGGCATCGACGTGTCCTCCACCCGCCCGCAGGCCGAGCAGATGAGGTGGTGGTGGTGGTCGGTCAGGCCGTCATCGAGCTCGAAGCGGGCGAACTCGTCGACGCCGTCGACCCGGCGCACGACCTCGGCCTGCTCGAGGGCCAGCAGGTTGCGGTACGTGCTGCTCTGGGCGAGGTCGGGCCGTTCGCGCAGGATCTCGGGCAGCGTGAGCGGACGGTCGGCGGTGCCGAGGACGTCGACGAGCGCCTCGCGGTTCGGGGTCACCCGCTGCCCGGCGGCGCGCAGCCGGGCGATGGCGCGCTCGCGCGGTTCGGTGCCCACGTCGCGGAGTCTACGTGGGCACTACCGTGACGTCCCGTGCAGTGGGAGACGGCACCGGCCACCGTGCGGTTCATCGATGAACTCGAGGCCGGCGACGCCATGCGCCTCGACGTGGCCACGATGTGCATCGCCGCGCACGCGCGACCGGGGCTCGACATCGACCGCGCGGTGGACGGCTTCGACCGCGTCGCCGCGCACCCGGCGCTCCACCGTGGTGCGCTCGATGCGGCTGGGCTCGCCGCGCACCTGTTCTCACCGGGAGGGTTCGTGGGCAACACCGCGGCCTACGACGACCCGCGCAACTCCTACATGGACGTGGTGCTCGAGCGCCGGCTCGGTATTCCGATCACCCTCGCCGTCGTCATGCTCGAGACGGGTCGGCGCATCGGGGTGTCGACGGTGGGCATCGGTATGCCCGGCCACTTCCTGACTCGGGACGGTCGGGATCCGACGGCGTTCTTCGATCCGTTCCACGGCGGTGCGCCGCTCGATGAGACGGGGTGTCGGGCCCGGTACCACGCGCTCGCGGGGCCGGACGCGCCCTGGCACCCCGCGCTGCTCGCGCCGGTGGGTCCGGTGGACATCGTGACCCGGATGCTCACGAACCTCCAGCAGGTCGCGGTGCGCCGGCACTCGGTCGAAGGGGTGTGGGCGGCCCGGCTCCGGCTGCTCGTGCCCGCGCTCCCCGTGCAGGACCGCCTCGCGAGCGCGCGGGTGCTCGGCGAGTTCGGTCGGCACCTCGAGGCGGCCCGCGCCCTCGACTCGATCGCGGCGATGCTCCCCGAGGCGCAAGCGGGTTCGGTTGCGACGGAGGCGGACGGGTGGCGCGCGCGGGCCAACTGATCGAGGGGTTGCCGATGTTCCCCCTCGGCAACCCGTTGCTCCCGGGTACCCGGCTCCCGCTCCACGTGTTCGAACCGAGGTACCGCGCGCTCGTCGACGACTGCCTGGCCGGGAGCGCGGAGTTCGGGGTCGTGCTCATCGAGCGCGGGTCGGAGGTGGGGGGCGGGGACGCGCGCTTCGACGTCGGCACGCTCGCCCGCATCGAGGAGTGCCACCGGTTCGACGACGGTCGCTACGCGGTGCTCGCGCTCGGGGTCGAGCGGATTCGGGTCGAGGCCTGGCGCCCCGACGCGCCGTACCCCAACGCGGTGGTCCGCGTGCTCGCCGAACCCCGACCGGGGCCGGAGTCGGCGGAGCCCCGCCGGGAACTCGCCGACGCGTGGGATCGGGTGTGTGGCCTCGCGTCGGCGCTCGGCCTGCGGATCGAGGAGGAGCCGCTCCCCACCGACCCGGTGGAGGCGGCCTGGTTCGTCGCGGCGCGGGCGATCAGCGGTCCGCTCGATGCCCACCGGGTGCTCGCCGCCGACGACCTCGATGTCCGGTTCGCGACGTTGCTCGACGCCGTGGCCGGGACCGAGCTCCTGCTGCGGCACCGGCTCGGCGGGGATCGCTAGCCTCCGGTCCATGGACCAGCAGGACGATGCACGCGACCGACTCGACGCCGAGGCGTCCCGGGTCCGGGGCCTCATCGACGAGCTGCGCGCGGAGGTCGACGAGGCCACGGAGGAGCAGCACTCGGAGCTCGCGACCCGCAGCCAGCACCCGGCCGACTCGGGGAGCGAACTGTTCGAGCGAGAGAAGGAGCTGACCATCCTCGAGAGCCTCGAACGCGAGCTGGCCGAGATCCAGGCGGCCATCGAGCGCATCGAGCGCGGCACGTACGGGATCGACGAGGAGACGGGCGAACCGATCGACCCGGCCCGGCTCGAGGCCATGCCGACCGCCCGCACCAACGTCCACCCCGACCCGCGTCGCTGACCGCACGACCCCGGAGCGCACCCATGCAGTTCAACCTCGATCCCATCGGCCGCCCGAGCGCGCCCTCCGACTTCCCGATCGAGCGGGACCGTGCGATCGCCTACGCACAGGCGACCAACGATCCGACGCCCGCGCACCTCGACGGCACCCTCGCGCCGCCGGTGTTCGCGGTGGTTCCCGCGTGGGGCGCGATGAGCGGTGTCATCGGTGAGGTCGTGCCGGCCGATGCGCTCATGACCGTGGTGCACGGCGAGCAGGACATGCACTTCCACCGGCCGATCGAACCGGGCACCACGCTCCGCACCGTCGCGTCGGCGGCCGGGGTATCGGTCAAGCCGAGCGGTACGACGGTGGTGGTCAAGGTGGAGTCGCGTGACGCCGCGACCGAAGAGCTCATGGTCTCGCAGTACGTCACCACCTTCTACCGCGGAGTGACCGGCGGCGAGGGTGGGGGCGAGGAGGCACCCGACCACAAGCTCACCGCTGCGGTGAAGGCCGGAGAGCCCGTGGCCACGGTCGAGCAGACCATCGACACCGACCAGACCTTCCGGTACGCGGAGGCTTCGGGCGACCACATGCCGATCCACCTCGACGACGAATTCGCGCGCAAGGTCGGCCTGCCCGGCATCATCGTGCACGGCCTCTGCACCATGGCGTTCACCTCCTCGGCGGCCATCGGGGCGGTGGCCGACGGCGACCCGCGTCGGCTGCGTCGCCTCGCCGTCCGGTTCTCGCGTCCGGTGCTCCCGGGGCAGACGATCGTCACGACCTTCTGGGACGCGGGCACCCGCGACGGCACTCGGGTGTTCGGGTACGAGACGCGGACCGCCGAGGGTGACGTGGTCATCAAGGACGGGCTCGTCGAGGTCGCGGGCTGAGCGAACAGGCACGCCTGCGGCTGTTCGCGGCGGCGCGGGAGGCGGCCGGCGCCTCCGAGGTCGCCGTGCCGACCGGAGCGCTCGGCGCGGTGCTCGAGGCCGCGGTGGCCGCGCTCGGCCCGGCCTTCGCCGAGGTGCTCGCGGGTTCACGGGTGTGGGTCAACGGTGAGGAACCCGCGGCCGGCGACCGGACGCTCGTCGGTCCGGGCGACGAGGTGGCGGTCCTCCCGCCCGTGAGCGGCGGCTGATCCGGCCCCCGCCCCGGGGGCGGTAGCCTGCCCCCGATGGCCCAGCACGAGCGTCGCATCGATCGCATCCTCGCTCCCGAGTACGTCGCCGATCTCGACGCGCGCGACCTCGACGACCTGCGCGCGATGCGGCGGGAGGCGGTGGAGGTGGAGACCGAGGTCTCGTACGTGCGGCGCCTCGCCCAGGGCCGCATCGAGATCGTGCGTGCCGAGGTGGACCGTCGGCGCGACGGTGGAACGTTGTCCGACCTCATCGCCCGGCTCCCGGAGATCCTCGCGGACCAGGGGCCGCGCCCCGCCGCCGCGAACGCCCGGGTGCCGGAGATCCTCGCCCCGTCGATGAGCATCACCTGGAGCCGCGGGGCTGAGCGCCTCATCGCTGACGACACCCTCGCGAACCTCCCGACCCTGTCGGAGGACGAACTCACGGCATCGCTCGACGCGCTGCGGGCGCTCGAGCAGGAGGTGTCGGGGACCCGTCGGCAGCTCCACGGGGTGATCGACGCGATCGACGCGGTCCTCGGGCCGCGCCTGGCCGACGCCGAGACCTGAGCGTGGCCGCGACGGACGGCCTCGAGGCCCGGTTGCGTGACCTCGGCGCGTTCATCCGCGAGCAGCGGCACCGCGACCGGATCTCATTGCGCAAGCTCAGCGAGCTCGCGGGCATCTCCAATCCGTACCTGAGCCAGATCGAGCGGGGACTCCGCAAGCCGAGCGCGGAGATCCTCCAGCAGATCGCCCGCGGTCTCCACATCTCGGCGGAGACGCTCTACGTGCGGGCCGGGATCCTCGACGAGACCGAGGGGGATGACCTCGAGGCGCGCATCCACCGCGACCCGCACCTCACCGACCGGCAGAAGCAGACCCTCGTGGACGTCTACCGGTCGTTCCGGGGTGAGGATCCCCCTTCGGACGCCCCGGAGGGTGAGCGGTAGCCTCGCGGGTGTGAACCGGGCCCGGCGGGTCGCCATCCTGAGCGTCCACACGTCCCCCCTGGCCCAGCCGGGGACGGGCGATGGCGGGGGCATGAACGTCTACGTGCGCGCCCTGGCGTCCTCGCTCGCCCGGGCCGGCGTGGCCTGCGACGTGCTGACCCGGGCGGATGCGCCCGACCTCGCCCCGATCGTCGAGGTCGAGCCGGGGTTCCGGGTGGTCCACCTCGTCGCTGGACCGCCGGCGCCGGTCGGGAAGCACGAGCTCGTCGAGCTGGTGGAGCCGATGACCGCCGCGGCCCGCGAGCACCTCGCCCGGCACCCGGTCGACGTGATCCACGCGAACTACTGGATCTCGGGCGCAGTCGGTCACCGACTCAAGCACGAGCTCGAGCTGCCGCTCGTCGCGACGTTCCACACGCTCGCCCGCGTGAAGGCCGATGCGGGCATCGACGACGACGTGGAGGACCGGACGCGTCTCGAGCACGAGATCATCGGCTGCGCGGACCTCATGCTCGCCTCGACCCCCTCGGAGGTCGAGGACCTCGTCGGGCTCTACGGCGGGGTGCGCGAGCGCATCGCCGTGGTCCCCCCGGGCGTCGACCACGAGCGGTTCCACCCGGGGACGACGGCCGAGCGGCTCGCGACTCGGGGGTCCCTCGGCCTCGGCGATCGACCGGTCCTGCTGTTCGCGGGTCGCATCCAGCCGCTCAAGGGCGCCGACCTCGCGGTGCGGGCACTCGCCGCGCTCGGCGACCCGCGGGTGGTGCTCCTCATCGTCGGCGGGCCGAGCGGGATCCTCGGCGAACGCGAGACGGTCGCGCTCCGTGCCCTGGCGACCGAACTCGGTGTGGCCGATCAGGTCCGGTGGATGCCGCCCCA
The DNA here is from genome assembly GCA_046075855.1 of Actinomycetes bacterium. Lineage (GTDB taxonomy): Bacteria > Actinomycetota > Acidimicrobiia > IMCC26256 > IMCC26256 > IMCC26256. The sequence goes on from JBJTQX010000092.1 coordinate 29,113, forward strand.
GCCGCACGAGGCGCTGAGCGCGCTCTACCGAGCGGCCGACGTGTGCGTGGTCCCGAGCCGGTCCGAGTCCTTCGGCCTCGTGGCACTCGAGGCGGCGGCCTGTGGCACCCCGGTCGTGGCCGCGGCGGTCGGCGGCCTCACCTCGATCGTGGTCGACGGGGAGACCGGGTTCCTCGTGGATTCCCGGGAGCCGGGCGACTTCGCGGCGCCGATCGCCCGCCTGCTCGCCGACCCGGCCTTCGCCGCGGCCCGTGGGGCCGCCGCGGAGCAGCGCTCTCGGGCCTACGCCTGGTCGATGACCGCGGCGCGCCTGCGCCGGCTCCTCAACGACCTCGCCGCCCGCGAGCCCGTCTCCTGCCGGTGAACGAGGCGGCGCACGCGCTCGTCGACCGGCACCTCACCGGCCCGGTCGCCGAGCTCCCTGCGATCCAGCACGTCGAGTACGAGGCGGCGCTGAACCGGTGGTACGTGCGGTTCACCTGCGACGGTCGCGACGCGACGACCATCTACTTCGACCTCCACCAGCGCACGCTGCGCCACGAGGTGTTCTTCCTCCCGGCCCCCGACGACGCGGCACGACGGGCCGAGCTGGCGGTCTGGGTCCTGCAGCGCAACCACGGGCTCTACGGCACGCGGTTCTCGATGGGGCCGGAGGGGGACCTGTACCTCACGGGTCGCCTCGCGCTCGAGCACCTCACCGAGGACGAGCTCGATCGCACGATCGGCGTGATCTACGAGGCGGTGGATCGGTGGTTCCCCCCGGCGTTGCGCATCGCGTACCCGCGACGCTGACCACTCCGTCACCACCAACAACATTCGCAACACCGTCGTCCCGTCCCGGCGCGACGTGGTCGCGCGCAGCGCGCGCGTTGCCGGACGCGTACGGGGCGCGCGCTGCGTTGCCCCTTGCCCGGATCGGCGCGACGCGCGTACGGTCGCCTCGTCGGCGCCGACGGGTGCCGGTGGTGGTGCGGCCCGAGGTGCTCGGAGCCCACTCCGTTCGGGGAAGTGCGGAGTGCGGTGAAGGTTCCTCGGGCCCACCCGCGTCCGGGCCCGGTTCGTCCTCCTCGTCCCTGCGCCCATCCGAACCGCCCGGGTGGTGGGTGGCGCGCGGGATTACCCTCGCAGCATGCAGCGCATCGCGATCCTCGGTGGTGGCCGGATGGGCGAGGCGCTCCTCGCCGGTCTCCTCGACGCCGGGTACGACGCGGGAGCGCTGGCGGTGGCCGAGCAGCACGCGCCCCGGCGAGAGGAGCTGACCGCCCGGGCGTCGGGCGTCCGCATCGGTCCGAGTCCGGCCTGGGCGGTGGCCGATGCCGAGGTGGTGGTCGTCGCGGTGAAGCCGGGCGACGTCGCTGCGGTGCTCGAGGGCGCGCGCGAGGCCCTGCCCGAGGACGCGCTCATCATCTCGATCGCCGCCGGGGTCACGATCGCCGATCTCGAGGCGGCCGCGCCCGGTCGTGCGGTGGTGCGGGCCATGCCGAACACGCCGGCCCTCGTCGGGCGCGGCGCGACCGCGATCGCCGCGGGCGCGCAGGCCACCGATGACGACCTGGCCACCGCCGAGGCTCTGCTCGGTCACGTCGGCATCGTCGCTCGAGTGCCCGAGCACCTCCTCGACGCGGTGACCGGGCTCTCGGGGTCGGGTCCGGCCTACGTGTTCCTCGTGGTCGAGGCACTCACCGAGGCCGGCGTGCTCAACGGACTGCCGCGCGACCTCGCAGAGCGGCTCGTCGCGCAGACGGTGCTCGGCGCGGCCGAACTCCTCGTGGCGAGCGACGACGGTCCCGAGGCACTCCGCGCGCAGGTCACCTCGCCGGGGGGCACCACCGCCGCGGGGCTGCGTGCGCTCGAGGCGCGCACGGTGCGCGCCGCGTTCCTCGAGGCCGTCACCGCAGCGACCGAGCGGTCCCGCGAGCTCGGTCGGCGCGCGTGAGTCGCCGGCCGCCGCGTCTCGACGATCGCGAGGGTGCTGCGGGCGAACCGTCGGCCGCTCCGACCGCGCCACCGGCGCCCGACCAGCGCGTGCTCCGGGCCCGCCTCGCCGGACCGCACGAACGCCTCGGGGTCACCGAGGTTCGGTCCATCGTGCGTCGCGTCGCGCTCGGTCACCGCGACGCGCTGCTCGGGCTCGAGCGGTTCGACGATGCGACCGAGGGGACCTGCGAGGCGGCGCTGCGCCACCACTGGGGTTGGCGGGCCGAGGGCAGCGCGTCGTGGACCGACCCCGCCGCCACGGTGGCCGGCTGGCGGGCCGGGGTCGGCCGTGTGCTCGACGTCGCCCGGCGGGGTGGACGCATCGCGTTCGCGACCGGACGGCCGGCATCGCTGCTGCCCACCTACGCCCGGCTCGTGCGCACTGCAGTGGCCGAGGGCGCGGACCTCGCGGTGGGCACCGAGGCCGGATCGTTCTCGGCGGGCGGGCGGGCCCGTTGCCGCCTGTGGTGGCCCGAGGGGGTCGCGGTGATCACCGACGGCGACGCGCTCCTCGCCGACGCCGCCATCGCGGCCTCCGAGGAGCTGCTGTTCAGCGGGGAGCTGCCCGATCTCGTGGTGGCCGACCGCGGGTTCGCGGCCGGGGCCGTCCGGGCCGGGATCGAGGTGGTGGCCCTCGCCGACCTCGACGCCGTGGCCCTCGGTCTCACCGCAGCCCGGGGCTACCCGCTCACGCTCGTGCCGCTCCAGGCCCATCGTCCCCCGGCCGCCTACGCCGTGCTCGCGGCCCTGGCCACCGAGGTCGCGGGCCGTCGCCCCGCCGGCTGACTCGAGCCACACGGTCCACGTTCGACAGCAGCGGCACCACCCGCCTAGGGTCACCCCCGTTCGGAGTGGAGGGCCTGATCACGTGTCGCAGCCGTTGTCGAAGTCGAGGTTCCTGACGGTGCAGGAGGTCGCGGACCTCATACGCGTCTCGACCATGACCGTCTACCGACTCATCAAGAGCGGCGACCTGCCCGCCGTGCGCGTCGGCCGCTCCTTCCGGGTGCGCGAGTCCGACGTCGATACCTACCTCGGCGCCCGCTACACCCAGTAGTGACCGACGAACGTCACGAGTTCGTCTCCTTCCTGACGGACTACGGCCACGCGGACGAGTTCGTCGGCGTCTGCCACTCGATCATGCTGCGGCTCGCTCCGCACCTGCAGATCGTCGACATCACCCACGAGGTCCCCGCACACGACGTGCGCGCCGGTGCGCTCACCCTCGCCCGCGCGGTGCCCTACCTGCCCCGCGGCATCCTCGTCGCGGTGGTCGATCCGGGGGTCGGCGGCGACCGTCGGGCGATCGCGGTCGAGACCGCAGCGGCCGTGCTCATCGGGCCGGACAACGGGCTCCTCGCCCCGGCGGTCGCCATGCTCGGCGGGGCCGAGCGGGCGGTCTCGCTCACGAACCCCGACTACCAGCTCGAGGCGCCGGGGCCGACCTTCGCGGGACGCGACGTCTTCGCCCCGGCCGCCGGCTACCTCGCGAGCGGCACCCCGTTCGAGGCGCTCGGGGAGATGGTCGACCCGGTCTCCCTCACCCCGAGCCTCCTGCCCGTGGCCGACACCGACGGCGATGAGGTGCGCGCCGAGGTCTGGTGGGTCGACACCTTCGGCAACGCGCAGGTCAACGTCGGACCCGAGGTGCTCACCGCACGCGGCATCGCGCCGGGCGACACCTTCGAGCTCACGGTGGGCGATCGCCGCGGCATGGTCCGCTGGGTCCACACCTACGCGGACGCCAAGCCGTCGGAGCTCGTCGTGGTGGTCGATTCGTCGGGGCTGCTCTCGCTGGTGCTCGACCGGCGTTCGGCCGCGGCCGAGCACTCGCTGCGCGTCGGCACGGAGGTGCGGATCGCGCCGCCACCGCCCGGATCCTCGCTCGGTGGCATCGCCGCGCCGATCAGCACGCCCGTCTCGTTCACGAACCCCGGAGGTGGAGCATGAGGCCCGGCACCGTCATCACCCTCGGACTCCTCATGGCCGCGATCCTGCTCGCGGCGCTGCTGCAGTTCGTGTTCCACCTGGGCTGAGCGAGTCCGGGCCCGGACGCGACGTTGCCGCCGGCAGGGCCGGCGGCAAC
>JBJTQX010000093.1:0-16583 GCA_046075855.1 Actinomycetes bacterium
CCTCGCCACCGTCACCGTCGGCCTCGTGGCCGCCACCGCCCTCGTCGGCGTCGCCGGCGCGACCGCCACGCCGGTCGACGGCGTGGGCACGGTCTCGTGCCGCTCCGTCGGGAAGTTCACCTTCTCGCCCGCGCTCGTCGACGGCGGGACCTCGGAGACGACCGTCACCGTCAAGGCCGCGGGTGCGGGCTGCATCAACGGGACCGGGGACGGTGCCGCGGTGCGCATCGCCAAGCTCAACGGCACGTTCACGCTGCCGACGAACGACTGCGCCACGGTGATGGCGCTCACGGCTGCGCCGGTCTCGCTGGCTGCGGACTGGAGGGTCGGCGGACGTTCGACCCCGCTCAACCCGTCGGTGGTCGACCTGTCGGGCCTCGCCCAGAGCGCCGACCCGGTCTCCGGCAAGTGGACCGCGGTGGCCTCGGGTTCGGTGACGAGCGGCTCGTTCGCCGGCACCCCGGTGACCATGTCCATGGGCTTCGCGAAGTCGCCGAGCGCGATGGCCTCGAACTGCGCGGGCGCCGGTCTGCGCGGGCTCACCTTCCGCGCCTCGGCCTCGACCTTCGTGGTGAGCGCACCCGTCTCCTGATCCACCCGATTCCGACCCGACGGCCCGTCGACGCGCCCGCGTCGGCGGGCCGTCGGCGTTCCGGGGCTCAGATCGAGATGACGAGCGCGGCGAGGCCGACGACGATCGTGCCGGCGGTGACCGTGGCGAGGAGCCGGGTCTCGGCGCGGTGGCGGCCGGTGTGGGTGGACTGCGAGATCCGGTGGGCCCCCCGGAGGCCGAGGCCCCACGCAGCGGCGCCGATCGCCACGAGCCCCACCGCGAGGCCGGACGCGACCCCGGGCGTCTGGAGCGCATTGCGGCCGACCGCGCCGAGGATGATGAGCATGGCGAGCCCCGTGCGGTTCCAGGCGAGGTCGGTGCGCTCCCCGGCCAACCCCCGTTCGGGGTCGTGGGCCCAGCGCGACACGTCAGGCCCCGTGCTGGAGGAGCGCGAGCACGGCGGCGATGACCGCGACCACCACGACGCCCACGGTGAGGACCCGGGGCAGCCCGGAACGGGGCAGGGGTCGCTCGTGGCGCATGGCGTCCTCGTTGCGTCGCCACTCGATGAGCGAGGCGGCCGACACGTACGCGCCGAGCAGGATCATCGGGATGCCGAGCACCCGGCGCCCGAACTCCACATCGAGCTTCGGCAGGATGCCGACCACCACGACCCCGGTGGCGATGAGCGCCAACGCCGTACGGTTCCAGGCGAGGAAGGTGCGTTCGTTCGCGTAGGTGAACCGGACGTCGGGTTCGACCTCGTGGTCGTGGCCGGACGGTTCCGGTGATCTCGGGGCGTCGGGGTCCATCGACCTGCGAACCTAGCCGTCCCGCGCGCTGAGGCTCCGGACGGCTGCGGCCACGAGCGCGGTGATCCCGTCGGGGTCCGCGGTCCCGCCGAGCACGTGGCGGTCCGGTCGGGCGACCACCGCGACGACACCGCGTTCGCGGAGCCACGCGCCGAGTGGCCCCGCCTCGACGACGGGCAGGTGCGCACCGAGCGCGTTGCGCTCGGCTTCGGATCGCGTCCGCCACGTGGTCGTATCCACGATGAGCGCCGCCTCGTCGCCGAGGAGGTCGTCGCGCCGGTCGCCGTCCGGTCCGAGGGGCTGTGGCAGCCGTGCGCCCCGGAGCGGATCCTCGGGGTCGCCCAGACCCGGGCCGAGCAGGGGCAGACCGGGCGGCGGCGGAGCGGGGACCGACGGGTCGAGGAGGAACGCGTCGCGGGCCGCGGCCTCGACCGGATCGGTGGTCTGGATGATGCGGCCCGCGGCCACGGCCTGCTCGATGATGGCGCGCACGTGCGGCGACCGCTCGGACTCGTAGGTGTCGAGGATCGCCGGGTCCGCGGTGCCGCGCAGTACCCGGGTCAGCTTCCACTCGAGGTTCGCGGCGTCCCGGAACCCCGCGCACATGCCCTGCCCGAGGAACGGCGGCATCTGGTGGGCCGCGTCCCCGGCCAGCAGCACTCGGCCCGAGCGCCAACCGCGGGCGATGAGCGCGTGGAACGAGTAGACGGCGGACCGGATGATCTCGACCGCGTCGGGATCGACCCAGGGGCCGATGAGCTCACGGATGCGCGCCGGTGTCTCCATGGCGGCCGGGTCCTCGTCGGGTAGGAGCATGAACTCCCAGCGCCGGTGCGCGCCGGCCGACGGGATGAAGGTCGCAGGTCGGCTCGGTGTGCAGTACTGGGTGGGGCGGGCCGGGAGGTCGGCGGGGCCCCGCAGCATCACGTCGACCACGAGCCAGGGCTGGTCGAAGCCGAGGTCCTCGAGCTCGGTGCCGATCGCGGACCGCACGAGCGAGCGCGCGCCGTCGCACCCGACGACGTGGGCCGCGCGCACCGTGCGGGTCGCGCCGTCGTGGAGGTCGCGTACCGTCACCTCGACGTGGTCGGCCTGCTCGGTGACGGCGAGGACCTCGTGGCCGAGGTGCACCGTCGCCGCCGGGAACTCGGCGACCCGGGCCCGCAGCGCCCGCTCGACGTCAGGTTGGTAGAACATGAACGACCGGGGCCAGCCCTCGGCGGCCGACTGCTCCTCGGCCTCGAAGGCCATGAGCACCCGGCCATCGGCGTCCACGAAGTCCATACCGCTCGTCGGCGCGGTGGACGGCAGCACGGCGTCCATCGCGCCGACGGACTGGATGATGCGGGCGATCTCCGCGTCGAAGTGCGCGGCCCGGGGGAGCGTGAAGACGTCGGTGCCCCGCTCGTAGGCGCCCACCGCCACCCCGCGGCGGGCGAGCAGCCCGGTGAGGATGGCGCCGACCGGGCCGTAGCCGACGACGAGGACCTCGTGGTCCGTCGTCCCCGCCATCAGGCCTCGGCGGCGCGGGCCGCGATGTCGTTCGGGAGGATGAACTCCGGCGGCACCGGCGGGGCCCACGCGTAGAGCGCCCGCAGGTCCGCGATCGCCCCGGGTTCCCAGGTCGCGTCGTCGTCGATGACGTCGAGGTCGGAGTGGTACTCCGCGAAGTTGCCGGCCGGGTCGCGCAGGTACCAGAAGTTGTTCGATCCGATCCAGTGGCGACCGAGGCCCCACACGTGGCGGCCCGGATCGGCGGCGAGCACCTGCGCGGCCCCACGGCCGATCTCGTCGACGTCGGCGAGCGTCCACGAGGTGTGGTGGAGGTAGGTGAGCGGCGCGTCCTGCACCAGCAGGTTGTGGTGCTCGGTGGAGCAGCGCAGGAACGCGGCGATGCCCTGGATCTCGTCGCTGATCCGGAAGCCGATGCCCTCGGTGAAGAACCGCTGCGTCGCGGCCTGGTCGGGCGAGCCGAGCACGACGTGCCCGAGCTTGCTCGGTCGGACCGTCCCGTCCCGCAGCACCGCGGCGGCGCGGGCGTTGCGACGCTCGGGGTGGCCGGGCGCGTTCACCGGATCGGGTTGCCACGGGACCGGTGCGTACCGTGGGGCGATCTCGACGACGACCCGCGTGCCCGTGACCGGTTCGACCGCGGTGATGCGCGAATCGTCGCGGTGCGTCCCGACGTCGAGCGCCGCGAGCGCATGGGCCACCCGGTCGAGGTCGTCAGCATCCTCCGCGCCGATGCCGAGCTCGACCAGCCGCCGGTGCGGTGTGGTCACCAGTCGGAGCTGCTCCCCGCCATCGCGGGTCGCGAACCCGCCGGACGTGGTCGGCTCGAGCCCGAAGTCCCGGTAGAAGGCGGCGACTGGCTCCGGGTCGGGCACGCCCACCTCGATGCTCGTGAGTCGGTGCAGGGCCACGTCACGCCTCCGGGAGGTGGGTGGCGCCGTAGGCGCGCTCGACGGTGATCTCGAGGACGACCCGTCCCATCGCCGCGACCGCCTCGTCGCTGAGGGGCTCGGCCATCGGGGTGCCGGACATCGCCTCGATGATGCGGGTCGTCGTGGCTCCGGCGCCCGCGGCGACGATCCGGGCGGGACCCTCGACGGTGACGCAGGGGAAGGGGGCGTCGTGGCCGGTCACGCAGTACGAGGCGTACCCGTCGCGGCCCACGTCGCGGGCCTTGGCCCGGGATTCCTCGGTGGAGATGAGGATGCGGTCGCCCTCGAGCAGGTGTCGCACCACGGACAGGCGGGGGCGGCCGTCGGGCCGGAGGGTGCCGAGCACCCCGCTGGGCGTCGCCGCGACGAAGGCGCGGACCTGCGGGTCGAGGGCGCTCACGCGATCACCGCGGTGTCCGCGGGCTCGTCGATGACCGGGTTCTCGAGCGCGCCGATCCCGTCGATCTCGATGCGCACCGTGTCGCCGGCCACGAGCCAGCGCGGCGGCTGGCGGACGATGCCCACCCCCGCCGGGGTGCCGGTGGCGATGATGTCGCCCGGTTCGAGGGTGCACGAGGTGGAGAGGGTCGCGATCTGCTCGGCCACCGAGAAGATCATCCCGGAGGTCGGCGCGTCCTGCAGCACCTCGCCCGACACGATCGTGCGGATGCGCAGGCCCGACGGGTCGGGAACCTCGTCGGCCGAGACGATCCACGGACCCACCGGCCCGTGGGTGTCGAAGGACTTCCCGATGGTCATCGTCGGAGCCCGGAGCTGCCAGTCGCGCACCGTGACGTCGTCCACGATGGTGTACCCGGCGATGACCTCGAGGGCACGCTCGACCGGCACGTGCCGGCCGCGGCGGCCGATGACGACCCCGAGCTCGCCCTCGTAGTCGACCATCGACGACGCCCGCGGCACGTGCACCGGATCACCGTGCCCGACGAGGCAGGTGACCTGCTTGTTGAAGAACACGGGGAAGTCGGGCTCGGGCCGTCCGGTCTCCGCACAGTGATCGGAGTAGTTGAGGCCGATCGCGAGGAACTTGCGGGGCGCCGCGATCGGGGGGAGGAGCCGAACCTGGGCGAGGGGCACACGGGCCGCGTCGGGGTCGACCGCGGCACGGCCGGTCAGCAGGGCGATCGGATCGAGGTCGCCGTGATCGGCGATCTCATCACCGATCACGACCCCCGTACGGGCCTGGCCCTCGTGCTGGTAGCGGGCGATGCGCATGGTCCTCCGTTCGACGCCGCCCCGGTGGGTGGCCGGGGGGTCTGGGCGAACCTATAATCTATAGATCATGGCCGCAACCCCCTCGCCGACCCGGGCCGACTGGGTGGATTCCCGGCTGCGGGCGGGGATCCTCTCGGGCGATCTCGCCCCCGGTGCCCGGCTCGTGGTGACCGAGCTCGCCGATCGGTACGGCGTGAGCCCGACCCCGTTGCGCGAGGCCCTGCGTCGTCTCGCTGCAGAGGGACTCGTGGAGTGGCTCCCGCAGCGCGGTGCCCGCGTCGCGTCCGCGACCCGCCGAGATGCGGAGGACCTCTACGAGCTCCGGCTCGCGCTCGAGCCGGTCGCGCTCGGTCAGTCCATCGCGTCGGCCGGCGCGGACCCCGACTACGTCGTGGCCGTGCGCGCCTCGTACGCGGCGTTCTCGGAGGCGGGGTCCGATCTCGGCGAGGTGCTGTCGGCGCACCACGCGTTCCACGCGTCGCTCATGGCCCGGTGCCCGAACCGTCCGATGCTCACGGCCATCGACCGCTACGCGCAGCAGTCACTGCGGTTCCAGATGCTCGCGACCGCGGGTCGGGCCGGCCTGCGGGACCTCGACGCCGAGCACCGCGCGCTGCTCGCGGCTGCGGTGGAGGGACGGGCCGAGGACGGCGCACGGATGCTCACGGAGCACCTCGGCGCCTCGCTCGCCGAGCTGCGAGCCCGGCCGGCCTGAGCGCCATCAGGTCGGGGGAGTGCGCTCCTCCATGCCCCAGGGCTCGCCCGAGTCCCGCAGGAGGTCGAGGAACGGTACGGCATCGAACGCCTCCGGGCCCAGCACGCCGGCGCCGCTCCACGTGCCGTCCGCGATGAGCTCCATGGCCACGACGGGGTTCATCGCGGTCTGCCACACCACCGCCTGCGATCCGTGTCGGGCCATGCACTCGTCGTTGTCGGACACGTGGAAGAGGTACACGGCCCGGGGCATGCCGTCCGGTCCGAGTCCGGTCACGTACGTGCCTGCGCAGGTGCGGCCGTGCATGCGGTCGCCGAGGTGTGCGGGATTGGGCAGCGCCGCGGCGACCACGTCGCGCGGGCTCACCCGCTGGCCTCGCACGTCGAGCGGCTCGGTGGAGTCGAGGCCGAGCTTGTTGAGGGTGCGGAGCACGTCGATGAACTCCTCGCCCAAGCCGTACTTGAAGGTCACCCGCCGGCAGTCGACCCAACGCGGGATGAGCGCGACCTCCTCGTGCTCGACGTTCACGCACTCGACCGGGCCGATGCCCTCCGGGAAGTCGAAGACCTCGGGCTCGGAGAACGGTTCCGTGGTGAACCACCCGCGCTCGCGTTCCCAGATGAGCGGCGGGTTGAGGCACTCCTCGATGGTCGTCCAGATGGAGAACGTCGGGGCGAACGCGTAGCCCTCGACCTCGAGGTTCGCACCGTCGCGTACGCCCACCTCGTGGACCTCGGTGAACAGGTGATCGCTCGCGTACCGGGCGAAGATGTCGGAGAGGCCGGGCTCCACCCCGATCCCGACGAGCGCGAGGCGGCCCCGCTCCTCCCAGGTCCGGGCCCGCTCGAACTGCTCGTCGCCCAGCATGATCCCGGTGCGGGAGAACGGTTCGGTCGGGTGCCGACGGGAGAGGCTCATGGCCATGTCGAGGTAGTGCGCATCGGCATCGAGCGCGGCATTGAAGATGGGCATGACGAACCGGGGATCGGCTGCGTTCATCACCACGTCGGCCTGCACGTCGCGGGCGAGCTCTGCGATCGCCCCCGCGTCGGAGGCGTCCACCGTCGCCGCTGCGAAGCGCGGATCGCCCGTGCCCTCGGCGACCGCGGCCGCGCGGACCCCGTCGATGTCGGCGATCGTGCAGTGCTCGAAGAACTCGCGACGCGCCGCCGCGGTGGCGATCGCGCCGCCGACCCCACCCGCACCGACCACGAGGATGCGCACCATCGCCTACCAGAGCTCGTCGGTGTAGGTGTCGGTGCCGGGAACCGTCGCCCGGAACGGCGACGCGAACACGACCTGGCCGAGGCCGGCCGCCGCGAACTCGTCGCCGAGACCCGCGAAGTGATCGTCCCAGACCGCGGCTGCGTCGGCCTCGAGGAAGTAGAGGTGCACGTACCGGTCGCGGGCCTCGTCGCGGGGGACGTCCGAGGGTGCATCGGCGAGCAGCGGGATGGGCGTGAAGGTCACGAGCTGGTCGGCCGGCAGCGGTCGGGCCTCGGACCACGCGGCGACGGCGTCCGGGGTCACGCCTTCGGCGAGCTCGAAGACCACCATCGCGAGGCCGGGGTACCGGTGGTCGAGGGCCATCTCGGTCGGCACGCCGTCCTCGGTCGCGTGCTGTTCCCGTGCGAACTTGTACATGAGCGTGTGCACGTGGTCGCGGTGCGGGAACATGCGATCGTTGTCGTGCAGCCAGTTGACCTGATCGGTGCCCCAGCGGATCCAATCGCCGAACTTCCCCGCGAGGATCCAGTAGAGCGCGAGGTACGAGCCCTTCGCGGAGTCGGGGGCGAACGAGGAGGAGGCGGGGTAGCGCTTGGCCTTCTCGGTCCGCGTGGCCACGTAGCGCGTCCCGGCGATCGTCCAGGCTCCGATCATGCAGCCCGCGTAGAAGTGGTCCCGCTCGTACCACCGGTTGTACGCGACCTGGTGACCCTCGTGCGGCTCGACGAGCGTGATGAGTGCGCCCCCGAGCTTGATGGGGCGCACACGGGTGTCGCCGCTCCCGACGTCCTGGATCGTCATGGCTCCTCATCCATCCGGGCCGCGAGTGCCCGCTTGTCGACCTTGAGCATGCTGGTGACCGGCAGCGACTCCACGAGCACGAGCCGGTCGGGGGCCTTGTAGTCCGCGATCCGATCGCGGCACCACGAACGTAGCGCCTCGAGGTCCGGCGGATCGGTGGGGTCGGCGGCGACCACGAACGCCACCCCTTCCTCCCCGATGGTCGGTGCGGCCCGCCCGATGACCGCGACGCGATCCACCCCGGGGTGGCTGGACAGCACGTGCTCGACCTCGGCCGGGTAGACGTTGTAGCCGCCCCGGATGTACATCTCCTTGAGGCGCCCGACGATACGCAGGTCCCCTGCCGCATCGGCCCGGGCCAGGTCGCCGGTGTGGAGCCACCCCTGCTCGTCGAGCACGGTGGCGGTGAGTTCGGGGTCGCGCCAGTACCCGTGCATCACCATGGGCGAGCGGACGACGATCTCCCCGACCTCGCCGGGTCCGACGTCCGCGCCGTCCGGATCGAGGAGCCGCAGTTCGACCCCGGGGGCCGGACGGCCGACGGTCTCGGCGACCACGTCATCGGCGTCGCCGACCCCCGTGCCGGTGGTGATGCCGGCCTCGGTGCTCGTGTACCGGTTCATCACCGGACAGCCGAGCACCTCGCGCATGCGGCGCACGAGGTCGGGGGACACCGCGGCGCCGCCAATGCCGCAGAGGCGGAGGCTCGACGCGTCGGTGTGGGCGAGGTCCGGGTGGGCCAGGACCATCTGCCACTGCGTGGGCACCCCCGTTCCCACGGTGATCCGCTCCTCGCGCAGCAGGCGCAGGGTCTCGGCGGCCGACCACGGTTCGCCGGTGAGGACGAGCGTCGTGCCGTGGGCGAGCTCGTCCCAGATGCGGGTCATGTAGCCCACGTGCGCGAACGGCAGCGAGACGAGGCGACGGTCGGCATCGTGCGTGAGATCCCCCATGTTCCGGGAGATGGCCGCGAGGCGCGCGTGGTCGTACACCGCGCCCTTCGGCTCGCCGGTGGTGCCGCTCGTCCAGACGATGCACGCAGGATCCGAGGCCGCGAGCTCGGGTTCTGCGGTCGGCGCGGCCCGGTAGGCCGCAGCGAACGCGCTCGGTGCGAGGACCGCGCCCGGGGCCGCCTCGGTGGGCAGGCTCTCGTCCTCGGGGACGATCGCCGCCCGCGGTTCGGTGCGGCGCAGGATGCTCGCGCGCTCGTGGGGACCGAGCCGACGGTTGATGCCGGAGGCGATCGCCCCGAGGCGCAGCGCCGCGAGGTACCAGATCGCGTAGTCCGGTCCGCTGGGGAGGAGCAGGGCCACGACGTCGCCGCGAGCGACCCCCGAGTCCCGCAGCGTCGCCGCGGCGCCCGCGCTCGATCGTTCCAGTTCGGCGTAGGTGGTGCGCCGGTCGCCGAGGACGTACGCGTCGCGGTCGGGGTGCGACGCGACGGCCGCGGCCAGGACGTCACGGGTGGTGGTCGGCGGCACGGTGGCGCAGGTTACGTGGCGCAGGTCAGCTCGGTGCCCGCAGCACGACGACGAGCGGGTCGCCTCCGCCGCCCGGGAACCGGCGGTTCGCCTCGGCGAAGGCCCGGCGGATCCGGGCGAGCATCGCCGGCCGTGGATCGCGGGTGTACGCGTCGAGGAGCCGGTCGAGCCTGGTCCGGAGCTGCGCGTAGGCGCGTCGGTCGCGGGGGTTCAGGGCGTCGTAGGTGGCGAGGACGGTGTCGCCGACACGGGCGCGCGTGTACGACGCGGCGCTCCCGACGGTGAAGAGCACACGGCACGCGCCGGGTTCGGCCGGCCGGGCCAGCGGTCCGTACTCGAGCGTCTGGTCCGGATCGAAGGTGACCGTGCGTCCGGATCGGACCCACTGGAGTGCGACACCCTGGGCCGCGCCGAAGGCTGCGTACGTCTCGACCGACCGGACGTCGACGGCCGTGCATCCGCGGACCCCCCGGGTGGAGCCGGGCAGGAGCGCCCGGATCTGCGCGGCGTCCGAGGTTCCGGGCGTGGGGGCGCGCAGGCCGACCACCACGAACCCGGCCACGATGGCCACCACGACGACCGGCGTCGTCGCGCGCAGCAGCCGGTCGAGCCGGGTGGGGGGGAGCAGCGTGAGCACCCCAGCGGCCCCGGCGGTCACCGTGAGCCAGCCTGCGACGTGGAGGTACCCGACGAGGTACGGGAACACGGGGGGCCGTACCTGGGCCACGGAGACGAGGCACGCGAGGTCGAACGCCGCCGCGAGCAGCCCGAGCGCCACGACACGCGTGGCGCGACGCCGGTGGGCGATGACGGTGCCGGCCGCGAGCAGCAGCAGTCCCCAGGCCCCGCCGCCCCGCGGTGACAGCGTGCCGTCGAGCTCGATGGTCGGGTGCTGCCCGAGGAGCCAGAACGCGCGTGGCGAGAGCGTGTCGGCCAGCCGATCCCACGCGAGCGCGTACCCCGCGCGTGTGCCGTCGCCCCCGAGGCTGAAGCCGGCCAGCGTGCTGAGGTTCCCGCCGCCGTGGCGCGCAGCGTCGAGGAGGGCGGGCGCCCACATGAGGGCGCCGGCGAGCGCAGCGAACCCGAGCACCGCACCGCGGTCGCGGCGGTGGCGGAGCCCCGTGAGCGCCCAGATCGTGCACAGGCCGACGAGCAACGACGTACCTGCGTGCGCCTGGGCGATGAACCCGCCGACGACGACCACGGCGGCGAGCGTCCACCGGCCGTCGCCGAGGCCGGCGCTCCAGGTCAGCACGGTGAGCGCGAGCAGGGGGAGCACGTACACCCGCGCGTTCCACGGGATGAGGAGGTCGTTCGTCCCGATGGCGACGAGGAGCGGGATGAGGAGCGCACCGGCCACGATCGTGATCCGTGCGCCCGCTCGCCGCAGGAGGACGCCGAGCGTGGTGGCCACCGACGCGACGTCGAGGAGGAACACGCCCGCGAGCAGGGTCGCGGATCGCTCGCCACCGAGGCGGTACCACGGAGCGAGGACGTACCAGAGCGCGGGTCCGGGGTGCGCCCACCCGTAGCGGGAGTAGGCGCCGAGGAGCGGGGTGTGCGAGGTGCCGACGCGACGGACGGCCAGCTCGGCCAGTGCGAGGTCGCTCGCCGGGTACCACGGGAGACGGGCCAGCCGCACCGCGGCGATGAGCACACCGATCGTCAGCACGGCGACGACGGCCACCGCGGCGGCGTGCCCGCGCGGCACGGGGGCGGGGCGGATCGTCGGTGCGGACGTCACCCGGGCAGTCTCGCAGCCCACCCGCCGGACCCGACGCTCGCCCTCGCCGGCGCGCGAGGCCGGTTGTTAGATTCCGCCGACCACGCCGCCGATTCCGGGGAGCCCCCATGGCCCGTTTCACCGACCGCACCGCCATCGTGACCGGGGCGGGATCCGGCCTCGGTCGGGCGACCGCCGAGCTCCTCGCCGCCGAGGGGGCCCGGGTCGCGGTGCTCGACATCGTCGAGGAGCACGCGGCGGCCGTGGCCGACGCGATCACTGCGACCGGCGGTACGGCGACGGCCTTCCGATCCGACGTCTCGGACCTCGAGGATTGCCTGGCCACGGTCGACGCGGTCGCGGCCGCGCTCGGACGCCCGCAGGTGCTGGTGAACTCGGCGGGCGTCCTCGGCTCCTCCCGGTCCGAGGAGGAGACGGCCGAGCAGTGGCGTCGGATCCTGTCGGTGAACCTCGACGGCACGTTCTTCATGTGCCGGGCGACCCTGCCCCACCTGCTCGACGGTGGCGGGACGATCGTGAACATCGCGTCGAACGCCGGGTTCATGGGCCAGCCGTTCTCCGCTGCGTACTGCGCCTCGAAGGGCGGCGTGGTCAACCTGACCCGTGCGCTCGCGGTCGAGTACATCGCTCGCGGGGTGCGGGTGAACGCGGTCGCGCCGGGTGGGATGCGCACCCCGCTCACGAAGTCGTTCAACCTCCCCGAAGGGGCGTCGGTCGACGACCTCCGCACCATCATGTCGAAGATCGGTGTGTCCCAGCCGGAGGAGGTGGCGACCTGCGTGGCGTACGTCGCCTCGGACGACGCGCGCTACATGGTCGGTTCCATCGTGAACTTCGATGGTGGGCTGGTCTGCTACGGAGGAGGGTTCCCGCAGTGAACGGTTGGATCCGCGACTGGACCTCCCTCTGGGATCTCATCGAGCAGCGGGCTGCTGCGACCCCCGACGCCCGGTTCGCGGTCGACGAGGACGGACGTTCCCTGACCTTCGCCGAGTACCGCGACGCCGCGCTCCGTTCGGCCGCCGGGTTCGCGGCGCTCGGGGTCGGGGAGGGTGACGTGGTCTCCTGGCAGCTGCCTACCTGGCTCGAGGCCATGGTGCTCGTCGGCGCGCTCAGCCGGCTCGGCGCGGTGCAGAACCCGATCCTGCCGATCTACCGGGACCGCGAGGTCGGCTTCGTGGTCCGTCAGGCGGGATCCAAGGTGCTCGTGGTGACGAGCGAGTGGCGTGGCTTCGACTACGCAGGCATGGCTCGGGGCATCGCGGCGGAGCACCCGGGCACCGAGGTCGTGGTGGTGGAGCGGGGGACGCTGCCCGAGGGTGACCCGGCGACGCTCGGTCCGGTGCCCGCCGGGGCGGCGGGTCCCTTCACGCCGGGGGTCCGCACCGATGCGCCCCTGCGCTGGCTCTTCTACACCTCGGGGACGACCGCCGACCCGAAGGGTGCCCGGCACACCGACTTCACGGTGGGACACTCCGGGTACGCGATGGTCGATGCGTTCGCGCTCACCCCGGAGGACCGCAACGCGCTCGTCTTCCCGTTCACCCACATCGGCGGTGCCGGGTGGCTGGTGGCCGGCCTCATCGCCGGGACCCCGCACGTCATCGTCGAGGGCTTCGTGCCGGCGACCACGATCCCGGTGCTCGAGCGGGAGCGGGTGACCGTGGCCGGCGCGGGCACGGTCTTCCACCTCGCGTACCTCGACGCCCAACGGCACGCCGACCACCCGCTCTTCCCCGACGCACGGCTGTTCGTGGGCGGTGGCGCGGCGAAGCCCCCGGCGCTCCACTACGAGGTGAAGTCCGAGCTCGGCGGCATCGGCATCCTCTCGGGGTACGGCCTCACCGAGTGCCCGATTCTCTCGATGTCACGCCTCACCGACTCCGATGAGCAGTTGGCCAACACCGAGGGGCCGCTCACGGCGGGCGTCACCGTGAAGGTCGTCACCATCGAGGGCGCGGTCGTGGGGCGCGGCCAGGAGGGCGAGATCCGGGTCAAGGGCCCGCAGCTCTGCCTCGGGTACACCGATCCGGAGCTCGACGCCCACGGCTTCGACGAGGAGGGGTACTTCCGCACCGGCGACCTCGGCATCGTCGACGCCGACGGCTACGTCACGATCACCGGCCGGCTCAAGGACGTCATCATCCGCAAGGGCGAGAACATCTCGGCCAAGGAGGTCGAGGACCTCCTCTTCACGCACCCGGCCGTGGCCGACGTCGCAGTCATCGGTCTGCCCGACCCGACCAGCGGCGAGCGGGCCTGTGCGGTCATCGTCGTCGAGGCGGGCCACGACGCGCCCACCCTCGAGGACGTGTTCGTCTTCTGTCAGGAGGGCGGCCTCATGACCATGAAGATCCCGGAGCAGGTGGAGATCCTCCCGGTGCTGCCGCGCAACCCGACCGGCAAGGTGCTGAAGCACGAACTGCGCAAGCAGTACGCCGAGTAGGCCGGAGGCCCGATGCCCCTCGATGCCGATCAGCAGGCGCTCGCCGCCCGCGTCTCGAACTGGGGCCGTTGGGGCGCCGAGGACCAGCGAGGCACGCTGAACCTCCTCGACGAGGCGGCCACCCGACGCGGGGCCGCCGCGGTGCGCTCGGGTCGATCGTTCCCGCTCGCGATCGGGGTGGGGTCGAACGGGCCCCAGACCGGCCGCATCCCGGGCCGCACGAACCCGGTGCACACGATGACCGCGGTGTCCTTCGCGTTCACCGGAGATCCGGGCGACTTCCAGACGAGCGACGACAAGATCGAGACCGGGACCCACACGACCACGCACTGGGACGCGCTGGCCCACGCCGGGTACGACAACCTGCTGTTCAACGGGCGGTCGAACTCGGTGGTCACCGAGGAGGACGGCGCGACCGAACTCGGGATCGACAACTTCGGCCCGATCGTGACCCGCGGCCTGCTCTGCGACGTCGCCCGACTCAAGGGCGTGGACTGGTTCGACGAGCCGTACGCGATCACCGGCGCGGACCTCGACGCCTGCCTCGCCGCAGCTGGGCTCACGGTCGCGCCGGGCGACATCGTGCTCGTGCGCACAGGGCAGATCCACTGGTTCAAGCAGGGTGACAACCGGCGGTACGCCGACATCTCGCCCGGGATCGGGCTCGACGCGGTCGAGTGGCTCCAGGCGCACGACGTCGCGGCCGTCGCGAACGACACGCACGTGTTCGAGCCGTACCCGTGCCCGGGTGCGAACCCGTTCCTGTTCCCGGTGCACCTCATCATGCTCCGCGACGTCGGGATGCCCCAGGGGCAGCAGTGGGACCTCGACGCGCTCGCGGCCGACTGCGCGGCCGACGGCCAGTACGACTTCCTGCTCTCGGCGACGCCGATCCCGGTCACGAACGGCTGCGGCGGCATCGTCGCCCCGGTCGCGACGAAGTAGCCGCGGCCTGCGGGTCGCTCGACCACCAGGGGGAACCATGGCGCGCACGATCGCGGTGAGCGGGACGGCATCGGGCCTCGGGCTCGCGGTGCGTCGGCGGCTCGAGGCCGCGGGGGACCGCGTGATCGGGATCGACCTGCGGGACGCCGAGGTCGCCGCCGACCTCTCGACGCCGGACGGTCGACGCGACGCGGTCGAGGCGGTGCTCGAAACGTCCGACGGTGCGCTCGACGGCCTCGCGTCGGTCGCCGGCGTGGGCCCGCACCTGCCCTCGGACCTCGTGGTGTCGGTGAACGCGTTCGGTGCGCTCGCGTTGCTCGACGGACTCCTGCCCGCGCTCACCGGGCGGCCGGGCGCGGCGGCGGTCGCGGTGTCGTCGAACTCGATCACCCTCGACCCGACGGTGCGCGCGGACCTCGTCGACGTCTGCCTCGGCGGCGATGAGGAAGCAGCCCGTGCGCTCGCGGACGAGGTGCCCGGCAACACGGCCTACGCGTCGTCGAAGCTCGCGGTGGCCCGGGCGGTGCGGCGGCGGGTGAGCGTGTGGGGCGAGGCCGGGGTCCGTCTCAACGGCGTGGCGCCGGGACCGTTCGCGAGCGCGCTGCTCGACGCCTCACGCGCGGATGCCACCCTGGGCCCGCTGGTGGACATGGTGCCGATCCCGTTGGGTCACCCGGGTGCGGCCGACGAGGTCGCGGCGCCGATCGAGTTCCTGCTGTCCGACGCGGCCTCGTGGATCCACGGCAGCCTGCTGTTCGTCGACGGGGGCACGGACGCACTCCTGCGTCCGGATCTGTAGGCGCACTCGGCGCGTCCGGATCTGTAGGCGCACTCGACGCGTCCGGGCGCGTCGGTCCCGGCACGGATCAGGCGGGGAGGGACCCCCACACGACGACGTGGCGGTCGCCGATCGCACCGACCGTGAGGTCGAGCCCGGCGGCCGCGACCTGTGCCTCGATCTCCGCGACCGTGTAGGACGCGCGCAACGAGTGCGTGAAGTCCTCGACGAGCACGGGGTGTGCGCCGACGGTGTGCTCGGCCACGAGTTCCTCGAGCGCTTCCTCGTCCTCGGGTCGGCGGAGGTCCTGGACGAGGACCGCGGCACCCGGGCGACCGAGGGCGACTGATGCCCACATGGTCATCGGATCGTCGAGGTGGTGGAGCAGGGAGTTGCTGATGACGGCGCAGAACGGTCCGGCGTCGGCGATGCCCGGATCGGGCAGGTGGCGCTCGAGCAGGTCGATGCGATCGGCGATCCCGAGATCCGCGAAGTGGTCGTGGGCCGCGGCGAGCATGGTCGGGCCCGCGTCGACCCCGACGACGCGGCACTCGGGGTGGGCGAGGGCGAAGCGCGCGGTCACGTCGCCCGAGCCGCATCCGAGGTCGAGGACGGTCGTGCCGACGAAGTCCGGGAAGTGCGCGTCGAAGCGGGTGACGACGGCCTGGTGCGGCACCGAGAAGTCAGCGGCGACGTAGGCCGCGACCTGCTCCGGGGTGTCCATGAGCTCGGGCTCGGCGACGCGCCGGATGGTGCTCACCGGCAGGCCGCCACGAACGCGTCGAAGAGCGCCTGCTGGGTGGGGTCCTCGCCCGCGGTGTCCTCGGGGTGCCACTGGACGGCGAGGCACCAGTGGTCGTCGGTGGTCTCGATGCCCTCGACGATGCCGTCGGGCGAGACCGCGCTGAGGCGCAGGCCGTCGGGGATCGCGGCGACCGCCTGGTGGTGGTGGCATGACGCGCGCACCGTGCCCGCGCCGAGGATCTCGGCGAGGTGGGTGCCGGCGAGGACCTCGACGTCGTGGACCTCGGCGCCGTCCTCCACCCCCGGACGCCCGTGGGCGTCGAGGTCAGGGCGGTCCGAGATGTGCTGGTCGAGGGTGGTGCCCGACGCGACGGCGAGCAACTGGGCGCCGCGGCAGATGCCGAACACGGGGATGCGGGATCGCCGGGCGGCGGCGAGGAGTGCGAGCTCGAACTCGTCGCGCACCGCGGAGACTCCGTAGGTGCGCGGGTGCGGCTCCTCGCCGTAGTGCGCGGGGTCGACGTCGCCGCCCCCGAGCAGGAGCAGACCCGCGCAGCCCGCGAGCACGCCGTCCGCGGTGGTGTCGTCGACGGGACGTGGGAACAGGATCGCGGGCTCGCCGCCGGCGCGCACGACGGACTCGAGGTACGCGGTCGGGAC
>JBJTQX010000094.1:0-38579 GCA_046075855.1 Actinomycetes bacterium
GATCCGCGACGAGCAGGTGGTCGGCACGCCGCGGGTGCAGAGGTTGTCCTTGAGCGCGACCGGCACCCCGGCGAGCGGGCCCGGGTCCTCGCCGCGGGCGAAGCGCGCGTCTACCGCGTCGGCGGCCGCGAGCGCGTCCGCGGCCGTCACGAGGTTGAACGCGTGGATCTCCGGCTCGCGGGCCTCGATGGCGGCGAGGTGCTCCTCGGCCACCGAACGGGCGCTGCGCTCGCCCGACCGGACGGCCGCGGCGATCTCGAGGGCGCGTCCCATCACGCCTCCCCCATGATGCGCGGCACGCGGAACCGCCCGTCCTCGGCCTCCGGCGCGGCGGCGAGGACCTCGTCGCGGTCCAGGGTCGGGCCCACGACGTCGGGGCGGAGCACGTTGACCACCGGCAGCGGGTGCGCGGTCGGCGGCACGCCGTCGAGGTCGAGGCCGGCGACGTCCGCGGCGTGCCCGAGGATCACCGCGAGCTGCTCGGTGAAGTGCTCGACCTCGGCCTCGGAGAGCGCGAGCCGGGCCAGGCCGGCCACGTGCTCGACGTCGGTCCGGGAGATGCGCGCCGGTTCGCTCGGTTCGGGCATGGCGGCGAGTCTACGGGTCGCCGTGCCGACGACCTCGGGCCGGGCCGCTCAGCGGTAGGGGTCGAGCGCACCGAGCGGGTACTGCCACCACGACTCCTCGCTCGGGGTCCACTCCGGGTCCGGCACGATGCAGTCGACGGGGCACACGGGCGGCAGGCACTTCCCACAGCCGCTGCAGAGCTCGGGCAGGATGATGACGTCGAGGTCGTGGTTGAAGATCGCCCCGAACTGCGGCGGGCAGTGCCGCAGGCACGTGTCGCAGTTGATGCAGGTCGACATGTCGATGCGCAGCGGCGGCGCCTGCCACTTCGGGTTGCGGGTGCGCTGGGCGACGCGCTCCTCGCGGGTCTCGGCGGCCATGGCCGGATGGTAGGCGCCCGACCCCGGCGGGGCCGCGCGTCGCGCTGCTACGGTCCGGAGCGCCGTCACCCAGCAGGAGGCCCACCGTGTCGAAGTACCCCTTCCTCTCCGACGAGTGGTTCGCCGTCGTGCAGCGCCTCCTCGAGGACCACGGGGCCGAGGCCCCGGCGCACGCGGAGATGGTGATGAACCTCACCGTCACCGGCACGCCCTTCGGCGACGAGCGGCACCTGCACATGGGCGCCCGCGAGGGGCGCGGACACGTCGGCATCGGGCACGACCCGGCCGGCGACCTCACCATCACCACCGACTACGACACCGCGAAGCAGATCTTCGTGTCGGGCGACCCGCAGGCCGGGATGCAGGCGATGATGCAGGGCAAGCTGAAGATCCAGGGCGACATGTCGAAGCTCATGGCCGCGGCGGCCCAGGGCGGCGGCCCGGGGGCTGCGGGCGGCGCCGCCCTCGCCGAGGCCATCTAGGGCATCACCGAGTGACCGGGCGGACCGCTGGGCGCGGTCCGCACTGCGACACGGGTCACAGCACGAACCCTTCGGGGCGAGCACCGCGCGCCTCCTAGCCTTGCGGCATGCCCGCACCGACCCGCACACCGCCGCGCCCGGGCACGGCGCAGGCGGCGCTGCGGCACCGGGACTTCCGCATCGTCTGGGCGGGCACGTTCACCTCGAACATCGGCACGTGGATGCAGAACGTCCTGCTCGGCGCGTGGGGCTACACGCTCACCCGCTCCGCGGGGTACGTGGGCCTGCTCTACTTCGCACAGCTCGGCCCGCTGCTGCTCCTGTCGGTGCTCGGCGGGGTGCTCGCCGATACGCTCGACCGGCGGCGGCTGCTCGTCGCGATGCAGGTGGAGCAGCTCATCGGCTCCGTCGTACTCGCCGTGCTCGCACTCCAGCCCGATCCGAACCTCGTGGCCGTGGCGATCTGCGTGCTGGCCATCGGCATCGGCAACGCGTTCTCCGCGCCCGCCATGGGCGCCATCCTGCCCTCCCTCGTGCCGCGTGAGGACATCCCCGGCTCCGTCTCGCTGCAGTCGGTGCAGATGAACCTCTCGCGGGTCATCGGCCCACTGATCGGTGCCCCGCTGTACGCAGCGTTCGGCGCGGCCACGGTGTTCGCGATCAACGCTGCGACCTACCTGTTCGCGATCGTGAGCCTGCTCATCGCCCGGTACGCCCGCACTGCGGCGCACCCGGTCACCGAACGCGGGGTGGCCCGCCTCATCTCGGGCTTCCGCATCGCCTGGCACGACCGGCTCATCCGCCGGGTCCTCGTGATCCTCACCACCTTCTCGTTCTTCTCGCTGACCTTCGTCGGTCTCATGCCGGTGGTCGCGGCGCGCAACCTCGGGATCGCGCCGCGCAGCCTCGAGTACGGCGTGCTGTACGCGGTGTTCGGCCTCGGTGCAGCGCTCGGCGCGATCTCAGTCGGCACGGTGCTCCACCACGTCCGCAAGGAACGCCTCGTGCGCACCGGCCTCGTGGCCTTCGCCGGACTCCTCGTCGTCTTCTCACTCGTGCGCACGCCCGCACTCGCCTACCCCGTCGTCGCGACGCTCGGCTACGCGTACTTCGTGGTGATCACCGCGCTCTCCACCGTGCTGCAGTCACACCTCGACCACGCGGTGCGCGGCCGGGTCATGGCCCTCTGGATCATGGGCTTCGGCGGAACCGTGCCGCTCGGGGTATTCGTCGGCGGGTGGCTCGTGCACCCGATCGGGGTGACCGCGGTACTCGGGTACGGCGCAGCCGTGGCTCTGCTCCTCGCCTGGTACGCGGACCTGCGGACCAGCGGCCTGCGCGCGCCGATGGCCGCCACCGCCTGACCGGCTCAGCCCACCCGGCGTCGCGACGCGAGGAACGAGGCCGCGAGCGCGCCGAGGAGCGCGACGGCACCTCCCACCACGTAGGCCTCCGCGAACGACCCTGCGGATCGCCCTCCACCCTGGATCGTGGAGAGCACCTGGATCCCCGCGACCGTGCCGATCGAGGCCACCATCTGCTGCGCTGCGTTCGCCACGCCCTGGTCGTCGTGGGAGACGGTGTTGGCTGCGCTCGACACGAGCGAGGGCGACGCGGACCCCATGCCGAGTCCCGAGCAGAACAGGCCCACGTACACGAGGCCGACCGCGGGCAGGAGCGCGGCCGCCGTGAACGAGGCCATCGAGACACCGAGCGTGACGAGGCCGATGACCGCGATGCGCCGCGCCCCGGCCCGGGCCGCCACGTAGCCGGAACCCGCGGCGATGAGGCTGAAGGTGAGGGGACGCACGATCGACGCGCCGGCGGTCTGCGAGACCGAGTAACCGAACCGGTCCTGGAAGAGCAGGGGCGTCACGATGAACCCGCCCATGTACGCGAAGTTCGAGGCGAACTGCGAGCCGAGCGAAGCCGAGAAGTTCCGTTCCCGGAAGAGCGCCAGCGGGAGCAACGGGTGCGCGGCGCGGCGTTCGACCCGGACGAACGCCACCGCGCCCACCGCCGCCAGCAGCCCCAGGCTGGGCACGATCGGTTGACCCCACCCCGCGCGCCCACCGATCGTCAGGGCGAGCAACGCGCTCACCGTGCCGAGCGCGAGCGTGCCGGCCCCGGCCAGATCGATCGGCTGGCGACTGCGCCGAGGCGCCTCGTGCAACACGAGGAAGCCGAGGACCCACGCGGCGAGCGACAGCGGGACCTGCGCGACGAACAGCGATCGCCAGCCGAACGCCTCGACGAGCGGGCCGCCGATGATGACGCCGATGACCGGTGCACCGGCGCCCACGAGCGACCACCACCCCATCGCCTTGACCCGCTCGCGGGGCGGGAACGCCCGCATGACGAGGGCCATGGCCGTGGGACCCATCGCCGCGCCCGGCACCGCCCCGAGGATGCGGAACGCGATGAGGGACGGGCCGTTCCAGGCGAAGGCGGTGAGCACCGATCCGACGGTGAAGCCGAGGAGGCCGAGGAGGTAGACCCGGCGCAGTCCCCAGACGTCACCGAGCTTGCCGAAGAGCGGCATGGTGAGCGCCACCGCGAGCAGCGGACCGGTCACCACCCAGGTCAGCGACGCGGTGGTCGTGCCGAGGTCGGCGGCGACGGTCGCGAGCGAGACTCCGATGATCGTGATGAGCGCCCCGGCCACGAAGACACCGGCGAGGCCCGCGCCCAGTACCCACCAGCGACGGGGATCGCCCGCGTCGGCCGCGGCGCGTTGCTCGGTGGGAACTGCTTCGGTCACGCGCGCTGCGCTCTCGGCTCGGAGGCGGGAACCTCAGCCTACGGGCCGGCGTGACGGCGACTCGGCCCCGGCGTGCGGGCTGCTCGCCTCGTGCTCAGCTGCGCTCGCGCGCCGCGGCGCGCACCGGACCCTGGGCCAGGGCCTGCGCCCACCACTCGGGCT
This sequence comes from Actinomycetes bacterium, assembly GCA_046075855.1. GTDB lineage: Bacteria > Actinomycetota > Acidimicrobiia > IMCC26256 > IMCC26256 > IMCC26256. Next base: position 4,353 of record JBJTQX010000094.1, read on the forward strand.
CGGGCCAGCGTCGATCGGCACCGACCGTCACGGGTTGCGGGCGCAGCGCCCGACCGAACCCCATGCCGGGTCGGTTGAGCATCGGCCTCGTCGTGCCCCCGAGTCGACCCCGTCGCATCGCGCCCTCGCTCCCATCACCACCGCAGCCCGTCGCAGCCGCGCCGAGAGGATCATCGGGATGTTGCGGTGCGCGGTCAAGGATCGCCGTGGGACTTGCGCATCTCTTGATGTGCGGTGGAGCGTGCGGGGACCGCAACCGATCCGAACGTCGCGAAACGGACGCGCGCTCCATCCGATACGCGCGACCTGTCACGCGCGCCGCGAGATGGAGTGACCGCGCTCAGCGCTTGGCGAGGCCCTCGGGCGCGGCGGCCTGCAGCTGCGCGACCGTCCAGCGCTCCTCGTTGTTCGTGATCTTCTCGGACAGCTTCCACGGCTGGAACCGCTGCACGGTGTCGCCCTGCACGAGGAAGGCCTCCCCGGTGAACGGGCAGTCCGCGGTCGCGAGGTAGGCCACCATCGGCGACACGTTCGCAGGGTTCCACGCGTCGAAGGTCGCAGCGTCCTCGGGCTTGCGCACGACATCGGAGAGGCCCGGGGTCGACTCGGTCATGCGGGTGCGAGCCGCCGGCGCGATCGCGTTCGACCGCACGCCGTACCGCTTGAGTTCCATGGCGACGATCTGCGAGAACGTTGCGATGCCGCTCTTGGCCGCGCCGTAGTTGGCCTGACCCGGGTTACCGAGCAGCCCGGAGGTCGAGGAGGTGTGGATGATCGCGGCGTTCACCTCACGTCCCGCCTTCGACTGCTCCCGCCAGTACGCGGCGGCGAACCGGGTCGGTGCGAAGTGGCCCTTGAGGTGGACGTGGATGACCGCGTCCCACTCGGCCTCGCTCATGTTGACGAGCACGCGGTCCCGCAGGATGCCCGCGTTGTTGACGAGCACGTGCAGGTCGCCGAACGCGTCGATCGCGGTCTGCACGAGACGCTGGGCGCCCTCCCACTCCGCGACGTTGTCGTGGTTCTCGACCGCCGCGCCGCCCATGGCCCGGATCTCGTCCACCACCTTCTGGGCCGCGGACCGATCCTCGCCACTCCCGTCGACGTTGCCGCCGAGGTCGTTCACGACGACCTTCGCGCCCTCGGCCGCGAAGAGCAGCGCGTGCTCGCGCCCCAGGCCGCCGCCGGCCCCGGTGATGATGGCGACGCGTCCGTCCAGTGCACCCATGTCTGCGAACTCCTCGGGATCCTGGCCACCGCGCTCGGAGGCGGGGCCGACAACCGCGGGGAGACTACGCGGGGTGCGCGCGCGGCGCCCACCCGAGACCGCGGGCCGAACTCAGAAGAAGAGGGTGACGGTCGACCCGCGTTTGATGCTCGTCCCGCCCTGCGGGGCCTGGGCCCGCACGGTCGCCCCGGGTCGGTAGGCACCCGAGACCGCGGAGAGGAGCCCCGCGGCCTGGAGCTTCGCGGAGGCCGCGTCGAGCCCGAGCCCCCGCACATCGGGGACCACGACGTTGTCGGGCCCCTTGCTCACGATCACCTGCACGGAGGTCCCCGGCTGCGCGAGCTGCCCACCGGCTGGCTTCGTGCCGATCACCGTGCCGGCCGCCACCGTGTCGCTGAACGCCTCGGCCCGGGCCGGATCGAACCCGGCGGACGCGACCGCGGCGACTGCGGCGTCGTAGGTCCCGCCCGCGACGTTGGGCACCGCGACCGGCTGCTTGCCGTCGGAGACGACGAGGGTCACGGTCGAGTCGCGGGGGGCGCGCCCGGCCGGCTTCGTCGCGAGCACGACGTCCTTGGCCACCTTCTGGTCGTAGCGCCGCTGCTCGGCCACTGCGAACCCGGCCTCGGCGAGCGCGGCCTGGGCCTCGGCCAGCGGCGCACCCACCACGTCGGGGATGTCCCGGGGCGCAGCACCCCGCGACACGACGAGGGTCACCCGCCCACCCCGCCGGATGTCGTGCCCGGGCGCGGGCGACTGGGCCAGCACGGTGCCCGGCGGGTCATCGGCGAACCGATCGTCGGTGGACACGAGGAGGCCCTGAGCCGCCACCGCGTCGCGAGCGGTCGCGATGGTGCGCCCCACTGCGTTGGGTACGGCCACGCTCGCACCGAGGTTCGGGCGACCGAGGAGCGCGACGGCACCGAGCACCGCCGCGACCACCGCGACCCCGACGAGGATCGGCGCGATCGGTCGACGTCGCCGCGACGCGGCCCGGGGGGCCGCGGGACGCACCGGGTCGTCCTCCTCCTGGTCGAAGAGCACCGGCCGCACCGTCGGCACCTGGGTCGGGTTCGGGTCGACGATCGTGGCGTCGAGGCCGGCGAGCCGCAGCGCACCCGGGGGTGGGAGCCGGCGCGAGGCATCCTCGAGCGCGCTGCGCATGGTCGCCGCGTCCGGGTAGCGATCGTCGGGCGAGACCTGCCCGGCACGCTCGACCACGGCCACGAGCGGACCGAGGTCCGGCGGCGCCTCGATCGGCGCGTGCGTGCGGGCCGCGAGCGTGCCGAGCGCGGTGTCCGACGCGAACGGGAGCCGGCCGGTCACCGACTCGACGAGCACGAGTGCGAGTGCGTAGAGGTCCGCGCGCGCGTCGAGCGGCGCACCGCTGGCCTGCTCGGGCGACGCGTAGCGGGCCGTGCCGAGCACCCCGCCGGACGGTTCCGTCCACGACGCCTCCGCGAGCGCGCGGGCCAACCCGAAGTCGGCGACCCGCACGATGCCGTGCTCGTCGAACAGCAGGTTGGCCGGCTTGATGTCGCGGTGCACGTAGCCGCGCCCATGCGCGTACTCGAGCGCGCCGGCCACCTGCCCGCCCACGTGCGCGGCCTGGGCCGGGGAGAGGAGCGCACCCGCGTCGAGGATCCCCCGCAGCGAGCCGCCGGTGAGCAGCTCCATCACCATGAACGGCACCCCGCCGTCCTCACCCCAGTCGTAGACCGCCATGACGTTGGGGTGGTGGAGGGCCGCAGCGAGGCGGGCCTCGTTCTGGAAGCGCCGGAGGAACCCCGCGTCGTCGGCGAGGGCCGGGTGCAGCACCTTCACCGCGACCTGCCGCTTCAGCGTGAGGTCGTCGGCGATGTGGACGCGCCCGCTCCCCCCCGAACCGATCGGGTTGAGGAGCCGGTACCGGTCGGCCAGCACACGGCCGACGAGGTCACCTCCCCCGACGAGCGCCATGCGGCGAGGGTACCGGCCGAGGCCCGGCGCTCCGTGGCAATGCCAGGGCGGGTCGCGTGCCACCCGTCACCGCGCGCGAGTGCAGACCACCGCCGGCCCGGGGGTACCGTGCGACACATGACGGGGACGAGCACGAGCGCACCGGCCGGCGGTCGCCGCCGGGCCTTCCAGCACCCGGGCCGCTTCGCCATCGTGGCCGGCGGCCTCATGCTCGTGGCCAGCATCGGGCTCATCGCGATCCTCTCGGCCGACACCGAGACCCGCACCCAGCGCACGCCGAACGGCGCCGTCACCGACGTGTCGCCCGAGCCGAACACGATCGTGCCCCCGCAGGCGGCGGTCGTGGTCGACCTGCGCGACGAGCTCAGCGGCACGATCGAGATCTGCGGTCCGACGAAGTCGTGCACGCCGATCCCGGAGGACCAGCTCGAACGGGTCAAGGCGCTCGGCCGCCTCACCTTCCAGCCCGGACCGGGCAAGGAGATCGCCCGCTACCAGCCGGGCACGAACACGGTGGTCGTGCACCTCGAGCGGCAGACGGACCCGGGCGTCGAGATCGACACCTACCAGTGGAGCTTCACCTCGAAGTCGTGAGGGCCCTCACGCCACGACGAACGTGGCCTCCCCACGGATGGCCGCACCGCCGCCCACCCGGTCCACGACGAGGCTGAGGTCGACCCTGCGCTCCCCGTCCTCGTGCCGGGCGGTGACCCGCCCACGGCACACGAGACGGTCGCCCGGCCAGACCTGCTCCCGGAACTGCACCGAGAACCGCCGCACCGCGTCGGCCCCGAGCAGGTCGGTCACGTAGGCACCGAGGATCCCGGCCTGGAGCATCCCGACCGAGAACGCACCGGGGAACCCGGCCGAGCGCGCGAAGTCGTCGTCGTGGTGGATCGGGTTGAAGTCCCCCGACGCCCCTTGGTACCGCACGAAGTCGGTGCGGGTGAGCGGCCCGTACTCGCGCTCGGGCAGCTCGGCGTCCACGGCGAGGTCGTCCCAGCCCAGCACCGCGCTCACCCCTCCACCGGCGCGCGGCCGGTCTCGATCGCGGTCGAGCGGGCTTCGGCGACGAGACGTCCGTCGTCGTCACGGAACTCGGTGACGGTGATGACGAAGGTCATCGTGCCACCGCGCCGACCCTCCTTCTCGTGGATGTCCTCGACCCGCGTGCGCACGTGGAGACGCGTGCCGGCTACTGGAGGCGGGCCGTGGAACACGTACTCCTGCCCGCCGTGGAGCAGGCGGCGCAGGTCCATGCGCACCTTGGAGAAGACGCCCTTGCCGGGCTGCGACCAGAACTGCTGGGAGGTGAGGAAGGTCGGCGGGATGACCGGGCGATCGGCCTCGAGGTAGTCGGGGTTCGCGGACTGGGTGGCGCGGGCGAACTCGCGGATCTTGCCGCGCTCGACCTCCATCGTGAACCCGTCGTCGGTCGCGCCGATCGCGCTGTGGTCCGCCATGAACCCTCCCCGCTCCGCTCGGGCCCAACGCCCGGGACGGGGTGAGCATGGCCGCGACCTCCGCGGGCGCGCCAGCGCGGCTCGCTCAGCCCTCGGGCGGGAGCACCGCCTCAGGCCCGCCCTCGAGGAGCCGCACGAACCCGTCGGCATCGAGGACCGGCACCCCGAGGGCCTCAGCCTTGGTCGCCTTCGACCCCGGGTTCGCACCGACCACCACGAAGGAGGTGCGCTTGGAGACGCTGCTCGTGGCCTTGCCCCCGCGCGCCACGATCGCCTCCTCCGCACCCTCGCGGGTGAACCCTTCGACCGTGCCGGTCACCACGACGCTGAGCCCGGCGAGCGTCGGCGCGAGCACCTCGGCCTCGTCGCGCTCCGGCAGGGTGAGCACCACGCCGGCAGCCCGCAGACGTTCGATGAGCTCCCGGTTGCCCGGCACTGCGAGGTAGCTCGCGAGGCTCTCCGCGATGACCGGGCCGATGCCGTCGATCGCCGTGATCTCCTCGACGCTCGCGGCGGCGATCGCGTCGAGGGAGCGGAAGTGCTTGGCGAGCGCGTCGGCCACGGTCGGTCCGACGTGCTGGATACCGAGCCCGGTCAGGATCTTGGCGAGCGGCGCGGTCTTGGACGCCTCGACCGCTGCGAGCGTCGAGCGCGCCGCCTTCTCGCCGATCCGCACGCCCTTGCGGGTGCGCCCGTCCGCGTCCACCCGGGCTGGGCCGGTGACGGCGGCGAGGGATTCGACGGTGAGTGCGTAGATGTCGGCCACGTCGCGCAGCAGCCCGGCGTCGATGATCCACTGAGCCCGCTCCTCGCCGAGCCCGCGGATGTCCACCCCACCACGGCTCGCGTAGTGCTCGATGCGTCGCAGCCGCTGGGCCGGACACTCACCGTTCACGCAGTACGTGTTCGCCTCACCCTCGAGCCGCACGAAATCCGCGCCGCACTCCGGGCAGGCCTTCGGGAAGCGCCAGGGCCGTGCGGACTTCGGGCGCAGTTCGAGCACCGGGCCGATGACCTCGGGAATCACCGACTGCGCGCGGTGCACCCGCACGGTGTCCCCGGGACGCACGTTGCGGCGCGCCAGGTCGTCCTCGTTGTGGAGGGTGGCGTGGGTGATCTCGACCCCGTCGACCTCCACCGGCGCGAGGACGGCGTACGGGGTGGCGCGCCCGGTGCGGCCCACACCGACCTCGATGCGCAGCAGCTTCGTCTCGCGCACGTCGCCCGGGAACTTGTAGGCGATGGCCCAGCGCGGGGCACGGGCGGTGGAGCCCAGCTCCTCGCGCTGCCGCATGTCGTCGACCTTGACGACGGCTCCGTCGACCGCGTAGCCGAGGTCGTCGCGGCGCGCCTCGAGGTCACCGCAGTACGCCACCGCGGCCTCGCGATCGGTGAACGTGCGCACGAGGTCGCTCACCGGGAAGCCCCAACCGGCCACGAGGTCGAGCAGCGCCCGGTGCGAGGCCGGCGCCTCGATCCCCTCGAGCACACCGACCTGGTACGCGTAGAAGGTCAGTGGGCGCGCCGCGGTGAGCGACGGATCCTTCTGGCGGAGCGAGCCCGCGCCCGCGTTGCGGGCGTTCTTCGGCGGGGTCTTGGGCAGCCCCTCGGGCCACTTCGGCGCCTTCACCCCAGCCGCACGCGCCGCCTCGATCTCCGCGTTCGCCGCGTCGATCTCGCGGGCCATCTGGTCCCGGAGCGCCAGGAAGTCCTCGGTGCGGATGAACACCTCGCCGCGCACCTCGACCCGCGAGGGCGGAGCGTCGGTGGCGAGCCGGTGCGGGATGTCGCGGATGGTCCGGACGTTCGGGGTCACGTCCTCGCCGATCTCCCCGTCGCCGCGGGTCGCGGCCCGCACCAACTCGCCATCCTCGTAGAGGAGGGAGATCGCGAGGCCGTCGAGCTTCGGCTCGACCACGTACGTGGCGGTCGGCATCTCGGCCCCGATCCGGTCAAACCACTCCGACGTCTGCTCCACGCGCCGTTCGGCCGGCGCGTTGTCGAGCGAGAGCATCGGCTGGAGGTGCCGGACCTTCGCGAAGCCGGTCTCCGATGCGGCCCGCCCCGGCTGCTGGGACGGCGAGTCCGCGGTGACGAGCGCGGGGAAGGCGTCCTCGAGCTCGCGCAGCTCGAGCATGAGCGCGTCGTACTCGGCGTCGGAGATCTCCGGCTCGTCCTGCCCGTAGTAGAGGTCGTCGTGGTGCCGGATGCGAACCCGAAGGTCGTCGAGGCGCGCCGCGACCTCGTCGAGCATCGGATCGTCTGCGCCGGTCTCGCGGGCGCGGGGTGCAGGTTTGCGGGGAGCCACGTCCCGGAGGCTACCGAGCGGGTGCGACACGCCCCTCGGCTTCGTCAGGCGCCGACGGTGAGCCGCGCCGCAACCGCCTGGTCGCCGATGCGGTCCGCCATCTCGCGGGCGATGCGCAGCGCCCGCGCCGCCTGCGACGCACCGTGCCCCGCGAGGCCGCAGGCCGGCGTGACGAGTCCGTGCGTGCGGAGACGCACCGGATCGCAGCCACGACGGGTGAGGTCGCACCACAGCCCGACGAGCCGTCGCCAGGGTCCCTCGGTCGAATCACCGAGCGGACGGTCGGTCGGCACCGCACCCCAGGCCACCCACCCGTCGGCCTCGAGGTGGCGCATGAGCACGTCGGCCTGCTCGACGAGCGCGTCCGAGGCGGTTACGCCGAGCACGTCCGGTCCGGCGGCGTGCGCGAGCCGCACGTCGCCATCACCGCACACGTGCACCCCGGTGACGCACTCGACCGACGCGAGGGTCGAGGACAGCAGGTCGATCGCATCGTCGCGGGCGATGGGTGCCTCGTCGCGGGCGAAGCGCACGAGTGCCGGTTCGTCGACGAAGAGCAGCAACCCGGTGGCCGGGAACCGGGCGGCCACGACCGCCTCGAGGTGCTCGGCCCAGGCCTGCGTCGCCTCGCCCGCCCGGCGGAACGCCACCTCGGTCGGCAGGCCGACGGCCTCGAGGGCCGTGCCGAGCGTGAGCGGGCCGACGACCTGCGCCTTGAAGCGACGCGGCGCCTCGGGGAGCGCGGCGAGCGCGTCGAGGCTTGCGAGCAGGCCCGCGTGTGCGTCCTCGGTGAGCACCGGCCGCGGCGCCTCATCGACGCGACTCGGGTCCACCGCGAGCGATCCGTCGGCGGCGACCGTCACCTCGGGCAGCGCGACGGCCCACTGCGCGACCATGCCCTCCCGCGGGGAACGGAGCGGCAGCTCGGGTGCGAACGGGAGCCGCGGCGTCTCCTCGAGCACCACCTCGACGGCCGCGTTCGGGTCATCGTGCGGGAGGCTGCCGATCCCCGTCGCGAGCCCCGGCACGAGGAGCGCAGCGTGGGGACCCGATGCCATGGTCGGTACTGTAGGGACAACGCCCGGCGAACCCCGAAAGCGACGCGAGTTGCCGATCCGCCTCACCCTCACCCGCGTCGTCTGGGCCACCCTCCCGGTCACGGTGGGCCCCGCTGCGGTGGCCGCCGTAGACGCCCGCTCCACCCCGGTACGGATCGTGGTGGCGACCTGGCTCGTCGCGATCTGGTTCGCGGCGCTCGTCGCACTCGTCGTCCCGCGTCCGTTCGGGCTCACCGTGCTGCGCCTCGCCGCACCGGTCGCCCCCGGCACGGCCGTCTGGGCCGTGCTCGCGGGTGCCGGGGGCGTCCCGGTTCGCGCCCTCGCCCTCGCGGCTGGCGCGGTGGCGTTCGCGCTCGCCGTGGGCGCGCCGGTCGCGACCTGGTGCGTCGAGGGCTCGGCCTACGGCGACGAACGACGCTTCCCGCTGCGCACTCCCCCGGCGCTCGTCGTGACGCTCGTGCCCGCAGCGGTCGCCCTGCTCGTGGCCGGCTCGATCCTCGGACCGCTGCTGCTCGCCGTCGGTCGCTGGGTGCCCGGGCTCGCGGCGCTCGTCCTCGGCGCCGCGGTCGGGTTCGCCGCGTTCCGCTCGCTGCACCTGCTGAGCCGCCGCTTCGTGGTCCTCGTGCCGGCCGGCATCGTCGTCGCCGCCCCGATGACCCTCACCGACCCGTTCCTCTTCGTGCGCGAGCACGTGGTCGAGCTCACGTCGATCCCCGACGGCCGCGCGCCGGAGGGTGCACTCGACCTGCGGCTCGGCGCGGTGTTCGGATCGGTGGCCCTCCACCTCGACGGCGATGCGCCCCTGACCCTGCGGCGCCGGTCGACCTCGGTGCCGGCCGCATCGAGCCGCGTGCTGGTGACGCCGGTGCGTCGGGGGGAGCTCCTCGAGGCCGCGGCGCGGCGCGGCATCCGGGCCACCCCGTGATCCCGGAGGGCGCGGCGGTGCTGCTGCGCACCGAGCGCCTGGTGGTGCGCCGGTTCGACGCGGGCGACATCGAGACGCTCCACACCTACCGCAACGACGAGGGCACCGCGGCGAAGCAGGGTTGGTCGGCGCCGTGGCCCTACGACGACGCGGTGATGCTCGTCGCCGAGATGGCCCTGCGCGACCCGTTGTTCGAACGGGGCGAGTGGGCGCAGCTCGCGGTGCAACGCGAGGACGATCCCGCGCTCATCGGCGACATCGGGGTGCTGTGGCAGCGCGACGATGACGTCGCGGAGATCGGCTTCACGCTCGCGCCCGAGCACCGCGGGCGCGGCTACATGGCCGAGGCCGTCGCCGCGGTCTGCGAGGAGGTCACCCGCGAGCTCGGGCTACGGCTCGTGGCTGCGGTGACCCGGCTCGACCACGAACCGGCCCGCCGGGTCCTCGAGCGCGTCGGCTTCGCCGCGGTCGCGCTCGACGGTGAGGACGAAGTGGTCTACGCGTGGCGCCCCGGCGGCTGGCCCGGTCGCCCCGAACCCGCCTCGGACGACCCCGCGACCTGACTCAGCGGGCCCGGCCCGCGCCGATGACCCGGTCGCCCGCGAACGCGGCCACGACCTGGCCCGGTGCGACCCGCGGGCGCCGCTCCTCGAGCGCGAAGCCGTCCTCGGTGCGCACTGCGCCGACCGGCGTGCCGTGGGCGCTGAGCTGGAGCAGCACCCGATCCCCCGGCGGGATGGGGTCGTGCGTGGCCGCCCAGTCGACGACCTCCACCTCGTCGCGCATGAGGTCCTCGCGGGAGCCGATCACGACCCGCGCCCGGGTCGCGTCGATGTCGACCACGTAGCGGCGGTCGCCGGTCGCCACACCGGTGCCCCGGCGCTGGCCCACCGTGAACCCGGTGATCCCCGCGTGCGATCCGAGGTGGTTGCCGTCGACGTCGACCACCTCGCCGGCCGGCACGCTCACCCGCGCGTCGAGGAAGTCGGTCCGACCACCGCGCCGGATGAAGCAGACGTCCATGCTCTCGGCCTTCGTCGCGGTGCGCAGACCGAGCCGCGTCGCCTCGGCCCGCACCTCGGCCTTCGTGACCTCGCCGACCGGCAGCAGCGTGTCGACGAGCGCGGACCCGGGGAGCACGGCGAGCACGTAGGCCTGGTCCTTCGCGGGGTCGACGCCGCGCGCCACCCAGGACCGACCCGACGCGTCGTGGACGATGCGAGCGTGGTGCCCGGTGGCGAGTGCGTCGAACCCCATCGCCCGCGAGCGCTCGAGCAGCCGGCCCCACTTCATGGTGCGGTTGCACTCGACGCACGGGTTGGGCGTGCGCCCGGCTGCGTACGCGTCGACGTACGGGTCGACGACGGCGGCCTCGAACTCCTCGGCGAGGTTGAACACGTAGTGCGGGATGTCGAGCTGCCCGGCGACCCGGCGAGCGTCCTCGACGTCGGCCACCGAGCAGCAGCCGGAGTCGGAGTCGCCGCCCCAGAGCTTCAGCGTGACGCCGGTGACCTCGTGGCCCTGCGCGAGGAGGCGGGCCGCGGCCACCGAGGAGTCGACGCCGCCGCTCATCGCGACGAGCACGTTCACGCGGCCTCACCCCGGAGCAGCGCCACCGCGCGGGGCAGCACGGCCACGAGGTGGTCGACCTCGGCCTCACTGGTGGTGTGGCCGAGCGTGAGGCGCAGGGCCCCGCGGGCGGTCTCGGCGCGCACGCCCATCGCGGTGAGCACGTGCGATGGCTCGGTGGCACCCGACGCGCAGGATGAGCCCGCGGCCGCGTCGACGCCGAACCGGTCGAGCACGACGAGCAGCGCGTCCGACTCGACCCCGGGCACCCCGAGCGGTGCGAACCCGGCGACCCGTGCGGTCGCGTCACCGTGCACCACGACGTCACCCAGCGCCGCGCGCACCCCGGCCACGAGGCGGTCCCGGAGCGCCGCGAGCCGCACGCCTTCGGCCGCCCGTCGGTCGTCGGTGATCTCGAGCGCGAGGGCGAGCGCGAGCGCGCCGACCACGTCCGGGGTGCCGGCGCGCAGGCCGCGCTCCTGCCCGCCCCCCTCGATCTCGGGCCGCAGCGCGGCCGCACCCCGGTGCACGAGCACGCCGGTGCCGCGCAGGCCGCCGACCTTGTGGCCGGTGACCGACACGAGGTCGGCCGCCGCGTAGGCGTCGGGACCGACCCAGGTCGGCGCCTGCACCGCGTCGGTGTGCAGCAGGGCCTGCGGGGCCCGGGCCCGGAGCACCTCGGCCACCGCAGCGATGGGCTGTCGCGTGCCGACCTCGTTGTTCACCGTCATCACCGATACGAGCGCGGTCCCGGGGCCGACGAGATCCGCGAGCGCGTCGAGGTCGACCACGCCGCCGGACGTCACCGGGGCGATCGCCAGGGGCGAACCCTCGGCCGCGAGACGATCGGCTGCGCCGAGCACCGCGCGGTGCTCGATGGCCGAGACGACCACGCCGTCGGGCCGCCCCTCGGCCCGGGCCGCCCGCACGACGCCCTTCACCGCGAGGTTGTCCGACTCCGTGCCGCCGCCCGTGACCACCACCTCGCCCGGTTCGCAGCCCAGGCGGGCGGCGATGCGCTCACGAGCCTCCTCGAGCGCGTGCTTGGCCGCCCGCGCTGCGGCGTGCTGCCCGGTGGGGTTGGCGGTGTGCTCGGCGATCCAACCCGGGACCGCGGCGAGGACCTCGGGGTGCGGCGGCGTGCTCGCGGCGTGGTCGAGGTGGGCGCGGAACTCGGCGGGCGCGGCCATGCGCGGCGAGTGTACCGACGCGCTCGCCCGTCCCCCTCCGCAACATGAGCAACACCACCACCTCGAGCCCCGCGCACCGACGGTGCTCGTCGCCACGGGCGGCGCGCGACGGGCCGGAGGGCCCATGGGCACGGGAACCTCAAGGCGCGACGCTGCGTTGACGAGATGAGAGGGGACCACGGGCGGAGCCGAGGTCAGTGCGAGTGCCGGTCACCGGCCGGCCACGAGCGATCGGAGCGGGCATGGTTGTCACACCCTCCCTGTTCTCTGGGGACATGAGCACGCAACTCCGACTCATCGACGGCGGCCGCTCCGGTCGCCACCTCGATGCCGAGACCCGCCGCATCGGCCGCCGGGGGGTGGAGGAGGCCCGGGCGACGCTCGCCCGGATCCAGCCCCCGCCCGCGACCGGTCGGCGGTACCCGAAGGCCGGGTGAGCCCGCCACGGCCGGGGTCCCGCTCGGGTCCCGCCGTTAGCCTCCCGTCCATGGCACCCCTCGCCGTCATCGACTGCGAGACGACCGGACTCTCGTCCCGCGACCGCATCATCGAGATCGCGGTGGTCCTCCTCGAGCCGACCACGCTCGAGGTCGTCGACGAGTACGACACGCTCGTCAACCCGGAGCGCGACGTCGGACCCGTCCACATCCATGGCATCAGCGCGTCGATGGTCGAGGCTGCGCCGACCTTCGCCGAGATCGCCGGCGAACTCGCCGACCGCCTCGACGGCAGCGTGCTCGTGGCCCACAACCTCCCGTTCGACACACGCATGGTCCGCTCCGAGCTGGATCGCCTCGACGCGACCTTCGTCGAGGGGGCCGGCATCTGCACGCTCCGGCTCTCCGGTTCCCGCCTCTCGAAGGCCACCGCAGAGCACGGCATCCCGCTCGATGACCACCACCGCGCGCTCGCCGACGCGCGCGCCTCGGCCGCGCTGCTGCGCGCGCTGCAGGAACGGATCCCGCCCGAGCCCACCCCGGCGAGGATCCGCGGTGACCTGCGGCGCTCCTTCCGCACGCTGCGCCGCGATGCGTTCGCGCTCGACGGGGCCTCAGTGCTCGCCCGGTTCGTCGCCGAAGCCGAGTCGCGCACGGGATCCTTCGACCGTGCCTACCTCGAGACCCTCGACTGGATGCTCGACGACTTCGACCTCGACGGCGACGAGTGGGGCGCGCTCACCCTCCTCGCCCACCGGGCTGGCGCCAGCAGCGCCGACGTCGCTGAGCTCCACGAGCGGTACCTCGACGCGTTCATCGCTGCGAGTCGCCGGGATGGCGTGGTCTCCGACCTCGAGCACGCGACGCTCCGACGCCTCGCGGACCTGCTCGACGTGCCGGCCGCCCGTGTCCCCGAGGCCGACGTGCTCCCGACCATCGATGCGCTGCGCGCCGGGATGGGGGTGTGCTTCACCGGCACGGCGGTCGACGCCCGGGGGGACGCCTGGGCCCGCGATCGGCTCGAGGAGGTGGCCCGGGCCGCCGGGTTGCATCCGGTGGCCTCCGTGACCCGCTCGGGCTGCGACCTGCTCGTTGCCGCCGACCCGTCGTCGAGTTCGGGCAAGACCCGCAGGGCGCGTGACTACGAGGTGCCGGTGATCGGCGTCGACGAGTTCCTCGACCTCACCGGCGCGCGTCCGACGCGCACCTGAGGCCGCCTACTCAGCGCGCGGGCTGGTAGGTGCCGAACTCGCCGCGCAGCACGTCGCTCACCTCGCCGAGGGTCGCGTAGGCCCGCAGCGCCTCCTTCATCGGGTAGAGGAGGTTCTGCGTGCCCCGGGCCGCCGCCGCGAGGTCGCCGAGCGCCGCGTCGACAGCGCCCCGGTCCCGGCGGGCCCGCAACGCGCGGACCCGTTCGGCCTGCTGACGCTCGAGGCTCGGGTCGATCGGGAACACCTCGGGCTCCTCGGGCGCCGGGTCCTGGAAGCGGTTCACGCCCACGATGACCTTGCCCTGCGCGTCGACGGCCTTGGTCCAGTCGAACGCGGCCTGCTCGATCTCGTCCTGCATGTAGCCGGCCTCGATCGCCGCGACCGCGCCACCCATCTCGTCGATCCGTTCGATGTAGCGCCACGCGCCCGCCTCGACCTCGTCGGTGAGCGCCTCGACGAAGTACGAGCCGGCGAGCGGGTCGACCGTCTCGGTCACCCCCGACTCGTAGGCGATGATCTGCTGGGTGCGGAGCGCGATCTTCGCGGCCCGCTCGGTGGGCAGGCCGAGCGCCTCGTCGAACCCGTTCGTGTGGAGGCTCTGGGTGCCGCCGAGCACCGCGGCCAGCGACTGCACGGCGACCCGCACCACGTTGTTCTCGGGCTGTTGGGCGGTGAGCATCGAGCCCGCGGTCTGCGTGTGGAAGCGCAGCATCTTCGAGCGCTCGTCCTTCGCGCCGAAGCGCTCGCCCATGATCCGATACCACATGCGCCGAGCGGCGCGGAACTTCGCGACCTCCTCGAAGAAGTTGTTGTGCCCGTTCCAGAAGAACGACAGGCGCGGCGCGAACTCGTCGACGTCGAGGCCGGCGTCGACCGCGGCCTGCACGTAGGCGATGCCGTTCGAGAGGGTGAACGCGATCTCCTGCACCGCCGTCGACCCGGCCTCCCGGATGTGGTACCCGGAGATCGAGATCGTGTTCCAGCGCGGGGTGTGCTCCTTGCAGTAGGCGAAGATGTCGGTGATGAGCCGCATCGACGGGCGCGGCGGGTAGATGTAGGTGCCGCGGGCCACGTACTCCTTGAGCAGGTCGTTCTGGATGGTGCCGCTGATGCGGGCCGGGTCGACGCCCTGCCCCTCGGCCACGAGTTGGTACAGCAGGAGCAGGATCGCCGCGGTCGAGTTGATCGTCATCGAGGTCGAGACCTCGTCGAGCGGCAGGCCCGCGAGCAGGATCTCCATGTCCTCGAGCGAGTCGATGGCCACGCCGACCTTGCCGACCTCGCCCTCGGCGCGGGGGTGGTCGGAGTCGTACCCCATCTGCGTCGGGAGGTCGAAGGCACACGACAGCCCGGTCTGACCCGCCCCGAGCAGGAAGTGGAAGCGCTGGTTCGTCTCGGCCGCGGTACCGAAGCCCGAGTACTGCCGCATCGTCCAGGGCCGCGTGCGGTACATCTGCTCGTAGACGCCCCGCGTGTACGGCGCCGCACCCGGCCGGCCGAGCTGCGTCGTCGGGTCGAACCCGGCGAGGTCCTCGGCGGTGTAGACCGGCTTGATCTCGATGCCCGAGTCGGTGGTGCGGGGGTCGTCGTTCGCCATGGCGGCGCAGACTACCGGCGGTGCCCCCGCACCCCTCCGTTCGACCGCCGTCCCGCCGGTACCGTGGAGCCGCCGTGGACACGACGCACCCCTCCCCCTTCGATCCGGTGGCCCTCGAGGAGGTCGCGGGGTGGCTGCGCGAGGCCCGATCGATCGTGGTGCTCACCGGCGCAGGGATCTCGACGGAATCGGGGATCCCGGACTTCCGTGGTCCCGACGGGCTCTGGACCCGCAACCCCGACGCCGAGCGGGCCTCGGACATCCGGTACTACCGATCCGATCCCGAGCTGCGCCGGCGCAACTGGCACGCCCGCGCCACGAACGGCATGTGGGACGTCGAACCGAACGACGGGCACCGCGCGCTCGTCGATCTGGCCGACGCCGCGAACCTCACGCTGCTCGTGACCCAGAACGTCGACGGGCTGCACCAACGCGCCGGCTCGGACCCGGACCGGGTGGTGGAGGTGCACGGCACCACCCACCGGGTGAAGTGCCTGCGCTGCACCTACCGAGCCCCGATGGAGGACGCGCTCGTGCGCGTGCGGGCCGGCGAGGCCGATCCGGACTGCCCGCGCTGCGGCTACCTGCTCAAGAGCGACACCGTCGCGTTCGGCGAGCAGCTCGACGAGGCGGACCTCACCCGTGCGTTCGCGGCGGCCGAGGCCGCCGACCTGCTGCTCGCGCTCGGCACCTCGCTCGGAGTCCACCCGATCGCCCGGCTGCCCGCTGCCGCGCATGCGGCCGGCGCCCGGGTGGTGATCGCCAACGCACAGCCGACCCCCTACGACGGCATCGCCGCCGCGATCTCGCGGGTGCGCCTCGGCGAGTTGCTCCCCCCGCTCGTCGCGGCGGTCGCAGCCTGAGCACCCGGCTGCGTCCCGATCCGTCGGCCCGGGCTCAGCCTCGCACCACGGGGACCGGCGAATCCACGAGCACGCGTCCGTCGGCGTGTGCCTCAACCGTCACCGGGCCGTGCGGGGTCGGCACCGTCGCCCGGGCCCACGCGAGATCGCCGAGGGCAGGCGCGACCCGGACCGACGCGTAGCCGGGTTCGGCCGGCGTGATGCCCAACGTGTGCACGATGAGGTCGTGCGAGGGCGTCGAGGCCCAGCCATGGCAGCGAGTGCCGCCGTTCCAGTCCTCCGGCCAGGTGGTCTCCCCGCGCTCGAGGAAGTACGACCAGTCGCGGCAGAGGTCGGTGACGAGATCGGCCCGACCGGCCCGAGCCAGACCCTCGTGCAGCACGTAGCGGAAGAACGGCTCGGCCTCGACCATCTGGGTCTCCGGGTCCCACTCCGGTTCGGGATAGCCCACGACCATGTAGTGGTAGCCCGAGCCGCGGTCGACGACGTTGACCTTGTCCATCACCCACGCGTGTTTGATGAGGCGCGACCGGTCGGTGATGCCCGCCACGACGCGGCCGGTGCGGTCAGCCGGCACGAGACCCGCGGCGAGGGCCGCCGCACCCGGGTGCTGCGCAGCCGCTCGTCCGGCCACGCCGCGGTCGATGTGGTCGATGTACACGCCGCGACCCTCATCCCAGAACACCTCGAACCCGGCACGCACGGCGTCGTACCGATCCCGGGCCCAGGCCGCGGAGCCTGCGTTACCGATCCAGTCGGACATGTGCGCGAAGTCCTCGAGCGCCCGGGCCCAGAGCGCGTTCACGGTGGAGGAGCACCCGGTCGAGTAGCACGAGGCCCAGTCGACGAGCAGCCAGCCGGTCACGTCGTGGAGCAGCCCGTCACCACCGAGGAACGACTCGAACCAGCGCAGCGTGCGCTCCGCGACCGGGAGCAGCTCGCCCACGACCTCCCGGTCCCCCGTGTACATCCAGACGTTGCGCAGGGAGCGCACCCAGTGCAGCGACCAGTCCGGCACGATCGTGCGGTCATCGGCCTGGAAGTCCGAGGCCACCGCCATCGCGAGCATGCCGTCGTACCGGGGCTGGGCCGCGAGCTGCGGGTGCCAGACGGCCATCGACCAGTCCGGGTTGTTCGTGAGGTCGACCTGCTGGTGCACGACGGAGTCGCCCGTCCACGCGCGCTGCTCGCGGGTCGGGCAGTCCACGTACGCGTCGAGCGCGGTGAGGTCGACCGTGCGCAGGCCGACCGCGTGGATCCGCTCGAGCGTCGGATCGGAGCACGCGAACGACGCGCCCTCGGGGCGGGGCCGGTGGCGGTCGTGGACCGCCACCGCGAACTGCGGGGCCGCACCGCCGCCCGGCACGCGCACCGAGGCCGCGAGGAACCGGGTACCGATCGACTCGAGCGACTCGAACCGTTCGTGGCCGCCCGAGCACACGTAGCGCAGCCCGGCGTGCTGGCCGAGGGGCGCGAGGCGGCCGTCACCGTCGAGGTGCTCCGAGGCCGCGAGGTCGATCGTCGTGCCCGGCACCGCGTCCTCGACCGTGAGGATCACGGTGCCGGCGGCGATGTGCCCGAGGTCGAAGGTCACGAGCGTGACCTCGCCGCCGTCCTCGGTCGGTTCGTCCGCGAGCACCTGGGCCACCGGGTCCTCGCCCCGCTCGGCCCCGACGACCCGGCGACGGGCGAGCTCGACCGCGCCGTGCGTCGCACCGTCGGGGAACCCGATCCGCACGGGCGGTCGGAGCATCCCGAACGGTTCGCTCGGCGGGTGCGGGTCGAGCCGACCACCGGTGTTCACCGGGACGATCTGGGCGGCCGGACCCCAACTCGCGTCGTCGAAACCCGGCGCGTCCCAGCCGGTCGGATACACACGCGCGTCGAAGGACTCGAGCGGGAGGCACGCGACGTCTCCCGGCACCGGCACCGGGCGCCACGCATCCCCTGCGCTCGCACGCCACGAGGTGTCGCTCACGATCCACTCGTCGCCGAGACGCGCCTCGAACACCACGCCGCCACCGCCGAGCGAGTACGAGGGGGGCACCGGCATCCACCACGAGGTCGCGGTGCCGAAGTGGCGGGCGAGGATCGCGATGACGTTGGTCCCCGTGCGCAGGTGGGGCGCGAGGTCGACCACGTCGTAGTGCGACTGCCGCGGCTCGGAGCGCACCGGCCCGCGCGCGACATCGGTGCCGTTGACCCGCAGGCTGTACCGACCGTCGACCCAGATGCGGCACGGTGCCTCCTCGGGTACCGCGTCGAGGTGGACCTCGCGCCGCAGCAGCGCCACGTGGTCGGTCGGATCGGCCAGCACCGGTCGGGTCGCGGTCTGGGTGACGATCGCCGGCGGACGATCCCAGATCCACGAGGCCCGCCAGCGAGCCGTGAACGGAGCGGGGTGCTCGAGCCTCACGGCCAGCGAGGTTACCGATCGGGTCCACCACGATCCGGTGGCGACCTAACGTCGCGCACCATGACGGAGCGTCGGATCGGTCCGCTCGCCCTCGCCCGCACTGCGGCGGCCACCACCCCCGAGGGTCGGGACCGAGTCGTCGACCTCCTGCGCGCGGGCTCGCTGCTCGTCGTCGTGCTCGGTCACGCACTCATGGCCTACGTCACCTGGCAGGCCGGGAAGCCGAAGCTCGGCAACCTGCTCACCGAGCTCCCGTCGCTCAAGGTCCTCACGTGGGTGCTCCAGGTGATGCCGCTGTTCTTCGCAGCCGGCCAGATCGCGAACGCCGGTTCGCACGCAGCGGCACGCGCGGAAGGTCGGCCCTGGCGCGTCTGGTACTGGGCCCGCGTGCGACGTCTCGCCCGCCCTGCGCTCTACTACCTCGCGATCTGGGTCCCCATCGCGCTCGGCCTCGAGGCGGCCCTCCCACGCGCCGCCGGCCCCCTCGCCCGGCTCTCCACCCAGTTGCTGTGGTTCCTCGGCGTGTACGTGCTCGTGGTCGCGCTCACCGGTCCGATCGCGAGGATGGCGGAACGCGGCTGGTCGTCAGTACTCGCGCTACTCGTGGTCATCACGGCGATCGACCTCGGACGCTTCCACGTGACCGGCGGGATCGGCGTCGTGAACTTCCTCGTGGTCTGGGTGCTGGCGGCGACCCTCGGCCCCATCGTGCGCGCGCGGGCCGGCGAGGCTCGGCTGCTGCTCGTCGCCGTGGCCGCGCTCGTGGTCAACCTCGCGGTGGTCCGCTACGGGCCGTACCCGATCTCGCTGGTCGGCATGCCCGGCGAGCCGATCTCGAACATGGCGCCGCCCACGCTCGTGCTCGCGCTGCACTCGGTGTGGCTGGTCGCGCTCATCGGGTGGGCCTGGCCGCACCTCGACCGGTGGTGCCACCGCCCGCGCGCGTGGGTGGCGACCTGCCTCATGGGCGGGCTCGCAATGACCGTCTACCTCTGGCACCTCACTGCACTCATCCTGCTCACGGTCATCGAGCACCTGCTGGGCCTCGACCGACCGACCCCACAGGACGCGTGGTTCTGGCCTGCGACGATCGTGCACGTCACGGTGTTCCTCGGGTTGACCGTCGGCGTCGTGCTCCTCGCCGCGCCGCTCGAGCACCTCCCGATCCCCTGGCTCGAACGTCCGACGGTCGGGGATGGTCCGTGGCGGCGGTTCGCCGCGGTCGCCTCGGTGCCCGTGCTCGCGATCGGGTTCCTCGTGATCTCGCTCACCGGGATGCAGGGGTTCCCGAACCACGTGCGCGAGTACGTCGGCATCCCGTGGACGCCTGCGATCGCACTCGGCGTCCTGCTCGCCGGCGTCCTGCTCGCGCGCGCCGGCGGCGCATCGCCCGAGGATCGGATCACGACCCACCGTCACTAGGCTCGCCCGATGGATTTCCAGCCGGTCGACGGCGCACCCGAGTGGTTCCAGCGCGCGCTCGCCGTACCGTTCACCGACGAGTTCGTGGAGATCGACGGCCGGAGCATCCACTACCTCGCGTGGGGTGAACCCGGTCGCCGGGGCCTCGTGTTCGTCCACGGCGGCGGTGCGAACGCGCACTGGTGGACCCACGTCGCCGCCCGCTTCGCCGAGGAGTTCCGGGTGCTCGCGCTCGACCTCTCGGGTCACGGCGACTCCGACCACCGCGACGCCTACCGCTTCGAGGACTGGACCGACGAGGTGATCGCGGTGGCCGAGGCCGGCGGCATCGTCGGCCGCCCCGTCGTCGTCGGCCACAGCATGGGCGGGTTCGTCACCATCGCCACGGCCGCGCTCCACCCGAACCACCTCACCGGCGTCATCGTCTGCGACTCGCCGGTCACCGAACCCGACCCCGAGATCGGCGAGTACCACGTGCGCGACGCGTTCGGCCGGGCCCGGGTGTACCCCTCCATCGACGAGGCACTCACACGCTTCCGCACGGTGCCACCGCAGGAGCAATACCTGCCCTACGTCATGGACCACGTCGCGCGCCGGTCGCTCCGGCCGGTCGACGGTGGGTGGCAGTGGAAGTTCGACCGCACGATCTTCGCCCAGTTCACCGGCGGGGTCCGGGCGGTCGCGCTGCCCCACCTCTCGGCGGTGACCTGCCGGTTCGCCCTGCTGCGTTCCGAGCACGGGATCGTCACCCGGGAGATCGGTGACGCCATGTACGAGCGCCTCGGCCGGGTCGCCCCCGTGGTCGAGATCCCCGAAGCCGGGCACCACGCCATGCTCGACCAGCCCCTCATCCTCCTCACCGCCATCCGCACCCTGCTCGCCGACTGGGACCACTCCGACCCGCACCGCCGCTAGGCGCCGGGCACCGGCGGCCAGCCCCCACCGGGGCCCCAGGCTCGGGGTTGGGAATACCTGACCCAGTGAGTAGGATTTACGACCCGGCCAGTCCGTCCACGCCCACGAGGGGTCCACCATGGCGAGCTTCCGCGAGCTCCTCGCCCGCACGAAGACCGAGATCACCGAGATCAGCCCCGAGGAGGCCGAGGCGCGCCTCGGCGCGGCCACCTTCCTCGACGTGCGCGAGCAGGACGAGCACGACGCCGGCACCATCCCCGGCGCGATCCACATCGCCCGCGGCTTCCTCGAGTCCCAGGTGGAGTCCCGGGTCGCCGATCGTGGCGCCCCGGTCGTCGTGTACTGCGCGGGCGGCATGCGCTCGGCCTTCGCGGCCAAGACCCTCGCCGAGATGGGCTACACCGACGTCGTCTCCATGTCTGGCGGCTTCGGCCAGTGGAAGAACGAAGGAAGGGCCTGGATCACGCCCGCCGTGCTCTCCACCGAGCAGCGCGACCGGTACAAGCGTCACCTCCTCCTCCCCGAGGTCGGTGAGGCCGGGCAGCAGAAGCTGCTCGAGTCGAAGGTGCTCCTGCTCGGCGCGGGCGGCCTCGGCTCCCCCGCCGCGCTGTACCTCGCGGCGGCGGGCGTCGGCACCCTCGGGATCGTCGACATGGACGTGGTCGACCACTCGAACCTGCAGCGCCAGATCCTCCACAACGTGGATCGCGTCGGCGAACGCAAGGTCGACTCCGCGAAGAAGACCCTCACGATGCTGAACCCCGACGTCAACGTGGTCACCCACGATGTGCGGTTCGGTGCGGACAACGTGCTCGAGATCATCGACGGGTACGACGTGGTCGTGGACGGGACCGACAACTTCCCGACCCGCTACCTGCTCAACGACGCGTCCCTGCTCAAGCGCATCCCGGTGGTGCATGGCTCGATCTTCCGGTTCGAGGGCCAGGTCACGGTGTTCGACCCCTACGAGGGCCCGTGCTACCGCTGCCTGCTGCCCGAGCCGCCCCCGCCGGAGCTCGCGCCGTCCTGCGCCGAGGCCGGGGTGCTCGGGGTGCTGCCCGGCATCGTCGGCTCCATCCAAGCCCTCGAGACCATCAAGCTGCTCCTCAGCCTCGGGGATCCCCTGCGCGGCCGGCTGCTGGCCTACGACGCGCTCGAGCAGTCGTTCCGGACCTTCAAGGTGCGGCGCGACCCCCGCTGCCCCGCGTGCGGCGAGGACGCGGGCGAGATCATCATCGCCGAGTACGACCAGCACTGCCTCCCGCACGCGGTACTCGCCGACGGGTCGACGCTCGCCCACTGACCTGCACCATGCGATGACGCGATGAGGCCCCGGCGCGAGCCGGGGCCTCATCGCGTTCGCGGCGTCGACGGCCGCTAGGGCACCGGCACCTTCGTGGTGCGCAGGTCCTTCGGGGCCTTCGGGGTGCGAACCTTGGCCTGCTCCCGCTTGATCCAGGCCTTCACCTTCGCGGCGATACCGACCGCCGCGACCGCCTTGGCCGACGATGCGTTCGGCATGCCCGCGAGCTTCGGCGGCTTCGGCGTCTTGGCGATCCGGTAGTCGACACCGGGTGGTTTCGTGGCGTCGATGTACTTCTGGAGATCGAGTTGGTCGGTCGGCGCGACACCCGGGGTACCCGGCGGGCACGGGTTCGTCTGCTCGATGTTCGAGGGCTTCGACGTCGCGAACCGGTTCCTCGCGAAGCAGTTCCCCTCACCGCCGAAGGTTGCGAGGTCGGCTTCCCCCGAGTCGCGCACCACGTTGTCGACCGTGGTGTTGTTGTTCGGGAACCACACGCGCTTCTCGGGGTTCAGCACGGTCACGATGCCGCCGATGTCGTGCTTGAACACGAGGTTCTTCGTGATGAGGTTGTCCTCACCGCCGGCCACGAGGATGCCGTTGCCCTGGGCCAGCTTGGCCGCGTCGATGGACGGCGTCTGTCCGTTGTTGTTGTCGTAGACCAGGTTGCCGATGACCGTCGTCTCGCGCTCCGGCGGGTTCGCCTCGCCGTCGCCGCTGTTCGGCACGACGCCCGCGCGGTTGAACCGCCAGATCGAGTTCGTGATGACGAGGTTGCCGCCCGCGTTCGTCCCGGAGTAGCCGAGGCCGTTGTACTCCGAGATCGAGTCGGTGATGATCGCGTTGCACGGGTAGCACTGGCCGATGTAGAAGCCGGCGTCCGGGGAACCCGCGCCGTAATCGTGGTCGAACCAACCGTCGACCGAGTCGAACGCGTAGATCCCGTAGTCACCAGTCCGGGTCGACGTGAGGTACGAACCCCGGTACCCCTTCGCGCCGGTCCAGAAGAAACCGTTGCGCTCGTAACGCCGGGCCGTCATGTTCTCGACCGCGACGCCGTTCGCGTCGATGACCTTCACCCCGTTCTCGAGTTGGTACCGACCATCGAGGATGACTGCGTTGCGGTCGAGGCCACGCAGCACGATCCGATCGGTGGTGATGACGACCGCCTCGTGGTACACGCCGGGCGAGACGAGCACGAGGTCGCCCGGCTTCGCCCGGTCGATCGCACCCTGGATGGTCTTGGAGTCCTTGGGCACCTCGATCGTCCTCGGCTTGCCCCGGGCGGCCGGACCGGACTTGCCCCGGTTCACCTTGTCTGCACCGGCCGGGAGCGTGCCGTCAGCGTTCCGGACGATGACGTTGCCGTACATGCCCTTGCCGGGCGCGCCGTGGAACGAGCAGTAGTACGCGTACACCCCGGGCGTCTCGAACTTGTTCTGGTACTCCTCACCGATGCCGATGAGCGCGTCGCCGAAGGTCTTGTCGGAGGCCTTGTCGGGCTTCACGTTGTGCTCGTTGCGGCCTTCGTTCGACCAGTGGATCGTGGTCCCCGGGTTCACCGTGGTGGTCCGGGGCAGGAACTCGTTGTCGATCATCGTGGCCGTGAGCTCGTTGTAGGCCGCGGCGGATCGAGCCACCCGGCTCGCAGCGGCAGCCCGACCACCCGGCGCGGCGCCCGCGGGTCCGCCGACCGCGACGACCACCGAACCGCTCAGCGCAACGACCACACCCGACGCGACCGCACGCCGCGCGAACGTTCCATGACCGGACATCGGCTCCCCCTCAGATCCCGACGATCTCGGAGGCGTTTCTAGCCCAATCCCCGTGCGGGGCGCAGGAGGCGCGGGCTCAGCCGCGGGTGCGCTTCGGCGGGGTGTAGGAGCGCGCCAGCTCGATGAGGGTTCGGGTCGCGAACCCGGTGCCGCCCTTCGGCGTGTAGCCCGAGTCGGTGGCAGCTCGGGACGGCCCGGCGATGTCGAGGTGCGCCCACGGCACCTCCCCGACGAAGTGCTGCAGGAAGAGCCCCGCGGTCAACGTGCCGCCGTAGCCCCCGGTGCTGATGTTGCGGAGGTCGGCCACCTCAGACTCGAGGAGCGACTGGTACTCCTTCGGGAGCGGGAGGGGCCACACGGCCTCGCCGACCTGGTCGGCCGCGGCCCGCACGGTGTCGCGCCACGCATCGTCGTTGCCCATGAGTCCGGCGATCCGGTCCCCGAGGGCCACCACGCACGCGCCGGTGAGCGTCGCCACGTCGACGATCGCACCGGCACCGTCGTCCACCGCGAGCGCGAGGGCGTCGGCGAGGATGAGCCGGCCCTCCGCGTCGGTGTTGAGTACCTCGGTCGTCATCCCGTTGCGGTGCTTCAGCACGTCGCCGGGCCGGATCGCGGTGCCGCTCGGCATGTTCTCGACCAGCGGCGCGTAGGCCACGACCTTGTGCTTGACCCCGAGGTCCTTGAGCACCGACATCGTCGCGAGCACCGCGGCGGCGCCCGACATGTCGGTCTTCATGGTCTCCATGCCGGCGGCGGGCTTGATCGAGATGCCGCCGGTGTCGAACACCACACCCTTGCCGACGAGCGCGAGAGCCGGGCCGCGGGCGCCCGGCGGGGAGTAGGTCACCTTCACGAAACGCGGGCGACGCGCCGAGCCCTGCCCGACCCCGATCACGCCACCCATGCGGGCCCGGCGGATCTCGTCGGGACCGAGCACCTGGACCCGCACACCCTTGCCGCGCAGGAGGGTCTGGGCCGCGCGCGCGAACACCTCCGGCGCCTTGTCGTTCGACGGCGTGTTGATGATGTCGCGGGCCCAGCAGGCCGCCCCGGCGACGAGGGCACCGCGAGCCGCCGCGTTCGTGGTGCTCGCGCCACCGCGGCCCAGCAGCGTGACCCGGGCGAGGCGCGCAGCCTTGGCCTTCGACTTGTACTCGAGGTACTGGTAGCCACCGAGCACGACGCCCTCGACCAGCGCCTGCGCGGCATCGGCCCGCTCCATCGAGTCCGGGATGGCCTCGAGCACGGTGGTTGCGGCACTCGCCGCGCGCGCGGCCCGCTTGGCGATGAGGGCACCGACCTTGCGCAGGTCGTCGAGCGTCATGTCCCTGCGAGTCCCGAGCCCCACGACCAGCGCCGAACGTGCGCCCAACGCGGTTCCGACCGGAACGAGGAGGGCCTCCCCGACCTTGCCGTCGAACCCCGCCTCGCCGAGGAAGGCCAAGAGGCCGCCGTCGAGCGCGTCGTCGACGACCTCGGCCCCGGGTCCGAGCACCCGGCCCGCGAACGCCGGGACGGCGAGCAGGTCGGTGCGGACGGATGCCGGGTCGGCGGCGCTGGCACGGAACGCGAGGCTCACGGGGTCTCCTGGGGTCGCGGACTGCGGTGCGGATACTACGGGCGGACCGACGGCGACGGCCGCTGCGGCGCGGCGATCAGTCGACGGGCCGAGCAGGACGGAACGCGCCCTCCTGCCAACGCGCCAGCGTCCAGAGCAGGTCGGCGAGCCGATTGAGGTAGGGCACCACCTGGCTCGTCGGCTCGAGCCACTCGACCTCGGTGGCCGCCACGCAGTCGCGCTCGGCCCGTCGAACCACCGTGCGGGCCACATCGAGGGCGGCCGAGACCCGGTTCTCGCCGGGGAGCACGAACTCCTGCGGCATCGCGAAGCGTTCGGTGACCGTGTCGATGATGGGTTCGAGGGCCGACACCATGTCCGCAGTCACCCGCGAGGTGCCGTCGACGAGCTTGGCCCGGTTGTCAGGCGCCGTCGCGAGCTCGGCACCCACGACGAAGAGCTCACGCTGCAACCGCACGAGGAGCTCGAAGATCTCGGAACCCGGCTCGGTATCGGCCCGGGCGAGCCCGATCACCGAGACGGCCTCGTCGGTCGCGCCGTAGCAGGTCGGCCCTGCGGCGTGCTTGCGCACCCGGCCGCCGTAGAAGAGAGCGGTCGTGCCGTCGTCACCGCCGCGCGTGTAGATCTTCACCTCGGCAGTGTACGGAACCGTCGCCCGGGAGCACGGGTCCGGACGGTGCGCCGACGGGGATCGGGGCGGGAACGACCCCGTAGACTCCCCGCCCGATGTCCAGCTTCCTCGCCGCCCTCCGCGATCGCGTGCTCGTCTTCGACGGCGGCTTCGGCACGTGGATGCAGGCCCACGACCTCGGGCCCGACGACTTCGGCGGCCCCGACCTCGAGGGCTGCAACGAGAACCTCGTGGCGACGCGGCCCGACCTCATCGCCGCACTGCACGACGCCTACCTGTCGACCGGCTGCGACGCGGTCGAAACCGCGACCTTCGGAGCGTTCGGGCTCGTCCTCAACGAGTACGACATCGCGGACCGGGCCTACGACCTCAACCTCGCGGCGGCGCGGATCGCCAAGGAGGTGGCGGCCGACCACTCGACCCCCGATCGACCGCGGTGGGTCGTCGGGTCGATCGGTCCGGGCACCCGCCTCCCCTCGCTCGGCGCCATCACGTTCCGCGAGCTGCGGGACGACTACGAGGTGCAGGCCCGCGGCCTGCTCGACGGCGGCTCCGACGTGCTGCTCATCGAGACGGTCTACGACCTCCTCCAGGCGAAGTCCGCGATGATCGCCTGCCGCCGCGCGATGGCCGCCGTCGGGCGCGAGGTGCCCCTCATGGTGCAGGTCACCATGGAGACCACCGGCCGCATGCTCGTCGGCTCCGAGATCGGGGCGGCCCTCACGACGCTCGAGGCGATGCGTCCCGACGTCATCGGCATGAACTGCGCGACCGGACCGGCCGAGATGACCGAGCACCTGCGCTTCCTCTCGCAGCACGCGCGCACGTTCCTCTCGGTGCTCCCGAACGCCGGCCTCCCCAGCGTGGTGGACGGGCACACGCACTACGACCTCTCCCCCGCCCAGCTCGCCGACGCGCACGATCGCTTCACCACCGAGTTCGGCGTGAACGTGGTCGGCGGCTGCTGCGGCACCACCCCGGACCACATCCGGGCGGTCGTCGAGCGGGTCGGCGGCCGGGCCCCGGCCGAGCGCCACCCGGTGCACGAGCCCTCGGCCGCGAGCATCTACAGCCAGGTGACCTTCGACCAGGACGTGGCCTACCTCGCCATCGGCGAGCGCACGAACGCCAACGGATCGAAGAAGTTCCGGGAGGCCATGCTCGAGGGCGACTGGGACACCTGCACGAACATGGCCCGCGAGCAGGTGCGCGAGGGCGCGCACGTGCTCGACGTGTGCGTGGACTACGTGGGTCGCGACGGGGTCGACGACATGCGCGAGATCGCCGGACGGTTCGCGACCCAGGCCGCGCTCCCCCTCGTCTTCGACTCGACCGAGCCGGAGGTCATGGAGACCGGCCTGCAGCTCTTCGGCGGCAAGGCCATCCTCAACTCCGCGAACCTCGAGGAGGGCGAGCACGAGGGGAGCCGGCTCGACCGGGTGTTCCGCCTCGCCGCGGAGTACGGCGCCGCGGTGATCTGCCTCGCGAGCGACGAGGAGGGCCAGGCCCGTGACGTGGAGTGGAAGATGCGGGTCTGCCGCCGCATCTACGACCTCGCGACCGAGCGGTACGGCATCCCGCCCACCGATCTGTTCTTCGACCCGCTCACCTTCCCGCTCAGCGCGGGCACCGAGGACCTCCGCCGCGACGCGATCGAGACGATCGAGGCGATCCGCCGCATCAAGACCGAGCTCCCCGGCGCGTCGACCGTGCTCGGGCTCTCGAACGTGTCCTTCGGCCTGAAGCCGGCGGCGCGCCACGTGCTCAACAGCGTGTTCCTCGACGAGTGCCGCAAGGTCGGCCTCGACGCGGCCATCGTGCACGCAGCCCGCATCATGCCCATGCACCGCATCGACGACCGGGCCAAGGAGGTCGCGCTCGACCTGATCTGGGATCGCCGCACCGACGGCTACGACCCGCTCACCGAGTTCATGGCGCTCTTCGAGAACGTCACCGCCGGGGCGGTCGAGCGCGAGGACCGCTCGGGCTGGCCGGTCGAGGAACGCCTGCAGCACCGCATCATCGACGGCGAGCGGGAGGGCATCGAGGCCGAGCTCGACGAGGCCCTCGGCGCAGGACGGCCCGCCATCTCCATCATCAACGACGTGCTGCTCGAGGGCATGAAGATCGTGGGCGAGCGGTTCGCCACCGGCGAGATGCAGCTGCCGTTCGTGCTCCAGAGCGCCGAGACGATGAAGCAGGCGGTCGCCCACCTCGAGCCGCACATGGAGAAGACCGGCGCCGGCGGCAAGGGCGTGGTCGTCCTCGGCACCGTGAAGGGCGACGTCCACGACATCGGCAAGAACCTCGTCGACATCATCCTCACGAACAACGGCTACGAGGTCCACAACATCGGCATCAAGCAACCGCTGAGCGCGTTCATCGAGAAGGCCGAGGAGGTCGGGGCCGACGCCATCGGCATGAGCGGCCTGCTCGTGAAGTCGACGATCATCATGCGCGAGTACCTCGAGGAGCTCAACGAGCGCGGGCTGGCCGACTACCCGGTGATGCTCGGCGGCGCCGCGCTCACCCGCACCTACGTCGAGTCCGACCTGCGCAAGGTCTACGAGGGGCGGGTCTTCTACGGTAAGGACGCGTTCGAGGGCCTGCGCACGGTCGACACGCTCATGCAGGGCAAGCGCGACGGCAACCTCGACCCCGAGTTCGGTCGGGCCGAGGGCGGACGGCGCCTGCCGGTCCGGGCGAGCGCCGAGACCGCGGCCGAGGAGGTCGAGGTGCCGGCCCGCTCCGCGGTCGCCACCGACGTGCCGGTCTTCACCCCGCCGTTCCTCGGGTCCCGCGTGGCCAAGGGCATCGCGCTCGACGAGATCGCGGCCTACATCAACGAAACCGCGCTGTTCCGCAACCAGTGGCAGTTCCGCCCCGAGGTCCGCGACGGCCACCACGAGACCGACGAGGAGTTCAAGGAGCGCCTCCGGCCCGTGCTCCACGAGGAGCTCGCCGGGGCCCGGGCCGAGGGGTGGCTCGTGCCCTCGGTCGCCTGGGGCTACTTCCCCGCCAACGGCGACGGCGGCGACGTCATCATCTGGACCGACGAGTCACGCACCGCGGAGCGGCTGCGCCTCCGCTTCCCGCGTCAGCGCCGAGCCCCGTTCCACTGCATCGCCGACTTCTTCCGGCCGGTGGCGAGCGGCGAGGTCGACTACGTCGGCTTCCACGTGGTGACCGTGGGCCAGGACGCGACCCGGCGCGAGCGGGAACTGTTCGCAGCCGACCGGTACAACGACTACCTGCGCTGCCACGGCCTCAGCGTGGAGATGACCGAGGCGCTCGCCGAGCTCTGGCACCGGCGCATCCGCGAGGAGTGGGGCTTCGCCGACGAGGACGGCCCGACGCTCGCCGGCCTGTTCCGCCAGCAGTACCGGGGCTCTCGGTACTCCTGGGGCTACCCGGCCTGCCCGGAGCTCGAGGAGCAGGCCAAGCTCGCCGACCTCCTCGACCTCGACGCCATCGGCGTCTCCCTCACCGAGGAGTTCCAGCTCGACCCCGAGCAGTCGACCTCGGCGATCATCGTGCCCCACCCCGAGGCCAAGTACTTCATCGTCTGATTGCGCTCAGAGCGTGCGGCAGCCGAGCTGCGGGTTCACCCCGCCGGCCCCGGCGTTGATCGCGAAGACGCAGACCCGGCTGCCGCCTCCGTCGATCGTCGCGTCCAGCCCGTGCGCCTCGCCGTAACCGGGGTAGACCGCGACGAGATCGGGACGGGCCACGTTCGCGAGCACCGCCCCGCGGAACACACCGTCCACGTAGACGTGGAGCCAGATCGGGTCACCGCTGTCGGGGTCGAGCGCCCACCCGGTGATGCGGATGCCGTTGCCCACGCGTGCGACCGCGTCCACGACGCCGATGGGCTGGGTCGCGATCGTGATGGTGCGGCACCCGAGCGACGGGTTCACCCCGCCGAAGCCCACGTTGATCGCGTACGCGCAGTACTGCACCGAGCCCGTCGCGGTCACCGGGAGCGTTGCGTCGAGCCCGTGGTTCGGACCCCAGGCGGGGAAGAACCCGCCGATGTCGGACCGCGCGGTACCGGCCCCGACCGCCCCGACGAACTGCCCGTTCGCGTACACGTGCACCGCCAGTCCGTCGGCCGTGTCCGCATCGAGCGCCCACCCGGTGAGCCGGACGCCACCGGGCACCCGCTGGACCGCATCGAGCGCGCCGACCGGGACCGGGCCGAGCACGTTGGTGCACGAGCCGATCTGGCGGTTGCCGCTCCCCGGACCGAGGTTGATCGCGTACGCGCAGACCGAACCGCCCGGGATGGGTACGACGGCGTCGAACGCGTGGTTGTCGCCGTAGCCCGGGAAGTACGAGGAGAACCCGGGGAACGGGCGGTCGGCGAGGATCGCCACACCGACACCGCCTGCGTACACGTGGACCGGCTCGGGATCGGCCGAGTCGGGGTCGATGGCCCAACCCTTCACCCGGACCCCGCCCGGCACGCGCTCGACGAGGTCGAGGCGCGCGATCGGATCTGGCCCGATGAGGGACCGGCACCCGAGCTGGCGGGTGACGCCGGGACCTGCGTTCACCACGTAGACGCAGACGTTGCCGCCCGGGACGGGCACCACCGCGTCGAAGCCGTGGTTGGGGCCGTAGGGCGGGAAGATCGGCACGAGATCGGCGCGAGGTGACCCGGCCGGGATCGCCGCGGCGAGCGCGCCATCACGGGTCACGAGGATCGTTGCGGCGCCACCGAGGTCGGGATCGAGGCCCCAGCCCGTGATGCGGGTCCCCCCCGGGGCACGGGCGATCGAGTCGAGGGAGCCGACCGGATCGGGGCCCGGGATGTTGCCGCAGCCGAGTGGCGTGTCCCGCGAGCCGACCCCGACGTTCACGCCGAACGCGCAGACCGTGCCCCCCACGCTGACCGGGATCACCGCATCGAAGCCGTGGTTGGGACCCCAGTGGTAGACCGCGTCGACATCGGGGCGCGAGAGGTTGGCGAGCGTGGTAGCGATCGGCGAGCCGTTGAGGGTGATGCGGACGTTGATCGGATCGGGGGTGGACACGTCGAAGGACCAGCCGCCGATGTGGACCCCACCCGGAACCCGCTCGACGACGTCGGTACGCCCCGCCGGATCAGCACCGGCCTCGGCGATCGTGGGGATCCCGTTCCAGGTGAGGATGCGCTCGTAGACCCCGAGCACCGTCGCGAAGTAGTTGGTCGCGGTGGCCCAGTTGCCGTTGCCCATCTGGTTCCAGTTGAGCGCGCGCCCCTTCGCGAAGAACGTGTCGAAGTTGTAGATCGCCAGGGCCGGGTCGTAGGTCACGACGCCGTTCACCACGCGACGCCCGTACCACTCGACCACCGGCGGGGTCGGCAGCATCGTGGCCCGGGAGGTGATGTCCGCGTAGTTGCGCAGGTGCTGGACCTGCGCGCGCACGCCGGTCCGGGCGCTCGGGAACTGCCGACCCGAGGAGCACGTGTCGCACGCGCCCATGCCCGCGAAGTTGTAGTCGGTGGGCTTCACCATGCTGCCGGCGAACCCGAAGTACCCGGTCTCGACGATGGACTGTGCGAAGGCGAGGTCGCCGCGGATGTTGACCCCGTTGCCCTCCTCCACGTAGTAGGTGGCCAACGCCTCGATCGTCTCGCCCGGCACGTTGAGCGTGCGTCCCGTCGCGCGGTACCAGGAGGCGAGCTGCTGGGCGTTGAGCACCGACGGACCCATCATCGGCACGGTCACGCTCGTGTCCGCACGAGCCGGACGGGCCGAGCGAGCGGCCACGAGCCCTGCGGCGCCGAGCGCGACGAGCACGGCCACCGCCAGGAGGCGGGCGGCGGGACGTCGCGGGGCGGGGTGCGGGCGGGTCATCGGCTCGTGTGGTTCATGTGGGCGGTGTGGCGTATGAGGTTACGGGCCGGCGGGTCCCGGGTGGCGGACTCCATCGGTGCCGTCCCCCGGGTATCGGCAGGGATCGCCGCCGACTCGAGCCGGCATTCTCCCGCACGGGGACCGGGATGCGGGGTCGGGCGGGAGGAAGGGGTCGACGGGGTCGGTCGCCTAGCCTGCAGCCCGATGAAGGGCCTGATCCTCGCCGGGGGTGCCGGTACCCGCCTGCGCCCCATCACCCACACGAGCGCCAAGCAGCTGGTGCCCATCGCCAACAAGCCGATCCTCTTCTACGGGATCGAGGGGATGGCTGCGGCCGGGATCCGCGAGATCGGGATCATCACCGGCGACACGGGGGCCGAGATCCGGGAGGCGGTCGGCGACGGCTCCCGCTGGGGGGTCGAGGTGACCTACATCCCCCAGGACGCGCCCCTCGGACTCGCACACTGCGTGCTCATCGCGTCCGGCTTCCTCGGCGATGACGACTTCGTGATGTACCTCGGCGACAACATGCTCGAGCAGGACCTCACCGGGTTCGTGGCGAGCTTCACCGCGGCACGCGCCGCCGGCGGACCCGATGCGCCCGCGGCCCAGATCCTCCTCGCGCACGTCGACGACCCCCGGCAGTTCGGGGTGGCCGACGTCGACTCCGAGGGCCACATCGTCGGGCTCGTCGAGAAGCCCGCGGATCCACCGTCCGACCTCGCGCTCGTCGGCGTCTACCTCTTCGACCACCACATCAACGATGCGGTGCGCGCCATCGCGCCCTCCCCCCGGGGCGAGCTCGAGATCACCGACGCCATCCAGTGGCTCATCGAGCAGGGGCACCGGGTACGCCACGAGGTACTCGAGGGCTGGTGGATCGACACGGGCAAGAAGGACCCGCTGCTCGAGTGCAACCGGCTCGTGCTCGAGATCCTCGAACCCCGCCAGCTCGGCTCGGTCGACGAGGCCTCCGAGATCGAGGGCCGGGTGGTGATCGAGGAGGGGGCCGAGATCGTGAACTCGCGGATCCGAGGCCCGGTGGTGATCGGTTCCGGCACCCGGGTGGTCGACTCGTACATCGGGCCGTTCTCCTCGGTCGCGTCGGGCTGCGAGATCATCGACTCCGAGCTCGACCACTCCGTGGTGCTCGAGTCCGCTCGCATCGTCGGCATCCACCGACTCACCGACTCCCTCATCGGACGCGACGTCGAGGTGGTGCGCTCCGAGCGGCGGCCGCGGGCCCTGCGACTCATGCTGGGCGACGACTCGAAGGTGGAGCTGGACTGACATGGCGACCGTGACCGAATCCGAGGTCATCAAGGGCGTGTACCTCGTCGATCCCGTGGTGCACGGGGACGACCGGGGCTACTTCGTCGAGACCTACCGACGCCAGTGGTTCCCCGAAGGTCGCGAGATGATCCAGGGCAACCGGGGCGACCGACAGGCGGGGTGCATCGTCGGGTTGCACTACCACCTGCACCAGGCCGACTACTGGTACGTCCCCTACGGCCGGGCCCGCGTCGTGCTCCACGATCTCCGAGCCGGCGGCCCCACCGATGGCGCCACGCTGTGCCTCGACCTCGGCCGGCGCGAGGACGGCACCCACGACCACGGCGGCATCTTCATCCCGCCGGGCGTGGCCCACGGCTTCGCGTCGCTCACCGACATGACGATCACGTACCTCGTCGACGGCTACTACAACCCGCAGGACGAGTGCGGCGTGGCCTGGGACGACCCGGCCATCGCCGCCGACTGGGGCGTGACCGACCCCATCCTCTCGAAGCGCGACCAGGACAACCCGCGACGCGCCGACATCGAACCGCGCCTCCGCCCTGCGTGGGCGATGCGCACCTGACCCGAGGGAGACCATGCGCCTCTTCGTCACCGGTGGAGCCGGGTTCATCGGCTCCAACTACGTCCGCCACGTCCTCGCCAACTCGGACGACGAGGTCACGGTCTTCGACGCCCTCACCTACGCGGGCAACCTCGAGACCCTCAAGGACCTCGAGGGCAATCCTCGCTTCTCGTTCGTGCGCGGCGACATCACCGACCGCGAGTCGGTGGGTGCGGCGATGCCCGGCCACGACATGGTCGTGCACTTCGCGGCGGAGAGCCACGTCGACCGTTCGATCGTCGACCCCGACGCGTTCGTGAAGACCAACTGCGATGGCACGAACGTCATGTGCGACATCGCCCGGCGGGTGGGCGTCGAGCGGTTCCTCCACATCTCCACCGACGAGGTGTACGGGTCCATCGACGAGGGGTCGTTCGCCGAGACCGACCCGCTCGGCCCGCGCTCGCCGTACTCGGCCTCGAAGGCCGGCTCCGACCTCATCGCGCTCGCCTACCACGACACCTACGACCTGCCGGTGATCGTCACCCGGTCCTCGAACAACTTCGGGCCGTGGCAGTACCCGGAGAAGGTCATCCCGCTGTTCACGACCAACCTGCTCGACGGGCAGAAGGTGCCGCTGTACGGCGACGGGCTCAACGTCCGCGACTGGTGCTTCGTGGAGGACAACTGCGCGG